>CAJOPG010000151.1 GCA_905236355.1 Paludibacteraceae bacterium | reverse complement strand
TGTACGGCACCTGCGGCACCTGCTTCGGATTGCATCTCCTGAACGAGCACTGTCTCGCCGAACATGTTCTTGCGGCCTTGAGCAGCCCACTCGTCAACATTCTCCGCCATCGGTGACGACGGAGTGATAGGATAGATAGCAGCCACCTCTGTGAACATATACGCGATATGCGCAGCAGCAGCGTTACCATCCATGGTTGCAAATTTCTTTTCTTTTGCCATAACTTTACTGTTTTATAGTTGTTGTACTTATTATGTTTTATGCTTGTAGTTATCTTAATATAAGAATCCAAACAGCCAGAGTGGAATCTGTTTGCCCGAACCGATTTCCGTATTGCCAACGGCAGTGAGGCGGAATCCTGCTTTACCGGAGAGTCGCGGAGCAATATTGAAATAGTGTTTATTATCCACAATGAACTGTGCGCTCCGGTCGGTGGCATTCACTTTGTGGCACGCATGCAGGGCATTGTAGAAGAACGTCTCTGCGATTGTAAGTTCACCTATTTGTCGAGTAGGCAGTGCATAGAGCAGATTAGTATTCTGCATATACACTCTTTGCGGCTTTTGCGGATATTGTTTGTCGGCGATATATAGCAGATTGAGCAGGCGTGCATCTTTGAGGTATTTGATGTAGTTCATGGTAGTGGCCCGCGAAGTATCTATTTCATTGGACAGTCTGCTAACATTGAGTGTACAGGGAGTTTCTTCGAGCATGATATAGAGCAGACGGCGGATTTTCTCAAGATAGGCAGTGTCTATCTGCTTGATAAGCAATATATCCACCTCCAGCATCATATTCATTGTTTTGAGCAGCGTTTCAGAGAAGTTGCGTTTTTCGAGGAAGAAGGGATAGTATCCGAAACGCAAATAGTCGGAGAAATACCACAACGGATTGATTTCAACAAGAATTTCTTTAGCAATCTTTTCGTGGTTAGAGATAATCTGCGACAGCGAATAAACCGGGAAAGATTTGCCCGTTTGCAGATTAAGATATTCCCTGAAGGAGAGTCCTCTCAGGTTATACATTTTTACTATGTCCCGCAAATCCGAATTTTCTTCAGTGAGTCGCATGACCGGCGATCCGGAGAAAACGATATGGAGTGAGGGATATTTTTCATAACATACACGAAGGTCATGCGACCAGGCCGGATACTTGAATATTTGGTCGAGGATGAGTGTTTTGCCCCCGCTTGCTACAAATTCGCCGGCAAATTCGGGTAGTGTATGTTTAGCAAAATAGAAATTATTGAGATTGACATAGAGGCATTCTTTCGACATACCGAAGTGTTCTTTGGCATAGGCAAGCAGGAAAGTGGTTTTCCCTACTCCACGGCAACCTTTGATAGCGATAAGGCGGTCATTCCAGTTGATTTCGTCCATCAGACGTCGTCTGACAAGCGGGTCGGTATGTTCAACAAGGTATTTGTGTGTAGCGTAGAAAGAGTCAAGCATATTTTCAAAACATCCAAATTATACCGTTTGCAAAGGTACGGCATTTATTTTGATTTTGCAAACCAGACTTTACAAAATATAGTCGTATTTTGTGCAAATTTTAGTGATACGGAGGTTATTCACCATACATTGACAGGAGGTGCTACCAAGGTACAAGACATTATGTTGATGTTATGTTGATGTTATGTTCATCTTATGTTTATCTTATGTTTGCGGATACTGATTATGAATAACTTACAACCGATTTTTCATCAAAGGATACAGGTAAGTAACTGAATTTAAGAATTATGCATATTTTGGCAGATTATCAAAAAAGATGTATATTTGCGGGCGGAAAGATGTATATTTGCAAGTAGGAAAGGGTTATGTGTTTGCATGCCTGTTTGTAGTATTATAAATGGAGTGTTAGATTGGTTGACAGATATTGACACGGAGTGGTTGTTGGCCGTGAACGGTTGGAACAGTGCGTTTGCCGACAACTTCTTTTGGCATGTGACGCAACGATACATTTGGCTACCGTTATATATCGTGTTATGCGTCTGTTTGATATACAGATACGGTTGGAAGGGATTATGGTTTGTAGTATTGTCCGGCGTGTGTGTAGGGTTGTCGGACTTTGTAAGTTCAGGGCTGATAAAACATTGGGTATGCCGTCCTCGTCCGACCCATGCAGTTGAGTTGGAAGGGTTGTTGCACATTGTGAACGGCTACAAAGGCGGGCAATATGGTTTTGTCAGTTCACATGCCGCCAACACATTCTCGCTTGCATTGTTTTTCAGTCTGATATGGCG
>CAJOPG010000150.1 GCA_905236355.1 Paludibacteraceae bacterium | reverse complement strand
TCCGCCGCTGCCTGAAGTACTGGTACTGGTTCCTGATATCGGGATTTATCTGCTGCCTTGCGGCTGTAATGTATGTGCTCTGCACTACCAAACAATGGCATGTGTCCAGTTCTATGATGATGAAGGACAAAAGCCCGATGGGAGCTATGGCATCTATGGCCGCTAACAACGAAATGCTGTCTATGATTGGTCTGGGTGGTTCCTCTGATGTGGCGGACGAACTCTACATCCTCAACTCCCGCACCATCATGCAGCAGGTCGTACGGAACTACAACCTGCAAACAGAGTATCGCAAGAAAAACCGTCTGCGCTGGGAAGGACAATATCCTGAATGTGACCTCAACATGCACCTCCCCGAATTGTTTGCTGATACAATGCAAGGAACCCTGCATGTGGATTTGGAGCGGACAAAAAATGCTTATCGCCTGAAAGTGAAGTATGAAAAGGAGAAGAGCAAACATGCAGTATTCTCTATATCCGAACCTGTTATGACCTGCATCGGACCCGTGTGGTTCGACGAGTATCAGCAACTTCAACCCGGCGACAAGTATCGTATCACTACCACCGGTATGAATAGGTTGGTGAGTGACTTCCGCAAGGACATCTCTGCACAACAGGTAAAGAAAGGGTCCAATATTGTTTCCATCGCAACCAACACCGATATGCCTAAACGGGCGGAAGACATCATTCGTAGTATGGTTAACCTGTATGACATGGAGGCTACTATTGACAAGAACCAGTCTGCTGCCGTTTCAAAGCAGTTTCTGGACGAACGGCTTCAGATGATGGCACAGGAACTTGACTCGGTGGAGACAGAAGTGGAACAGTATAAAAAAAGCAACAACATCACATCCCTCACGGACGAAGCGGCACTCTATGTCATGACCTCCAGTGAATATCGCAAGAAAATTGTGGAAGTGGAGACGCAAATCAATCTGGTGGAATATATCCGCGATTTTGTGCAGAACCCGGACAATCAGTTTAGTCCTATTCCCTCCAACCTTGGCGTGCAGGACCCCTCTTTGGTAACTATTATCTCACAATACAATACCGAACTGCTCAAACGCATGAAGATTCAGCGTACGGCTACGGAGGATAACCCCATGCTGGCACAGTTGGACGAACAGTTGGCTGTGTTGCGAAGCAATATTGTTACCAGCATCGCCAGTGTGCGGGACGGACTGACTATTATGCGTAAGGACCTCGAGCGACAGGATAAAAAGTTTAGCGGGCAGATTGACAATGTACCAACGCAAGAGCGTGAGTTTGTAGAGTTGAAACGGCAGCAGACTATTACCCAGCAAATCTATCTCTTCCTCTATCAAAAGCGGGAAGAGGCAGCACTCACCATGGCATCTAATCTGCAGCCTACACGCATTATCGACCCCGCACAAACCGATCCCGAACCTGTGGGACCCCGCAAACTGATAATCCTCTTGATAGCGGTTTTCATCGGCGGAGGTGCCCCCTTCGGCGTTATCTTCCTGCAGGAGTTCTTTAATCCTACAGTTGCAGTCAGAAAAGAAGAAGAGTGAGAAATCCATAGGGTAGGGGTAGGGGACAATCCGGTGTGGGCTCCCTCTGCCGAAGTCAGAAATCCAGAAATATTGGAATCATAGAAGGCGGAAATCGTCAATTGGCGGTTTCCGCTTTCTCTGTGTTTGTGGGGAAAGGTTCACGGTAGGTGCATCCTTCGCGCCACTGGCTGCAGCCGTATTGGGTGTTGCCGCGGATGATAAACCCTTTTCTGCAAACGGGGCACAGCATGCCCGTTTTGTCCAACTTTACATCCAATACCACTTCCCGGGTCATCTGCTTGAGTTCGTCCAGAAACTGTTGAGCCGTATATTCGCCGTGCTCTATCTGACGCAACTTCTTCTCCCAGCGTCCTGTCAGTTCCGCACTCTTCAGCAAGGGGGAATGAACAGTATGAATCAGTTCTATCCCTATCGGTGTGGCGCGAAGCGAGGTGCGCACCTTTTCTATGTAGCGCCGTTGGTAGAGTTTCTCTATAATGGCTGCCCGGGTAGAAGGTCTGCCGATGCCGTTTTCTTTCATGGCATCTCTCAATTCTTCATCGTTTACGGTCTTTCCGGCTGTTTCCATTGCACGAAGTAATGTAGCCTCTGTATAGGGTTTTGGCGGAGTGGTCTGACGCTCTATCAATGAGGGGGTGTGCGGACCTTGTTCGCCTTTCTTGAAATCGGGGAGTACATTCTGGTCTGTCTGTTCTTCATTGTTGGCCGAGTCAGCGGAAGCCGTACTATTGTTCTCCTCTCCGGAAGAGAGGGCAGGTGTGAGGTTGAACACCTGTCTCCAACCATTGTCCAATATCTGTCTGCCCGTAGCACGGAAAAGAATAGCCGCATTGTTATGATTCTCTGCTTCTCCGATTTCGTTTTCCTTTCTCTCCACTTCTCCCATTACTGTAGTTGTACTGATCTGGCAGTCGGGCCAGAAAACGGCAATAAAACGCAGTGCCACCAGATTGAACACCTTTCTCTCCTGCTCGGTCAGGTTGTTCGGTTGCTGTCCGGTGGGGATGATGGCATGGTGGTCCGTCACTTTCGAGTTGTCAAACACTTTTTTACTCTTCGGCAGAGTCTTGCCATGAAGCGGAGCAATCTGCTCTTTGTAGTAACTTTCTATGCCACGCAATATCCCACCGCATTTGGGGTAGATGTCGTCGCTAAGAAAAGTGGTGTCCACACGCGGATAAGTGGTGATGTGCTTCTCGTACAAACTTTGTATCAGTTTCAGAGTTTCGTCTGCCGAAAACCCGTATTTCTTGTTGCACTCCACCTGCAATGATGTCAGGTCAAACAGCCTCGGAGCCGACTCTGTGCCTTTCTTTTTCTCAATAGATGTGACAACAAACGGCTGCTCGCGGATGGCATCTGTCAGTGCGTTTCCGGCTTCTACCGACGGAATGGCGTCGATGCCCGGATTCTTCTGTTGCAACTCGTCTAAAGTAGGCACAGCCGCTTTCGATTTTCCGCCTTCCACTTTCTGCCGTATCTTCTCTATCTCTTCTAACAGTTCGTCTTCCGACTTCTTTATCAATGCAGAAAATGTAACTCCCCGATATTCCGTTTTGAGTTCCCAATAGGTGCGTGGCACAAATTGCTCTATCTCCTGCTGTCTCTTGACAATCAATGCAAGAGTGGGTGTTTGTACACGCCCGATACTCAACACTTGCCGGTTCTCCTTTCTGTATCTCAATGTATATGCACGGGTTGCGTTCATACCGAGTAGCCAGTCACCTATCGCACGGCAAAGCCCGGCTTCATAGAGTTTCTGATATTCGCTTTGGTCTTTCAGTTGTTGAAATCCTTCGCGGATAGCCTCTTCTGTCAGGGAGTTTATCCACAATCGCCGTATCGGCACCTTGCAGCCGGCTTTCTGATATACCCATCGTTGTATCAGTTCGCCTTCCTGACCGGCATCACCGCAGTTTATCACTTCATCGGCTTGTTCTATTAGTGTCTTCAGTATATTAAACTGCTTTTGTACGCCCTTGTCATCCGTCACCTTGATGCCAAAACGTTGCGGAATCATCGGTAGTTGAGACATATTCCACGGTTTCCATTGCTCCGTGTAGTCATTAGGGTCAAGTAGCGCACACAGATGCCCGAAAGTCCAACTGACCTGGTAGCCGTTGCCTTCCATATACCCGTCTCTGCTTGTTGTGGCCCCTAATACGCGCGCTATGTCTCTGCCTACAGATGGTTTTTCCGCGATACAAACAATCATAATTTTCTTACAATCCTTGTTGTGTGCAAAGATACGGATTATAATTAATAGTGAAAAATGAAAAATGAAAAGGTCAGGGCAAACAGGTACAAACTAACAAGGAACTCCTACCATATATGCAACATGCATATACTGTCCGTGCTTGAAATCACCCAATAATCACCCAATAATGCTAATGAAAGATAGTGAGACGGGAAGGAATCTTGCTGCCCGGAATGCACTTAAACCCAAATCGGTCATTAGACTGTTTCACGCTTACACGACTTTCTTTTTGTTATCTTTTTTGCCGATTTTCAGTTACAATGGA
>CAJOPG010000149.1 GCA_905236355.1 Paludibacteraceae bacterium | reverse complement strand
GCTCAGAAATGCAATCAAAGCAGGTCACCGCGTAGTAGAGGTGCCGGCTTCGAATCTGAAGAAAGAGATCACTCGCATCTTGTTTGAGAAAGGTTACATCCTTTCATACAAGTTTGTAGAGGATGGTCCACAGGGCACTATCAAAATTGCCCTCAAGTATGATCCTGTTAACAAAGTTAACGCGATCAAGAGTTTACAACGTGTTTCAACACCAGGTTTGCGTCAGTATGTAGGCTATCGTGAGATGCCCCGCGTACTCAATGGTCTCGGTATTGCTATCCTTTCTACTTCTAAGGGAGTGATGACCAATAAAGAGGCTCTCGGACAAAAATTGGGCGGTGAAGTTATTTGTTATGTTTGCTAAATGTAGGAGGATAAATTATGTCAAGAATAGGAAAATTGCCAATTAATATTCCTGCAGGTGTAACCGTAACAGTAAACAACGACAATGTTGTAACCGTTAAAGGTCCTAAAGGTGAACTTGTTCAGCAGGTTGATCCGCTGATAAAAGTAGATGTGGAGGCTAATGTGTGCCATGTAACTCGTCCTAACGACGAGAAAGAAGCACGCGCAAAACATGGTCTGTATCGTGCTTTGATACATAATATGGTAACTGGTGTCAGCGAGGGATATCAGAAGACTCTTGAATTGGTTGGTGTCGGCTATCGTGTAGAGGCACAAGGCCAGATACTTAACTTCTCTTTGGGATATACACATCCTATCTATCTGCAACTCCCCAAGGAAGTTAAGGTGGAGACAAAGAGCGAGCGTAACCAAAATCCGTTGGTTATTCTTGAGTGTGCTGACAAACAATTGCTCGGGCAAATTTGCGCAAAGATACGCTCCTTCCGCAAACCTGAACCATATAAAGGTAAAGGTATCAAGTTCCAAGGTGAGGTTCTTCGTCGTAAGGCTGGTAAATCGGCTGGTAAATAAATTGAAAGGGTAAAATTATGAATCAGAAAATAGCAAGAAGACAAAGAATCAAAGCTCATATCCGTACTCGTATCAGCGGTACGGCTGAACGTCCGCGTTTGAGCGTATTCCGTAGCAATAGTCAGATTTATGCACAAGTAATAGATGATACCAAAGGTATAACTCTTGCTTCTGCATCATCTCTCGGAATAAAAGATAAAATCACCAAAACAGAGAAAGCCGCCCAGGTGGGGAAAGCACTTGCTGAGGCCGCAAAGAAAGTCGGTGTCGAAACCGTGGTTTTCGATCGAAATGGTTATCTCTATCATGGTCGTGTTAAACAACTGGCAGATGCTGCACGCGAAGCCGGTCTTAAATTCTAAAGCAATATGGTAAATAATATGAATCGCGTCAAAACGATAGGCGATATTGAATTGAAAGAGCGCCTGGTTGCAGTTAACCGCGTAACAAAGGTTACCAAGGGTGGTCGTACATTCACATTTGCTGCCATCGTTGTTGTTGGTAATGAAGACGGTATCGTAGGTTGGGGCCTTGGGAAGGCCGGTGAGGTTACCGCTGCCATTCAGAAAGGTACAGAGGCCGCCAAGAAAAACTTGATTAAGGTGCCTGTACGCAAAGGTACCATCCCTCACGAGCAATTTGCAAAATTTGGAGGAGCACAGGTTTATCTTCAGCCCGCCAGTCATGGTACGGGAGTGAAAGCTGGTGGTGCTATGCGTGCAGTGCTTGAATCTGTAGGCGTTACCGATGTATTGGCTAAGTCAAAAGGTTCTTCCAATCCGCACAACCTTGTAAAAGCAACCATCCTTGCATTAAGTGAGATGCGTGATGCCAATATGGTAGCACAAAATCGTGGTGTCAGTCTATCAACAGTGTTTAACGGATAATTGAAATGTACTATGGCTACTATTAAAATTCAACAAGTACGCAGCATTATCCGCTGCCCGAAAGACCAGAAGGCAACAATGTATGCACTTGGTCTCAGAAAAATGAACGCCGTTGTTGAGCATGAAGCCACTCCTGCAATTCTCGGTATGGTGGCTAAAGTGAGACATTTGGTAAAAGTAATTGATTAATAAACCTTTGATTCTTGGATGTCATTTATTAAGCTCCGTTGAATCAGAAATATGTAATAGTTATGGAATTAAATAATTTAACCCCGGCTGCAGGCTCTGTAAAAACTGCGAAGCGCATCGGTCGTGGTGCCGGTTCAGGTTTGGGAGGAACTTCTACTCGTGGTCATAAGGGTGCCAAGTCTCGTTCGGGTTACTCGAAGAAAATTGGTTTTGAAGGAGGCCAAATGCCTATTCAGCGTCGTTTGCCTAAATATGGATTCAAAAACATCAATCGTGTTGAATACAAGGCTATCAATCTTTCCACCATTCAGGCTCTTGCCGAAAAACAAAACCTCACCAAGGTGGGAATAGACGAGTTGCTCCAAGCGGGGTTTATTCATAAATCAATGCTGGTGAAGATTCTTGGTAATGGTCAACTCACAACCAAATTGACGGTAGAAGCCAATGCTTTCTCTAAGAGTGCAGAAGAGGCTATTGTTGCTGCCGGAGGTGAAGTCGTAAAACTTTGAAATAATGAAGAAATTTTTTGAAACATTCAAGAATGTCTGGAAGATTGAAGACCTAAGAAATCGATTGCTGACCACATTGCTTTTTGTGCTGATCTATCGGTTTGGTTCATTCATTATTCTTCCGGGTGTGAACCCCGATGCTTTAAGTGCTTTGCACGCACAGACTGCCGGTGGTTTGCTCGCGCTATTGGATATGTTTTCTGGTGGTGCATTCTCTAATGCTTCTATCTTTGCGTTGGGTATCATGCCCTACATCTCTGCAAGTATTGTGATACAGTTGCTCACTATGGCTGTCCCTTACTTCCAGAAGATGTCGCGTGAAGGCGAAAGCGGTCGTATGAAAATGAACCAGATTACTCGCTATCTGACAGTAGCAATCTTGCTATTCCAAGGTCCGAGTTATTTGGTTAACCTTTCGGTGCAGATGGCCCAAGCCGGACAACCATTGGCAATAGGTTTCAATTGGTTTACAATATCCTCCACTCTCCTGCTATGTGCGGGCTCTATGTTTGTTATGTGGCTGGGTGAGCGTATCACCGATAAAGGTATAGGTAATGGTATTTCCTTTATCATTCTTATCGGTATTATCGCTCGTTTCCCGGGTGCAATAGTTCAGGAGTTTTCATCGCGCTTAGGAGATGCAGGTGGTGGGCTGGTAGTATTCCTCGCAGAGATACTATTGCTTCTTGTTGTCTTTGCAGCAGCGATTGCGTTGGTTCAAGGCACTCGTAAAATTCCTGTGCAATATGCTAAACGAATAGTAGGTAATAAGCAATATGGAGGTGTGCGTCAGTATATCCCTCTAAAGGTCAATGCTGCAAACGTGATGCCTATCATCTTTGCACAAGCCATTATGTTTATACCGATTAGCATCGTAGGTTTTTCTGCCTCCGAGAGTGCGGGCGCTTTTGTTCGGGCATTTATGGATAACACCGGTTTCTGGTATAATTTTGTGTTTGCAATACTTATTATCCTCTTCACTTACTTCTATACAGCTATTATCATCAATCCGACGCAAATGGCAGAGGATCTGAAACGTAATAATGGCTTTATTCCAGGAGTGAAACCGGGTAAGAAAACGGCAGACTATATTGATACCATTATGTCACGCATCACCTTGCCGGGAAGTATATTCCTCGCAATTGTGGCAATCCTTCCTGCATTTGCTCGATTGGCAGGTGTTAGCCAAGGATTCGCTCAATTCTTTGGCGGTACTTCTCTGCTGATTATGGTAGGTGTAATATTGGATACATTGCAGCAGATAGAGAGTCATCTGTTGATGCGTCATTACGACGGTTTCTTTGAGTCGGGTATGCGTATCAAAGGACGCTCCGGTGCGATGGCATATTGATGTAAGTATGATCTTTCTCAAGACTGACGAAGAGATAGAGTTGTTACGAGAAAGCAACCGTATTCTGGGCAAGACTTTGGCCGAGGTGGCCAAAGTCATAAAGCCTGGAGTAACTACCGCTTATCTTGATAAAATAGCAGAGGAGTTTATTCGGGACAATGGCGCAATACCTTCATGCAAGGGTTATGAAGGCTATCCTGCAACATTATGCACTTCTGTCAATGAACAAGTAGTACACGGAATACCTTCAGAGAAGGTTGTCCTGAAAGAGGGAGATATCGTTTCTGTTGATACGTGTGTGCTGAAGAATGGATTTCATGGAGATTCTGCTTATACCTTTCCTGTGGGTGAGGTGAGTGAGGATATAATGAAACTGCTGCGCCGAACAAAGGAATGTCTGTATCTTGGTATTGAGCAAGCGGTGACGGGCAAGCGCCTCGGTGATATAAGTTATGCCATACAAAATCATGCTGAAACTGGTGGCTATCAGGTAGTCCGTGAGTTTGTTGGGCATGGTATCGGAAGACAGATGCACGAGGAACCAGAACTCCCCAATTACGGAAGAAGGGGCAACGGAATCGTGCTTAAATCTGGTATGGTAGTAGCCATTGAACCTATGGTGATGTCTGGCAGACGCAATATCATTATTGAAAATGATGGATGGACTGCTCGGTCGGCAGACCGGAAACCGGCTGCACATTATGAGTTGTCGGTAGCGGTGCAAAATGGTAAGGCAGACATACTTTCCACCTTCGACTTTATCAAGGAAGTCTTGCAAGAAAGATTCATATAGAGATTGCTAAATAATAGGAAACTATCACAATATGGCAAAACAAACTGCAATAGAAATTGATGGCACCATCACGGAAGCATTGAGCAATGCAATGTTTCGTGTGGAGTTGGAAAACGGACATGTTATCACGGCCCATATCTCAGGGAAAATGCGTATGCATTATATAAAAATACTCCCGGGAGATAAAGTGAAAGTTGAAATGAGCCCTTATGACTTGTCAAAAGGAAGAATATCATTCCGTTATAAATAATAAAAATTTACTCTCATGAAAGTAAGAGCATCAGTAAAGAAGCGTAACGACGACTGCAAGATAGTTCGTCGTAAGGGACGCTTGTATGTAATCAACAAGAAAGAACCCAAGATGAAAATGCGTCAGGGTTAAAAAAAGCAAACTAATTAACTTCTAATTTTAACAATATGGCAATAAGAATTGTTGGTGTAGATTTGCCCCAGAATAAGATTGGGGAGGTCGGTTTGACTTATATCTACGGAATAGGTCGTTCAAGCGCAAAGAAGATCCTTGCCGAGGCAGGCGTAGACCCAAGCATCAAAGTGCAGGATTGGACAGACGACCAGGCTGCTAAAATTCGTGAAGTCATCGGTGCCGGCTATAAGGTGGAAGGTGATCTTCGTTCGGAAACACAGTTGAACATTAAGCGACTGATGGATATCGGTTGCTATCGCGGAGTAAGACATCGTATTGGTCTGCCGGTAAGAGGTCAGAGTACGAAAAACAATGCCCGCACCCGTAAGGGAAGAAAGAAAACTGTTGCTAACAAGAAGAAAGCAACGAAGTAAAAACAACATTTGAAATGTTTGTTGATGTCGGATAACTAATTTTGTAGTAAGCCAACAAATTTATCAAACTTTCAAATTCTCAAATCAATTAAACTATGGCAAAGAAAACAGTTGCAGCCAAGAAGCGCGTTGTGAAAGTAGATGGTGTAGGACAACTGCATGTACAATCTTCTTTCAACAATGTTATTGTGACCTTCGCCAATGGCAGTGGTCAGGTAATCAGTTGGTCATCGGCCGGAAAGCAGGGCTTCCGCGGCTCGAAGAAAAATACTCCTTATGCTGCTCAGATGGCAGCACAGGATGCAGGCAAGGTCGCTTTTGATCTGGGTCTGCGTAAGGTGAAAGCGTATGTTAAAGGTCCCGGGCAAGGTCGTGAGTCGGCTATTCGTGCTTGTGTAGCAGCCGGTATAGATGTTACGGAGATAGTGGATGTTACTCCGCTTCCGCACAATGGCTGTCGTCCCCCCAAACGCCGTCGCGTATAGAGTGATTTATAGTTTATAATTCAAAATTAAGAATTTCCGGATTCAATTTTTAACATTAAACAAAATTAAAAAAACATTATGGCAAGATATATCGGACCTAAATCGCGTATTGCCCGTCGTTTCGGAGAGGCTATCTTCGGCCCCGACAAGGCGCTTAACAAACGCAACTACGCCCCCGGTCAGCATGGCGTAAATCGTCATAAGAAAAATTCTGAGTACGGAACACAGTTGGCAGAAAAGCAGAAAGCCAAGTACACATACGGTGTTCTTGAGCGCCAATTCCGTTTGCTCTTCCAACAAGCACAACGCTCAAAGGGTATTACAGGTGAAATCCTTCTCCAACTCCTCGAAAGCCGTCTGGACAATATTGTATATCGTCTGGGTATTGCCCCGACTCGTGCAGCTGCACGGCAGTTGGTAAGTCACCGACACATTACTCTTGATGGCAAGGTAGTGAATATTCCCTCTGTGTTGGTGAAACCGGGTCAGATAGTGGCAGTTCGCGAGAAGAGTAAATCTTTGGAAGTTATCGCAGAATCACTTAGCGGATTCAACCATAGCAAATATCCTTGGTTGGAATGGAATGAGGCAGAGCTTGCGGGCAAATACCTCAATATACCTCCTCGCGAAGAGATTCCCGAGAATATCAAAGAACAACTCATCGTCGAACTCTACTCAAAATAATAAAATTCATGGCAATATTAGATTTTCAAAAACCTGACAAGGTGGTCATGCTGGAAAGCACTCAAACCAAGGGCGTGTTTGAATTCCGTCCTTTGGAGCCCGGCTATGGTATCACCATTGGTAACGCATTGCGTCGTATCTTAATCTCCTCTCTTGAAGGATATGCTATTTGTTCCATCAAAATCAGTGGTATTGAGCATGAATTCGCCACTATCCCCGGAGTGATAGATGATGTTACAAACATTATTCTGAACCTCAAGCAGGTTCGCTTCCGTCGCAAAAAGGGTGTTGACGAAGATGGCGAGTCTTTCTCCGTCAGAGTGGCCGGCAAAACTCAACTTACAGCTGGTGATTTTCAGAATAATCTGGTGAACTTTGAAGTCTTGAATCCGGATTTGGTAATTGCCCGTATGGATGAGAGCGCCAAGTTCCAGATGGATATCCGTATCAATA
Source organism: Paludibacteraceae bacterium (assembly GCA_905236355.1). Taxonomy (GTDB): domain Bacteria; phylum Bacteroidota; class Bacteroidia; order Bacteroidales; family Paludibacteraceae; genus Colicola. Next base: position 1,562 of record CAJOPG010000149.1, on the reverse strand, counting down.
AGGGTCGCGGTTATGTACCTGCCGACGAGAATCGCACATCACAAGATGTAATAGGTGTGATTCCTACGGATAGTATTTATACTCCTATTCGGAATGTGCGCTATGCAATAGACCAATATCGTGTGGAGCAAAAAACCGATTATGAGAAACTTACCTTGGAGATACTCACCGACGGCTCCATCAGCCCGAAGGAGGCTTTGAAAGAGGCTGCCAAGATACTGATTTATCACTTCATGCTGTTCTCTGATGAGCGCATCATTATTGATGAACCTCCACGCATAAAAGCCAATGATGGTGAGGATGAGATAGCCAAGATGAAGACGCTTCTCAATACCCAGCTGGTGGATATGGACCTGAGTGTAAGGGCTCTCAACTGCCTGAAGGCAGCCGAGGTTGACACTCTCGCTCAGTTGGTGGCCTACCATCGTAATGATCTTCTGAAGTTCCGCAACTTTGGCAAGAAATCTCTCACTGAACTGGATGAACTACTGGAACGCAACAACCTTGCATTCGGTATGGATATTTCCAAGTATATAACTCCTGAAACAACAACAACAGAATAAAAAAATGAGACACAATAAGAAATTTAATCATCTTGGTCGCAAGGCTGCACACCGCGGAGCTATGCTCAGCAATATGGCGTGCTCGCTCATTATGCATAAACGCATACAGACCACTACAGCTAAAGCCAAGGCTCTGCGCATTTATGTAGAACCCATTCTGACCCGTGCAAAGGAGGATACCACTCCCAATCGTCGCATTGTATTTGCCGAATTGAAGCAGAAGGAGGCTGTTACCGAACTCTTCCAGAATGTGGCGGAGAAAATTGCTAATCGTCCGGGCGGTTATACTCGTATTCTGCGTACCGGTCATCGCTTAGGTGATGCAGCCGAGATGTGCATCATTGAACTTGTTGACTACAACGAGAACATGCTTAAGGAGGTGAAGAAAACCGCCAAGAAGACAACCCGTCGTGCTGGCAAAAAGACAGCCGTGAAAGCAGAAGAAGTTCCCGCAGAGACTCCCGCAGAAGCACCTGCAGAGACTCCCGCAGAAGCACCTGCTGCAGAATAATGGTGTGCTACATAACAAAGGAGGTTGCCCGTTGGGCGGCCTCCTTTGTTATATCTGGACCATAATCTGTACCACCCTAAACCACTCCGACCCACCCTAAATCATACTTCATCCTTCCGCATTGAGGATGTAATGGATATGATTCCTTCCCCTTAGTGAGGCTTGGAAATTCCTTGAAAATGCATCCATAACTCATTGAAAATCAATATGGGAATTAGGTCCTTCTTGGGTTCTTCTATACCTCAATGGTATCTGGATAATAACTAGCAGACACTTATTGCCTCTTGGCAACAACCTTTTATGTTTTGATGCGGTTGGACTGCTTAAGTTCAACTTGGAAGTGCAAAAAGGAGTAGGCTATCATTCCTCCACGCGTGGAGGACTGATAGCGGTCCGGAAACAGTTGCCATCGGCAGGATTCAACATAGCAATACTAACAAAAAAACGGAAACTCTTGCGAGATTCCGCCAAGTTAACTACTTTTGTAT
>CAJOPG010000148.1 GCA_905236355.1 Paludibacteraceae bacterium | reverse complement strand
GGTGAGTAATGCCGGAACGCACCAAACTCTCGGCACACCAACTGCCCACACCACCGATCCCGAAGATGATGACCCTCTTTTGAGTGAGCCGCTCCATGGCAGCTTCACCAAGCAGCAATTCTGTTCGACGATAGATTGGACTCGACATGCTGATGCTATCAAAAACGAGTGCAAAGGTAGTCGTTTTTAATGAGATATACAATATGTACAAGTGCAAATTTCTTGCAGCGGAACTTGTTTGTTTTGTCTGTTTGACGGAAATGTGCTAACTTTGCAGCATCTTGATGGTACGTACTACTGCCAGCTTACTGCAAAGTGATATGCACTGCTGCCAGCAGTGCACAACAATAGAGGAAAACAAATTATTATGTATTATGAGTTTCAACAAGCATGATATATCGCGCAATGCCTGCCAACTCTTTGGCAAACAGGCGCAGCAAGGTTACGACTGGTGGTGGCACAGCTTTACTGCTACCGATGCGGAAACAGGCGAACGCAAAGCTTTCTTCCTCGAATTTTTCCTCTGCAATCCCGCTTCGGGCGGTGCAGAGCCTGTATTCGGTCAGTTGCCTGAGAACAAAATAAAAGGCATACAACCTTCCTATCTGATGGTGAAAGCCGGAACATGGGGCAAAGATGCACAGCAGCTCCACCGCTTCTTCGGTTGGCAGCAGGCGGAAGTGGAGTATGGAGTGCCATTCTCCGTAAAAGCCGACGATTGTTGGCTGACAGAAACCGAAACAGCAGGGAACATCCGCATCACGCAAGACGAAGCGACAAAGCATCCCGAATGGATGTGCGGCAGCGGTGAAATACACTGGAAAATACAGATACACAAACAGGTGTCATTCAATGTCGGGTATGGTGCTTCTACACCCATGCGCCGTTGGCAGCTCTTTGAGATGTTCTGGCATGCAGAGGGAATGAAGACTGCCTTCGATGGAGAGATTGTTTGGAACGGAAGACGCTTTCTGGTGCGGCCTGATGATTGTTATGGTTACGCCGACAAAAACTGGGGAAAGAATTTTACCTCACCATGGGTATGGATTTCCTCGTGTAATCTGACAAGTGAACTGACCGGAAAAAAAATGAACAACAGCGTATTTGACATCGGAGGGGGCAGACCCAAGATAGGCTTTCTTGCGTTGCCGCGAAAATTGCTATCGGCATTCTGGTATGAGGGTAGGGAATTTGAGTTCAACTTCTCCAAGTTTTGGACACTATGTCGCACCCGTTTCGACTGCCGTGAGACTGATACGCAGATTCTGTGGCATGTGGAGCAGCGCACCTGGCTCAACCGTGTGGTGACTGATATCGTGTGTGAAAAATCTGATATGCTGTTTGTTAACTATGAAGCACCTAACGGGGAAAAACTTCACAACCGCCTTTGGAATGGCGGTACTGGTCAAGGTACGGTAAGTCTTTACCGCTGCGGCAGGCTCATTGACCGACTGCATGCCGAGAATGTGGGATGCGAATATGGTGAATACTGCAAACAAAACTGATAAACTTCGATAACTTCGGCAATCGAAATTTTGGTACTTCGAATCCAGACACTTACTTTTGTTCCGTGAAACAACCATTGATGTGGTATCTCAACTAACAAATCAATACGGCAATTTATGTGTTTGGGTAATTGAATAATAATGCGTACTTTTGCGCATTAAAATATTACTGAGCAGATAATGACACCGAAAACTTTGTCAGCTTTAGAAAAGGTTGACGGAATATTAAAAAAGACAGTGGAAGCAACGGGTATTGCTTTGTTTGTATCGCTTCTGCTGAAGCTTGTATATATGTTGTTGAGCAAGAATCTGTTTACGGCATGGCAATTAGTGCATGCTGACCTCTTCTCTGCTATATTCCGGTATGCAATTATCGTGTTTCTATGTATCTTCTTGCTTGCTGTTTGTATGCGGATGGTGTTGTCGCCTTTTGTAAAGAGTGATGAGGAGAGAGCGTTTGAACAAAAAGTGGACTATGTGATGAGCAAAAAGAAACCTCAAACTGTCAATTCTTTGGTACAATCACCGCTACAGAATCTGACAGAAGAACAAGAAATTTTAGTAATCAAGTTGTTAAGAGGGTTGCCCCCGCATATAGACAAACCCAATCAAATTAACAATGCAATGGTTAGCCAATATCTGACTGCACTATCTGAGTTGGGCTATCTGAATGATAAGGATAAGTACAATCTGCATAATTGGGTGAGAGAGGCAACTCAAAAAGAAGTTCCGGCATTTAATCATTTCAATGAAGGCTATCCAAGCAAGGCGGTAAGGAAAGTGTTGGCGGCCAAACAAAGAATCGAGAAAGAACTGCATATAGATGATTGTTGATATGGAACCACTTGATTCCGGGTCGTTCTAAAACCTTATAGTATCAAAACAGCGACTGTCAATTACTTATTGTCACTCCGCAATGATTTACTGTGGACATGAAATAGTTTTTGTACATATTGCAAAAAAAACATTACATTTGCACTCATAATACATCAAAGAGATAAACTATGGAAAGTAAAGTTGTTTTGTTGACGGGCGGAAGTAGTGGTATCGGCTACGAAACAGCTCAGGCATTAGCCCGGCAGGGGCATAAAGTGTATGCTGCCGCACGGCGGGTGGAGCGTATGGAGTCGCTCAAAGAGTTTGGCGTAGTGCCGATAAGAATGGATGTAACGGATGACGAATCAATGCAAGCCGGAGTGGCAGAGGTGATTGACAATGAGGGGCGCATTGATGTATTGATTAACAACGCCGGTTATGGCTATTTTGGGGCGATAGAGAATGTGCCGATGGATGATGCTCGCAATCAGTTGGAGGTTAACATTTTTGGTTTGGCACGGTTGTGTCAATTGGTGTTGCCACAGATGCGCCGACAGAGGAGCGGGCGAATTGTGAATGTGGCATCGGTGGCGGGGAAAACGGTGATGCTATATGGAGGTTGGTATCATGTGTCGAAATATTCGGTGGAGGCGTTGAGCGATGCCCTTCGTATGGAGGTAAGGCCTTTCGGTATAGATGTGGTGTTGATAGAGCCGGGGGCAATAAAGACCGATTGGGGAATCATTGCTGCCGACCATCTGGCAGAAACCTCTACAGGCACCGTATATGAGACTACGGGCAAAATGATGTCGGATAACTTGAGAGAAATATATCTCTCCAATATGCCTTCCGGACCGTCAGTTGTAAGAAAGGCTATCTGCAAAGCGGTGAATAGCGGGCATCCGCGCACCCGTTACCGTATCGGGCGTTTGGCAACAGCGATGGTCTTCTTCCATTCCGTTCTGCCCACACGCTGGTGGGATGCCATGATGCGGACGATGGGCAAGCGCAGGTGGGTGTAAGTAAGATAAAGTGTGAATAGTCTTCATTTTGCAATGATGTGATTACGGAGTTGCCCCAGTTAATATCAAAAGTTTTGAGTAGTTTTGCGAGCAGAATTGAAAAACAGATAATTTTAACCCAAATCGGTCATTAGACTGTTTCACGCTTACACGACTTTCTTTTTGTTATCTTTTTTGCCGATTTTTAGTTACAATGGAACCCCATTGCGCCTTCAAACCGACAAAAAATCTAATCAAAAATAAAGCCATAATCATCAAAACGCTAATGACCG
>CAJOPG010000147.1 GCA_905236355.1 Paludibacteraceae bacterium | reverse complement strand
ATGTATGCAGCGTTCCATGAAGCAAAGATGTTGGCAGGGGTAGTAATGTATTTAACACCGCAGGTGGCACATACTCAATATATAGCCAATTCGGATGAAGGAAGACAGTGTGGAGCCTTGGATGCCGTAATGGATTATCTTGTCAATGAATGCTATGCAGACAAGGTGTATTTCGATTTTGGTATCTCTAATGAGAACGAAGGTCGGTTCTTAAACGAGGGATTAATCTCTCAAAAGCAAGAATTGGGTGGTCGCGCTATTGCATATGATTTTTATGAATTAAAAGTATGAAAGAATTTAAAAGAATAATCGTAATCGGAGATGGATGGGGAGCTATTGCAGCTCTTAAAGGAATGAAAGATTTTATCCTTCCGGTTTATGTCGTCTCTAATGATGAAGATGTGCTTGCTGTTGCAGAGCGGACTGCGGATGCTGACTTGTCACTATATCATGACGAGCTTCTTTTGTTCTCTGGATATAAGCCCATTGTCCCGAAAGAAGTTTTAAACACAAATTGTTGCATAAATATTCATTATTCTTTACTTCCTCAATATAGAGGGCTTCATTCTACAGTATGGGCAATATTAAATGATGAAGATTTTCTTGGTGCAACTATCCACTTGATGACTGAATATATTGATGATGGAGATATTTTGTACCAATACAAAGTGGAGAATGATAGAGTTAAAACATCTCGCCAATACATGGAGATATTTAACGACAAAATCAAGGATGTAGTAGCGGATGTAATAAAAAGATTTATTGAGGGCGGGTTGACACCCCAAAAGCAAGATAAATCTCAAGCATCATGGGTGGGAAAGCGGAATGAGAAGGATTGTATGATTGATTGCGCAAAACCGATTGCATATCAAAAGGCATTCTTCCGTGCGTTAGTAAATCCATATCCATTGCCATATATTGTTCATAAAGAGCAGAAATATGTTGTGACCAAAGTGGCATATCATCCATCTTCTGTACAAACTCATATTGGTCGTATTTTGAATATTGATAATGAGGGAATATGGGTGAAGATATCGGACGGATATATGATTATCAAAGAGTTATGTGATGAGAATAATGTAATTGTTCCTTATTCAAAATTTAGAATAGGGCAATATGTAAACAAATAACGATATGCAGGTTCCTTTTTTAAGTTTACATGATGTCACTGCGATGTATGGTGACAAGATGTGTTGTTATGGGAATGAAAATCTGATGGAGTGAAAATGTAATGTTTTCGTCATAATATTTGCATGATTGGACAAAAAGTGGTAATTTTGTCCACTCAAACAATAAAACTGAACAAAAAGGATGAAAACTACTTTGCTTCAACAGCGTCAGGAACGTGACTATCTGGCTTCAAAAAACTATTTGAAGCGGCACGTGGAGATTAATATAGATGACTATCTGAAGTCAAATCTAATCAAGGTAATCATCGGTCCCCGTCGTGCAGGGAAATCTGTGTTTGGATTACAGATGATGAAGGGCAGAAACTATGCGTACTTGAATTTTGATGATAATCAACTGCTGAAAGTATTTGATGAGTCGCAAATTATGCAGGTGTTGCAAGAGGTATATCCTAACTTTGAGTATCTGATGTTGGACGAAATACAGAACTTGGACGGTTGGGAGCGTTGGGTGGAGACATTATATCGTCGTGGTGTAAATATGATAATTACAGGCTCAAATGCCAAGCTGCTTTCCTCTGAGTTGTCTTCTATGTTGAGCGGACGGTACTTGCAGATAGAGATACTCCCATTTTCATTGACGGAAAACTTAAAGTTTCTTGGCATAAACACAACGATGGATACACCACAAGAACGTGGGGTATATATGCACGAAGTAGATGAATATATGCATAATGGTGGTTATCCGGAAATTATAAGCACACGCCAACTGACCGAAACGTATCTGCGAGGTGTATATGATACGGTACTACTGAAAGACATCATCCAACGGTATAAAATTCATAAGACAGACGATTTGTATAACTTGGCAGAATGGTTGGTTTCCAATTATACCGGTCTGTTCACTATTTCCTCGTTGGCGGAGGAATTAGGCATGACAAGCAAGACAACGGTTAGCAAGTATTGCAATTATTTGCAGCAGTCGTATATGTTTTTCTTCCTCCCCAGATTCAATAACAAGTTGCAGTTGATGAAAAAAGCACCTCAGAAAGTGTATATGGTGGATAATGGATTTGTGAAAGCAAAGGCCTTCGGAGTGTCTCCTGATTTGGGAAAGCTATTGGAAAATATGGTCTTTGACGAACTACTGCATAGAGGATATGCTCCGGGATTAACGCTCTTTTACTACCGGTCTCGTAATGACAAAGAAGTAGATTTCGTGTTGCGGCAAGGAAATAAAGTAGAGCAAATCATTCAAGTCAGTTATGACTTATCATCACCCAAGACATACAAACGTGAGCGAAGTGCGTTAATAGAAGCAACTGCAGAATTAAGATGTAGGAACATGTGCGTAATCACATGGGATACAGAAGATAAGATGGATATTGAAGAAACAAAAGTACCTGTAGTCCCCTTTGATAAGTGGGCAAAATAATAACCTGCAAAAAATGGCAATTATGCAAGTCCCTTTTTTGAGTTTACATGATGTTACGGCGATGCACGGCGAAGAACTCCGTGAGGCGGCACGCAGAGTGATTGACAGTGGATGGTATTTGCAGGGCAAGGAGAATGAACTCTTTGAACAGCACTATGCCGACTATATCGGCACAAAATACTGTATCGGCTGCGCCAATGGTCTGGATGCCCTTATCTGGATTTTCCGCGCCTACATAGAACTTGGT
>CAJOPG010000146.1 GCA_905236355.1 Paludibacteraceae bacterium | reverse complement strand
CCGGAAGGATGACACGTTTCTTTGGTTTTGCTTTTCTCATTGTTGTAATGTTTGTTTAGTTCGAGAGTTATTCTCTCATTTGGTTGTTTTTGGTTTCTTCCTCCTCATAGGCGGAGTACTCAACCTTCAACCCTTGTTAATCATCTGCGCAGGCACATGACCTGCATTTGGTTAAAAATACGGAAGGATTACTTCTTAGCTTTAGGACGCTTGGCACCGTATTTAGAGCGCCTTTGGAGACGATTGGCAACGCCGGCGGTATCGAGAGTGCCGCGCACGATGTGGTAGCGTACACCGGGAAGATCTTTCACACGGCCGCCACGCACCATAACGATGCTGTGCTCCTGCAAGTTATGTCCTTCGCCCGGAATATAAGCATTGACTTCTTTCTGGTTGGTCAAGCGTACACGAGCCACCTTACGCATAGCTGAATTAGGCTTTTTAGGTGTAGTAGTGTAGACGCGGACGCAGACGCCACGACGCTGCGGACAGCTGTCCAGAGCGGGCGATTTCGACTTGTCCTGAAGTTCTGCTCTTCCTTTTCTAACCAATTGTTGAATTGTAGGCATTTCTTTAACTTGTTTATTGATTATTGTTTATTGTTTATTAGGCTCTTCGGTCACAATGCGCCGAAAAAGCGTGCAAAATTACAACATTTTTTTTGAACTCACAAGAGGAGAGTGCATTTTTCTTAAAAAAAGTTTCGAAAGGCGGGGAAACGGAAGTACGGATTGAAGATGAGGGGAATAGGAAAAAAGTTGGGAAAAGATTGATTTCAGGGGTACAATTTTGATGATTTTGTATTATATTTGCATTGCGGTTGTTGTTTCGGGCAATTGCGTTTAACCAATTCATTATTAACTTAAAATCAAGATTCATTATGGCAAAGATGTCAGTAATGGCGCCCTTTGTCGGCGTCAGGGGTGCGTTAAGTGCAGAGGATAGCGTTTATTTCCGTGAGTGCTACGGAAAGGTGTATGGTGTTCGTTTGAAGAACCCCCGCAAGAAATTTTCAGCGAAGGAGACCGCCTATCGTGCGGAGTTCGGCAGGCTCCAGCAGGAAGCGAAAGCGATTTATCATGACCAGAGGCAACGAGAAGCGTATGCAAAGGATTTCAGAAAGCAGAAGCAGTACAAGACCCTGTTCCGATATATTGTGAGCAGGTTGCGGGATGCGGCATCAGGTGATTGAAACACATGCTGCGAGAGTGCTGCCGGATATGTTGATGTTATGTTGATGTTATGTTCATCTTATGTTCATCTTATGTTTGCGGGTACTGATTATCAGGTGTTTAGGATGCATTTGATAAGGTTACATCACTCATAGTGAGCGGATTACGCAAACACGAGAACGAAACGAGGGGACATGACGCATCGGTCGGACGGACTTTCTTCAGATGACGCAGATGGCACAGACAGGCATGTAGTTTTCCATTTCCACATGATTATGCCATGAGATTTCGCAGACATAGGCGGGCACAGGGGTTCGCCCCTGCCGGTGAAGAGCGAAGAGCGGTCGGGCGCAAGCCGGGAACAGGTCAGAGATGACGAGGCGGGAGTGAGGGGCATTCTGATGCGGTTGCCCCTGCACTCTTTGGCGAGACTTGCGGAATTGAAATAATAGCAGTATTTTTGCAATAGATTTTGAGCAACAATCAAGTAGATATGCAAAACGAAGACAGTAGAAGAGAGAGAATAGAAGTGATGGCGCCGGTAGGCAGTTGGGAGAGTTTATCGGCTGCCATACAAGCAGGTGCGGACTCGGTGTATTTCGGCATAGAGCACCTGAACATGCGGGCGCGAAGCAGTGCAAATTTCACTACGGATGACCTTCATGTGATAGCGGCCAAAGCCCAAGAAGCAGGCATAAAGACTTACCTGACTCTGAATACAGTGATGTATCCGGAAGATATCGGGTTGATGCGGGAGATAGTGGACCATGCCAAGCAGGCAGGTGTAGATGCGATAATAGCCTCGGACATAGCAGTGATGCAGTATTGCAATGCACAGGGCATGGAAGTGCATTTGAGCACCCAACTCAACATTGCCAACACTGAGGCCCTGCGCTTTTATGCCCAATTTGCAGATGTAGTGGTGCTTGCCCGCGAGCTGAACATGCAGCAGGTAGCATCGATACATAGGGATATTCTGGAGCAGGACATCAGGGGGCGCAAGGGCGAACCTATCCGGATAGAGATGTTTTGTCATGGGGCACTTTGTATGGCTGTAAGCGGGAAGTGTTATTTAAGTTTGAACAATTTAGGGATGAGCGCCAACAGAGGGGCCTGTGCCCAGATATGCCGAAGAGGATATATTGTAAAAGACAGGGAGAGCGAGTTGGAATTGGAAGTGGACAATCAGTATATCATGTCGCCCAAAGACCTGAAGACCATTCGTTTTTTAGACAAGATGTTGGATGCGGGTGTACGAGTACTGAAGATAGAAGGACGCGCACGGGGTGCAGAATATGTGAAAACGGTGGTGGAATGTTACCAGGAAGCAATAGGCGTATGGCGCGCGGGCAGGTTCAGGGACGAGGAAGCGGAAGAGCGTTTTGCCCGTTGGGATGAGCGATTGGCCCGCGTGTTCAATCGCGGTTTTTGGGACGGCTACTATCAAGGACAGACCTTGGGCGAGTGGAACGATTCGCACGGTAACAAGGCTACGAGGAAGAAGGTGTATGCGGGCAAGTGCACCAACTACTTTCAGAAGCCTCAGGTGGCAGAGTTTTTAGTGGAGGCATATCCTGTGCAAGAAGGCTGCGAGCTGCTGATAACCGGCGAGACAACAGGCGCTTATGAATTGAAGGCAGAGCGAATCAGGGTATTTGAAAACACGCGGGAGCAACGAGAGATTGCTGGTGCAACGGAAGCAAAACAAGGGACACTGCTGTGCATCAGGACGGACGAGACAGTGAGGAGAGGAGACAAACTATATGTGATGGAGGATGTATAGATTTGCAGGAAGGGGAGACAAATCTAAACATTTCGTATTTAACTGATCCAATAGCATATTTTACCACTTCTTTATGTGGTCTTCATTTAGGAGTATTTCTTATTATAACCCATTCTTGATATAGCACAACAAAAACATTCTATTCATTTTATGTTGTTTTATAACATTCTTAATTCTATCTTACGCGGAGGCGTTGACCGATGCGGATGATGGAGGTTTCTTTGATACCATTGAGGCGGCAGAGAGCAGAGACGGAGGTGCCGTAGCGACGGGCAAGGACAGAAAGGTTATCGCCTTGTTTGATGGTGATATATTTGGCCTGCTGCATCTCCTTGAGTTGCTGCTGATGATAGAATGTTTTGTTCTTAGTGATGAGATAGGAAGAATCTTTCACACAGAAGTTTTTGTAGTCAATCATCAACTCTGTATTCAGCGCATTGCCCAAATAGCGAATCTCATAGTGGAGGTGTGGGCCTGTACTTCTGCCAGTGTTGCCTCCGAGTCCGACGACCTCTCCTGCCGTTATATGTTCGTTTTCTTCAACAAGGACTCGTGCGAGGTGTGCATAGACAGTTTCGAGTCCGTTGGAATGCCGTATGACGACAAAATTGCCGTAGCCTTTGGGGTCATATCTAACGATACGGACCTGTCCTTCCCATGTAGAATAGATGGTGTCCCCCACCTGCACTTTGATGTCGGTGCCATAATGGTAGCGGTAGCGTCGTGGTCCGAACTTGGAAGTGATATATCCTCTTGGTGCGTCATCTTTTGCTGTTTCAGGATTGGCGACCGGCATTACGAATCCGCTACAGTTGATATAGATGCTATCTTGCAGGGAGTCGATGGGGAGTTGGTATGGATTAACTTTTTCTTGTGTCCAGATAGAATTGTAGATATCATCGGCCGGGTGGTCTTCCATGAGGTCGTCGGAAGCATCGTTGAGGATACGCTTATAGATGTTGGTCCGGTCTTGCGCTTGTACGATGACGTGTCGGGGCAGTTCGTCTGCATTGCAAGTCACAAAGAGGGTATCGTTGTGTATTTCAAGTTGCAGTCCTTCCGGAAGGGATTGCGAGAAGGCTCTGAGCGTTGTCAGCAAGAGCAGTAATATCACCAATAGTTTCTTCATCTGACATTTTCTTTGAGGGCTTTGAGGGCGACCACAGGAGGGGCTCTCCGGGTGGAGCTGGAGGG
>CAJOPG010000145.1 GCA_905236355.1 Paludibacteraceae bacterium | reverse complement strand
TCGCGCACTTCCTGAAGACGCTGGAAGTTCAGCTTGGGAGTGCCCTTATAAAAACCATGCGCCGTACCGATGCCAACCGCAAGAGAGTCCACTCCGGTGGCTTCCACCAATGCCACTGCATCAGGAACCTGTACCAGATAATCACCGCCCTCATAATTACCTTCGTAGCCGCGGCCCATGATTTGTCCGATTTCCCCTTCTACACAAACTCCTCTGTCATGTGCGTAAGCGACAACTTTCTTGACGATGGCAATGTTGTCTTCCAGGGGCAGCTTGGAACCGTCAATCATAACGGAATCGTATCCACAGTCTACAGCACGGACGCACATTTCAGCAGAAATAGAGTGATCCAGATGAACAATGACGGGAACGGACGCCGCGTTAGCCAAAGATTTAGCCATTGCGGCACATACATGGCACCCATGGGCATCAACAATCTTGGGGATGCTGGCAACCATTACCGGGGAGCGCTCTTGCTCAGCTACTTCCACAATGGCTTCTAATTCCCAGATATCCGCATAGTTGAAGGCAGGAATGGCATAGACTTCCGCTTGTGCCTGCTTCAAAAGGGGTAGCAACTGTTTCATAATCAAGCACCTCAGTACACTAAATAATATTTGTAATGCCTAATAGGACTCATAAACCTGCATCGCAGACGTAACACTGCTTGCGGCACTGATAAGATGGATGCCGATGGCTGGCGTGCAGATACAAATATCCATTCTCCCTTGGAAATTCAGGAGGGCATAAAAGACGATCGTTGTTTATAAAATGTTTATTTGCGATCATTGTGCGTTTGTAGTATAACGTTGTCAATAAAAAAGTCAATACTCAATCATTCTACTGCGCTATTTTTGTTTGTTATCAACAATTCTCCTTGTTCTATTTTGTTAATTATTAACAATAAAGTTTTTTGTTGAAACATACCGGAGAAATCTAGTATAATATAAAAAGCAATCAGCTAACACAAAGGAGAGTCTTCTTTTTATGTCAAAACTAAACAGACAGCAGAAACTGATAGAAGCGTTAAAAAACTCACCAGCTCTCAGTGTCAATGAATTGAGTTCCTTATTCCAGGTGTCTCCTATGACCATTCGACGAGATCTCATCGAGCTAGAGAAAAGCAAAAGCATTGTTCGCTTATATGGTGGTGCGTTTGTTACAAACAAAGAATCTATTTCCCCGGCTTTCCAACGCGCTGAAGAGAACATTGATGCAAAGGAGCGAATTGCTGCTGCCGCCGCAGCCCTAGTCCGTTCTGGGGATTCCATTATTCTGGATGGAGGTTCCACGGTGGGTGCTATAGGAAAGTATCTTCAGCATCAGGATGATCTTACAGTTATAACGCCGTCACTTTACTGTGTACAAAACCTGCGAAGTCCAAATCTTTCTGTTTTGATTCCAGGTGGTGTGCTTCTTCAATCGGATTCTATGCTAATCGGGGCAGACTGTGAGGCATATTTTAAAAATATAGTTGCGGATATCGTCTTTGTAGGTGCATCCGGTATACGATCTGGTCGTGGAATTACCATAGTTTCGCCGTTTCAGTACAGTATCAAGAAAGCGATGATTTCTTCTGCAAAAAAAGCTGTTGTTTTGGTAGACCACACGAAATTCCAAAAAGATGGATTGAATCTTGTTGCAGATTTCCGAGATATTGATGTGCTGATTACAGACTTACCAATAGATGATACTCGTACACTTCAATACCTGGAGGAAGTCGGTACAAAAGTTATCTACACCGGTTAGGCTTGGTTAGGCTTTTGCGAGAAGCTCATAATACAGCAAAACGCTATGTTGATGATTACGGCAAGGAGCATGGAGAACAGCGGCATTAATCTGCGCCATATCCTCCGGAATTCTTGTCAGTATTCTGCGTGATCAATACCAGTTGAGCTACAGCTTTTCCGGTACGCTGGTTTCCACGATGAGTGTCGGCAATATGATTGCTCTTCTGATCTCCGGTATTCTGCCTGCGAGTATCGGTGAGAAAGGGACAACGCTTCTCCTCTCAATCGGGCGTTTCTGGGATATCTGCTGATGGCTCTCACGGGAAACCCTGTGCTTTTATTGCCGGCTTTTCTGCTCGTTGGGGTATCCAAAGGGTGCTCTGCCAATAAGTGTACAATCCTTGTCGACAACAACACCAAAGATAGGCAGAGGTCTCTGAGCCTCTTGAATGCATGGTTTGCTTTCGGCGCACTCCTGTGCCCGTTTCTGGTCTCGATTCTGCAGAAAAAAAGCAACACCGCGGCCATGCTGGGCGTGAGCGCGGTGGGGCTGATTCTCTGGTTGGTGTTTATTGCTGCCCCCTGTTGATGATCAAGCATAACAGAGCATCTGCTTTATAAACTTGAAAGGGCAGAAGATCCGTATAACAGGAATAGAATGCTCAATAGGGTAGAGAGGGGTTGGTTCCCCTCCCTCCCGTTGCACCGTACGTACCGGTCAGGTATACGGCGCTACATCAAAACAGATATTCAAGTACATCTTGCGAGATAGTACG
>CAJOPG010000144.1 GCA_905236355.1 Paludibacteraceae bacterium | reverse complement strand
CGTTTGAAGAGTTTCGGCGGATGTAGCAGTATGGACTTCTATATTCGTGGGGCAGAACACTACTTCATTGTAGAAATAGACGATACCTTCTACATCGTAATCTTGTCCGGTGGTGACCACTCCTTTACTCTGATAATTGAACAAGTCGTAGATAGGCAGTACGCTACCATTGACGAGCAGATTGCGTTCTGCATTATACTGCACTTTTTCAAAGCGCAGATATTTGCAGACATCTACGCTATCGGGCATTTGAGTCTGTCTTTCAGGCAGCACTGCGTTTCCTGATTTATAGGAAAACTGTATAGTAAGATTGATGTCGGGGTTGCCATAGTAGTTTTTGAATTTTCCGACAACACCTGACAAGATGTCACCATTCTTGCGGTCTTGTGCATAGTGGTTGTTATCAAAGAGAAGGATTGAACCAGTATCGTCTTTAACGAAGACATACTTGTCATATTTTTTGGTGATAACAACGGGATTAAGATAACATGTAGTGAGGTCGGCTAATTGGCATGCCTCCGCCACAGTGAGTTCCCTGTCCACATTAAGCAGGACACAGGCACGCAGTTCAGTATCGGTACTGCGCAACACAAGTGTATCGCGATAGTCCCCCACGGCGGACGCAGTGAAACTGATGGTAAGGTGGTCGCCGTCACGGTCGAGTACAGATTTGTCAAGCGCGAAGGTGGTACCCCTAACCAACGATGCGGAGATATCTTCAGTGAGATTGACAGCATTGACTTCGATAGTTTTGCTACCACTGACACTGCTTTCGGAGAGCAATACGGTAGAGAAGTTGCAGAGTGGAGCCGTGATATAAGGCGCAGTAGGATTGTCAATGGTGATACGCTTGTATATGGCCGGCATCGTCTGTGACCAGTCGGCATAGCATGCAAAGATAGGCGTACCTCCGTTGGGATTGAACTGCAGTTTACCGGAACGACTTTTACCGAGATTGACGATGCTTGCCTCTCCGTTGGCCGCAATGGTGATATCCCATGCGCCATAGTCACCATAGTTATCACTACTGATAGTGTCCCAAACGGTGAGGTAATTGTTGTTGCCGCTGTTGGGATTACCACCGCTTGCCACAAGGAAATAGTCGGTAATATCAAGAAAGGCGTAATAGTTGCCTTCTCCTTCGATTTCTCCTTTCAGGAGGGTATATACTGCATTGGCATTAGGGTTGACACT
The DNA here is from genome assembly GCA_905236355.1 of Paludibacteraceae bacterium. Classification (GTDB taxonomy): domain Bacteria; phylum Bacteroidota; class Bacteroidia; order Bacteroidales; family Paludibacteraceae; genus Colicola. Next base: position 17,967 of record CAJOPG010000144.1, on the reverse strand, counting down.
TTGACGATCTGCACTATAGGTACCCTTGATGGCATATATATTATTGCGACTGTTGTATTCGTCGTAGAGACCCATGATGTAGTTATATTGTGTTCCGCTGACACCGAAGATAATTTCATCGCCATCTTGCAAGTCATTGACATTGGTAACAAGCTGGAATACATCGGCGGTGAGCCCCGATATATTGGGACTTCCGTTGGAAGCTTTGATGGTGATAGTGTTGATATAGATACTATTCTCGGTGCAGGTTACCCAGAACTTGACTTTTCCTGTTTGTGTTTCAGGGAGAACGATTTCCACATCCCGATTGACCCCTCCGTTATCCGACGGCGGAGTGATGGTGACAGACTGCGGCTCGTTGTCTCCTACTTGCACATTGATAGTACCCTTCCCTTTCTTGTTATTCGTACAATAGTTTACTACCACTTTACGCACTTCAACAAATGAAAGGATACTGGTGGCTCCTGCCCCGCTATAGCCGGTAGTGATTTTAACTCCCCTATCGGTAAGTCCCAGCGGGCGATCGGGATAGCCAGAGGAATAGTCGGCAGCATCTTTGTCGGAGACCCAACCATCGGAAGTACCATTGGTGGTTACGGTTCCGACTTGGGAATTCCATGTGGCGTTTGTAAAGGTATAAGTTGTTTGTGTGGCAAGCAGTTGTGTTACCACCAGTAGTGCCATCAAAAGGCTTGTGAGTTTCTTGGGTGTATTCATAGTATTATCAAATTATGGTTATTATATATATAAATCTTTCCATTGTCGGTCTTGCTCTAAGAGCTTGTTTATTTTTTTGCGTGCTATGCGTGGCAGGCAGAGACAGAATATCACAAACACAAGCCAGATGAGTCCGGAGAGTTGCGGTGTGACATTTGCCATCATAAGCAGGGAATCGAAGATACCATGCAGGAGCACCGGTATGAACAAGAGACAGAATTTCTCACGTACAGAAGCATAGGTAAAGTGGCAGACGGAGTAGTAGTATCCCATCGCCACAGCGAACATGAAGTGTCCGGGTATACTGAATATAGCTCGTCCGATAGCCACTTGCTTCCATTCGGCAATATTTGCCACCAGATATCCAATGTTTTCGGCAGCGGCGAACCCCATACCTATGCAGACGGCATATACGATGCCATCTGTCATCTCATCGTAATACTTATTGCGTCGCAAGAGCAGCCACAAGAAAAACAGTTTCACCCCTTCTTCCACAACCGCCACGCCGGCGAAGGCATCCCAGATGGCCCCGAGCCATGTTTGCGGGTTGTCAGGGACGAACCCTATCTGCACCAGGCCGGCTTCAATACCTCCTGCGAAAACGGTGGAGATGACCCCTAAGAAGAATCCTTTGACCAACTGACTGACGGGTTCTCGCTGATACTTGTCGCGCCGCCAGATGTAATAGAGGAGTACCAATGCGGGCAGAATGCCTGCCGTTATTAAAGCATAGTTCATTAGTGTTTAATCATTTAATGTTAACCATTTGAATTTGGCATGTCGTTTTTCGTCTTGCATAAGCAGATTTACTTTGAACTGCCCATCGCGGAAGCCCTCTTCTATGCAGCGTTGTTTGAACTGCTCGAAAGAGTCTTTTTGCAGCCGATGTGTTACAGGTGACTTCAGTCTCAAAGAGTCTTGTTTCTGTTCATATTCTATATTCTCTTCACGAAGGAAGCGGTTTACTACCTTTGTAAATTCTTCTGCTTGTTGTTGAGAGGTTTGCTGGTCGGCGAACTCCCAATAGAAATGGTAGCGTGACTCTTCCACGACGGCAAATCCCACAAAGAAGCGGAGTTGTCTGCCTGTGTCAGCCTCAGCCCGATGCACGGCCTCAATAAACTGGCGTTCATGCAATTTTTCTCCTGTGATGGTAACAATGCCGTTGACTTTTTGAATCATGTGGACGGTAGGCGTATTTTTATAGAAAGGTCCTACTTCGACGAGGTCGTTCATGCTGTAGCGATAAAGTCCGGCGAGTGTGGTGACATAGGGGCAGTAGCGCTTGCCTTGCTGCAATTCATCCAATTGGAGGAACCGAGGGTTGTCAGAGCCGAGGTCTTCTTCGGCAATAAACTCATAATAGTGATAATGCGGGAAGAGGACAGTGTTGTCAGAGCCATCAAGAGTGAGTCCGAAGCGACATTCGGATGCAAAATATCCGAATTCTTTGTGCATCATGTGTTCAGGGAAAGAACCTTGCAATTTGTCCACATACACTTTGGTATTGCCACATTTCCATGTGGTGAGCACCTGCAGATTAGGCCAATAGTGTTTAGGCAGCACACGCCCGTATTTCTGTTTGAGTTCGCGCAGTTCCTGTGCCCGTTCGGGATTGGGTTTCAGACATTTTTCAATAGCCTCACGAATATAGGGTTCATACCCGAACTTCTGCGAAAGAGTTCCGTTTTCAATATCTTTCACATACTCATCATAATAGAGATTGGCATTATTCTCAAGTTCAACGATGGTTGAAGCATTGGCCGTAATGATGAGCGCCACATTGCGCTCTATGCCCATTCGCATGAGTGCATAATAGCGTGCTTCATAATCATCAATATGATAAATCTCGTGGGGCGATGCATAAAGATGTTTGAGGAAAGCGGGCACATTTTTCTGAGTAACGCCGGAGACGGAGCCGTAGAGGGTTCCATCCGGTGCATATCCTTCTATCACCTTTCCAACGATGCTGACACACACTCCGGTGAAGACCTTAGGTCTGCAGCGGATGAAGGAATACATCCACAGTTTGGTCATATTGCCGAAGACATCTTTGAAGTACTCGTTAGTAACGGGAATCCACTTGGGTTCATTGGTAGTGCCACTGGTTGTGGCATACATAAAAGGTTTGCCGGGGAAGAGTATGTTGCTCTCTCCATGTTTGTGACGCTCCACATAAGGGCGTAAATCCTCATAATCGTTGGCCTGCACATGCCGCTGATATCGCCGGAACAATTCTTCAGGCGTTTTTGCCTGCAAGATATCTTCAAAATGGTGTTCTCTGCCATAGACAGTGTCCTTGGCATAGTTGAGAATACGCCGGAGCGTGGTTTCTTGGGTTTTCCGTGGGCGCCGAGAGGCGTGCGCCACTTTTGCCAGTTCGACACCCCCTGCGATGGAGAGTAGCAGATTAGGAATAATCGGATTCTGATAGTCTTTCATGATTGGAGATACTTTAACGGCTTGCACCTATTTATAATTTGGAGATTATTAATATACCTTTATGGTGATATCACATCGGGTTTAATATAATATGTTGGTTTTATGTTGATCTTATGTTCATCTTATGTTCATCTTATGTTGCCGGTATTGATTTTGAACGAGTTATATGCTTTTTTAGTTTGAGCGGCCAACGCGCGATTCGCTGAGGAATCTTGATGATCCAACGCAGCGAGCGGTCGGCAGTGAAGCGAAGGTTATCAGCGAAGGAGAAATCCGGTTTAGGGATATTGCGTATGGCATAGGCTTCTGCGATGACGGCATCAATGCGTTTTTTTTGTCGATAGCCGTCTTTCTTTTGGAATCGTTTGACCAGGAAAGTGGGCATGGAATAGAAGCGTGCAAACCAAGTGTGCATACAGAAAGGAGTAGCATTTTGGTTATATAGTATGGTGGTTCTACCATCCGCATGAGTTTGATATGTCAGATAGAGAACAGGAAAATTGGCAGCGAGCCAGAGGAAGAAGGTATAATAGGGCTCTTTATCGGTATTGTTGAAATTATCGCAGCCCGCTTCGACAGGAAGGGGATATTGCTGAATGAGTGTTTGTTTGTATTGGTTATATTGGAAGTTACGAATTTCTTCCGGAGAATATTTTGTACGGATAAGCCTGAGATTGAGCACATTGAAGAACGGGTTGGTGACGAGAGGGTTGCCGTTTCGGAAACCCTGATTTCCTCCATCGGCACAACCGGCATTGGCATACCCTTTTTCAATGACATAGTCCACCAACTCTTTGACTGCCGCAGGATTAGTAATAAAGCAGTCTTCATCCACATTGACAGCGATGTCGCAACCGGTATCCCGCAGCATTGTGTAGAAGTACCCATCAGCCGATTGGTCGGTCAGGCGGACGCACTGCCAGCCAAACTCTCTGCAAAGGAGTCGGGAAAGCGTGTAAAGACGGAGATCGAAGGAGCGGCTATATACTTTGATGTTCATAAGATTCCTGCACTTATATTGTTTTTTGATTTCAAAATTCAAATTTGTTTAACTTTATAACAATTATTTTTGCAGCAGTCCGCGTGTTACATTACAGCGGAAACGGATAAGCATACGGGCTTTCTTGGGTGTGAGACGGAGGCTATAATAAGTTGCCAAAATAATGGTGCCTCCCCATTTAACAAGTTCTTGCAGTAAGCGGCAGAAATATTGAGCAGAAGAAAGGGAGAGCGTACGCAGTCGTTCACTTTTCCCGATTTGCAGCGTAAGGTTATCGAAATAGTCAAGTTGCAGTTTGCGTGGTGGGATGATATGATGCAAGACCGCCTTAGGAAGATAATATATCGGCAGTTTCATCTTCCTCATTTTGAAGAAGATGTCCTTTTCTTCTGCTCCCATAAGGTTGGAACCATTTCGTCCTAATTGAGGATTGAAGGGTCCTATTTGCAGAAAGACCTGTTTGCGATAGGCAGCATTCCCCCCTCCCGGAAAGGCATTCATGGGATAGGTGCGCAGTTTGTCGCCATAATACATATATGCGGTGAGTAGCGATTTGACATACGGACTCATCCAATCGGGTTCTTGTGTTTCGTAGAGTGGGATGATGGGTCCTCCTGCCGCCATGGCGTCAGGGTGTTCGTCAAAGAAGCGGAAGTAAGTGTCAAGATAGTTGTTATCAACGAGAGCATCATCATCCACATAAAGCAGAATATCTCCTTTTGCTTCTGCAATACCCTTGTTGCGTGCAGCGGAAAGACCTTGCGTAGTTTCGTAAAGGTAACGGATGCGGGTTGTGGTGTGCTCCCGAGCAAATTGTGTGCATATATCCGCTGTATGGTCAGTGCAGTTATTGTCAACAATCAGAATCTCGTAGTTATCAGGCGAGAGTGTGTTGGCGGCAAGACTCTTAAGGAGGTCGCCGATATATTTTTCACGGTTATATGTACAGATGATAACGGAGAGAAGCATTGTTTTTTACATTTCTGCTATTGATTGAGCACATGCTGATATATAGTTCCTTCCTTATTGACATCCACGCCATAACGCTGAAAACGGTAAGTGAGTTTGTGCAACGGAGTGAGCGAAGTGAGATGCTGCCACAACTGAGGAGAGTATGGTTTGTTGAGACAATAGAGCATAACATCCATCAATTCAACAGGCACATAAGGTATATTATTCATGAGAGCCCGATCACGTGCAGACTCTTCATACATCAGTGTGAAGAAGAGATGAAAGATAGGATAGGACACTAAGCGGTCTTCATGTTCCCAGTATTCAAAAAGCAGCCGTTTGGCATCCTGCACCAGAGGGTGTGTTTTGTGAGCCGCCAGCAATGGGTTTCCCATCATCATGTGTCCGAACGGTCGACGCTGATAGCAGAAGAAAGGCGGTTGAGTGATATATTCAGGCAACGGTCCCGTGAGGAAGAAAGTGCTATCTATCCAGACGCCTCCATATACATCCAGCAATTCAAGCCTGATAAGATCGGAGAAGTGTGTACGCGAGATGATACCTTTTTTATATTTCTCTATAATATAATCGGGGAAGGAGACAAAGTTATCAAGATTGGTTTCGTCAATCACAACCACCTTATAATCTTTGTTATTTTCACGAATAGATTGCAAACATTTCTGCACAATGACAGGTGCCTGTTGCTCCCCCTGCAACCAACATGTCCAGATAGTTTTATTGCGCTCTCCTGAATCAATCCACTCTTCGTTATGTTTTTGAAGGACATAGCGGTATTTGTGCAGGTATTGATATGCACCATTGGTAGAAGCCGCCATGATAACCTGCGGGTCAGAGGGGAAGAGCAGGTTCTTTAGTTTGAGCCATGCTGTCCAGAAGCCTATTTGATGTATGCGTGAGAATATATTCATTTTTCAGATAGCGTATGGAGACATGTTGCCAGTTCATTCAGATTTTGAGGTGAGAAACAAATGTCATTATATTTCAGGAATAGGCTTTGCATAAAGATGCCCAGTTCCCCCTGCATATTGCCGGGTTTCTGACTCAACAATCCTAATAAGGATATACTCCGGACAGGCATATCAAGCAAGAGATAAGGTTGCAGCATGGCGCTGGATGATATAGAAATCAGCACAGAATCTGTCATGTGGGAATTGAGCAAGACCAATTCCCATGGAACAGAAGTATTCATGCCGGTGGTATATCCCAATGGTGCAAAACGATTCAGCGTCGAGCGCGGATGCAACTTGATAATGAGATTGTCTCTACCAACAATATTTGCTATTTGTTCCACTAAGTCAATATCATTGACTTTGAAATTGTCGGCAGCAAAAGACTCTTCCAAGAAGATGAATGGCCGGTTGTAAGGGTTAGCTTGCGGAGTATAATTGAAAACTTTATTCAGCAACTCTACCAATGAAGCATCAGCCGGATTCAGTTTTGGTATAGAGATTGGCTGAATAGTTGTCCGTTTCCATTCCAAGAGTTGCGGATTGAACAGATAGATGTTTTTTGCGTATTCCAACACACCCTTCGGAAGCAACAGCCGTGCAGGGAAACTTGCTTTGTCGAAATGCTCAAAACATTGGCAATAGGTAACAAATCCATCTTCGTAGAGTGCTACTTCCGGCATCGGGTGTTGATAAAAGCGCGTAAACAGAATAGAAAAAACGGAAATGTTAGCAATACAAAATGTATGGTACAGTCCTAACTGCGATTTTAGTTTTCGGATGAGACATAAATCGTGGCATGTCTCAGCCCAACGCGTTTTGAAATTCCTGCGTTTTGTCCGTATATAAACAACATTCCCAAACACATTGCATTGTCTTAGGTTCTCGCATATATGCTCGGCCCCTGTCAAATGGTCGCTCAGCAACAAATCAACAGGTCTCTGAGCGAACAAGGTTCGCCGGAGTTGGATTGCCGTGAGCAACTGAAAAGCGCTATTGCACAGTATGAGAGTGCGATTGTCATACATAGCGTGTCGGGGTTAGAAATTGAATATTGATATGTTTCCGGATTAAAGCAAGTTGCATACGGATGTTTTTGTTTCTCTCCTCAAATATTTCAGTGATGGTGCTATTGATATAGTTTTCATCATAATAATTGTCATGCAGATCAGCCGAGAAACCATCAAAGCCGGCAATGGAGAGTTGTGTAATCCCTATTTTTGCAAGCAGTCTGAGGAGCATCAGTGTTGCATTATCCGACTCAGTTTGCCCTGACTCCACCAATGCCCCATAATTAACACGCCATTTATAATTTTTCAAGTTGGAGGTTGCTATGATATTGTCTTCATCAAAATCATTGATTTGTATAACTCTTTTAGGGTTAGTGAGGAAGACAAGGTCTGTATTAAAATGCTGTGGGGTAAAATTGACAGCGATGACTATAGGTTGTTTGGCGGAAATATAATTGTGAATGTCATCTGCCTGTGTTATGAGCGTCTTGCCGGGTGCGAGCAGAAGAATATTGCGTGCCTTCAGGCGCGATTGAAGATATTGCAATGTGCTTGCATCGTTAATTTCCCTATTTTGTTCTTCAATATAGAGTTGTTCCACTAACTGTTGGTCAAATCGTTGGCGTTTGTTTTGGGGTATGCGTGAAAGAATCGCATTGAGCTGACGGACCCCTAATGTTTGTTTGTTTTGCAGATAAGTGGCATAATTGGGGTGACATTTATGCACGGATGCTGCATAATACGGCAGAGAATAGCCCCATGGAGACTGTATGAAGACGGAATTAAGGTGATTGTCAATAATCTCGAGAATAGGAATAAGTTGATACTTCTTTTGATAGTTTTCATTCAGATATTTCACCATCAGTTCAGTACAAAGATTGCCTGCCCCTCTTCCCATTCCGAATACAGACGAGTCAATCATGCTCTTTCTATTGCCTGCATGCATAAGGAAAGCCTGCGAATTAGAGAAACTGAGTTGCAGATTGTTGTGAGAATGGAATCCGATGGCAACATCGGCATCTAAATATGTCTTGTATGTCTGCAGTAGACCAAGCACATCGTCTTGCTGCATAAAACCAAAACTATCCACAATATAGACAGCGTCCACCCCTATGCGATTACTCAATTCTAACAGGTTGTGCAATTCTTGTTGCGAATAATCCAAAGTGGACATTGGTTGTACAAATACATGATACCCTTTACGCTTGATTTGCTCACAATACTGCAGTGCCTCAATAAAATCTTCTTTGTGGAAGGCGATACGCAAAGTGCCCACACCGAAACCATTGTAACATGGGAGGTCTTCAACAGCAAACTCTCCGAAATTTATCATGGCTGCATATTGTACAGTAGCATCATCGCCTATCAAATCGTTGATTTGCTGCAGAGAAAAAAATATTGTTCGTCCTTGAGTCTGAGGATGTTTTCTGCTGAGATAGCCCACTTCAATCAGATTTATTCCAGCTTCTCTCAAAGATGCCAGAATAGAGATGATGGTGGTTTTGCCAAAGTTCCAATTGTTGACATATCCTCCGTCGCGAAGCGTACAATCGAGTAACTGTATAGAGGTGTTATTATTCATCACATTTTTTATTGACCTGTTTTAAGCGCTGATTATAGATTGCGTTCGCTATCAAGAAGTCTTCTTTTTCATCTACATCCACCGCCTCTGTCTGACTTACTTGTACCAAGAATGGTTTTTCCCCTATCCGACGGTGCAGTTGTTTGATTACATCGCTTTTGAATATATAGAATCCGGATGTTTCAGCATAGACGGGAGGCAGGTCTTGGGTACGCGGAATATTATCCAACTGATAGTTGAGTGGCTTTCCGTCTTTCCACAAGAAAGTTGCCAATTGTTGAACCGCCAATGCTGAATCATACGCGCCGCCAAGCACGGCTGCAAGCCCATTACGAATAGAGGCGGCTTCAATAAAAGGCGATGTAACATGGCTCATAACATAGATATCTGCCTCTATTTCATTTGCGAATGCGGCAATCACTTCATTGATTTTGGTGGTATCTTTGTCAAGTTCCACACTTCGTTTGAGATACTTTACACCGGCAGGAATATATTCTTTGATAGTTTCAGACGAACAATAAACATATACTTCGTCTATCTCTTTGATAGAGAGTAATGTTGTAAGCACATAGTGACACAATGGTTCTCCATTATCAAAGCGCATTATGTTCTTGCCCGGCAACCTGCGGTTGTTGAGTTTCATTGGCACTAATGCCACTATCTTCTGCTTGCTGTCCATTTCAAATTGTATTCTTATTTGCACGAATAATATCCGTAAGTTCTCTTACAGCCCCTGCTCCCCCGTTGTGCTGCATAATACTGATTTTTTCTATTTGCAAAACTTCAGGGATAGCGTCTGCCGGGCATGCGTGGAAACCGACAGCCTTCAATAGGTCAATGTCGTTAACATCATCCCCTATATATGCCACCTCCCGCATCGTAATGCCCAACTCGCGACATATTTTACACACAGCCGCAACTTTTTCTTCAAAGCCGACCCCTTGTACTAAATAGTCCAAGTGCAACTTTCTGGCACGCTGCTCTACAATAGGAGTCATTTCGGAAGTGACAATACCCACCTTTACTCCTGTTTGTTGCAAAAGGCGCAACCCCATGCCGTCACGGACATAGAAGCGTTTCATAACATCACCTTCAGCCGAATAATACATCCCGCCATCGGTGAGTGTACCGTCCACATCACACAAAAGAAGTTTTATATTACTTATAGTATCATTCATTTTATCATCTCTTTATAAGTGCCTTGAATCTCATACTATCTCTACTATTCTTCTTTAACCTGAGCCTTTTTCCTGTAATATCGCAAACACCAATAACCAAGGGCAGCAAGAAGAGTAAGGTAGAAGATAATGACACAAGTAAGTGCCAGCGCATTGCCTTTGTGAACACTATCAGGGTCGAAATAAAAGGCAATATGATGCTTGCCGGCAGGCAGATTCAAGGCGCGCAGCATATAATTGACACGGAAATGCTCCGCCGGTTGACCGTCAATGGTAAGTTTCCAACCAAAAGGATAATATATTTCAGAGAGAACCAGCGTCTTGTCGGTATGACACTCGGCATCGTACTCCACCCGATTGGGGGTATGACGGGTGACAACAACAGAGGCAGTGGGGTCCGATTCTGTGGAAGTATGTTGCACAAAGTCGGCAAACTCCGTATCCAACACCGCAGTGGTATGCAGGTCAAGATAGTTGAGCGCCTCCGACTCTTGATTGGCATTATCCACTACCACAAGCGAGTCAACAAACCAGGCCGGTCCCATAGCATCCGGATTAAGATGCGGTGCAGGTTGCCCGTCTGCCCCTTTGGTGATGATATACTTTGTATTCAGCATATTGATAACATTCCAATTCATTTTGCTCAGATGCTCGTCAATAAGGTCTTGATACCGACGCAGTTTGGCGGCATGATAACCACCGATGGAATGAAGCCGATAACTGGTACGGGCATCATTAAAGGGGTCAACAGTAAGATTAAAGACTCTATAATAGCCGTCGTCCTGCAGAATCTGCTTCTCGTAAGGTTGGATATTGAACACCTTGTCGCGTTGCTTGACCGTTACGAATATATCGTTGTTGCAATAGCGTTTGTTGACGGGCCAAAGGTCGGCAATAATAAGAACTGCAAGAAAAATACCGAGATAGAGAGACTTGAACGGTTTTTTCAAATATAATAACACCACTGCCGCAGCCAACACTATAAACACCAGACTACGCCATGCATCAGAGGTAAGCATAGCGGCACGTTGGTGCAAAATGGCATCGTAAGCAAACTCTGGCAACTGAGCCTGCAGATTGGCATCGTAAGCGGAAGAGAAATCTATCACCGACTTACCGAATAAGGCACAGAACAAACAGATTGCGGCAGTAACACCTGCTGATATATAAACGGAGTTAAGAACATATTTTTTGCTTTTACTCCCTTTTATCAGTTCGTTGACGGCAAGGAAAGCAAGAAGAGGCATCGTTATTTCCGCCACTATGAGAATACTCTCTACCGCCCTGAACTTGTTATACATAGGGAAGTAGTTGAAGAACAACTCCGTGAAAGGCATGAAATGCCGCCCCCAAGAGAGGAATACGGAAAACAGAGTAGCAGCAAGAAGCGCCCATTTATAGGGACCGGAAACTATCAAAAGGCCCAACAAAAACAAGAAGCAAACAATCGCCCCCATATACACAGGACCCATCGTGAAAGGCTTGTCACCGCGATAGACGGGAGCATGCTCGCAAAATTGGCGGGCAGAAGAGGCAGGAACACCCTGCTCTACAAGTTCTTTGTAGAGCACCGAACGAGTGCCTACATTAGTGCCGCTGGCACGCCCCATAAAATCAGGAATAAGGAATGTGAGGGTCTCGTCTATGCCGTAACTCCATGTAGTAGCATAGTCCAAATCCAAACCATTCTTCACTTTATTCTCTGCATCTTTCTCCTTTGCAAGATCAGAATGTCCGCCGCGCATGGTCTGTGAGGCATACTCCTGATTGGCAAACACATTAGCGCTGCCTATGCCCATACCCACTGCAAAAGAGGCGGCAAAGATAGCTGTTGAGATACCTAAATCTTTGAAACGCTTCTCACTAATATGGATATACAATTCGGCTATGAATAGTACACCTATAAGCATACATATATAATATCCCATTTGGGGGTGCCGAAATAGTCCGATAGGCAGAAAAAGCATAAGAGAGAGAGCCCCAAGAAAATACTTCTTCCTATAGATCAGCAAGAAGCCCACCATTGCAAGCGTCATCCATGTTATAGCCAATGCCTTGGCGTTATGCGAGGCCGTGATAATAACAAAGAAATATGATGATAATGCCGTAGCAAAAGCACCTGCCATGCTAATCCACTTGTCAATATCGAAAGAGCGAAGGAAACAGTAGAACACTACAAGGTAGAAGAGCATCAGGAAAAACACATTGTCTCCGCCAAGCAGACATACATCATATATCGGCCGCAACATCTTTCGGTCGATATATTCATATCCGCCAATCATATAAGAAGGCATACCCGAGAACATTGAGTTTGTCCAGAAAGCGTTTTCACCTGTCTCTTCAAAATATGACCAACTCTCCATTCGGCCCGAATAAGCATTGATACGGTCCACTCCCGGCACCACTTTTCCTTGCAGGGCAGGATAGAAATAGATGACCGATGCTATCACAAACACACTGAAGATAATGATATCAGGAAGCAGTTGTTTCCAATTGATGTTGATGCGTCTCATTGAATTGCACTTATAGTTGTTTTCTTATTTCTGTTAGTTCCGTACGAATCTGCATAAGCGTATGAAGCAGTTGCTGCTGCTTCTCAAGGTCTGACTGATTATTCTCCAGCCTGCTGTTCACTAAATCAATGGGCAGATTCAAATCTTCGCGCAAATGTTTGATTTGACGAAGCAGAGCAAGGTCCTCCGGCGTATAAAACCTACGCGTCTTGCCTTCGTGCTTGTAGGGCTTGAGTTTCGGCATCACCTGTTCCCAGTAGCGCAATGTAGGAGCCGGGATATCAAGCAACTTGCTCACCTCACTGATTTTATAGTAGAGTTTGTCCATTAGCGCGGTATCTTTAGTTGTTGACCTATTTGTATGACTGTTGTATTCAAATGATTCGCCTTTTGTATCTTCGCCACGGTAGTATGATATTTCTTGGCAATGGCACCCAAGTTGTCACCCGCCTTCACCTTGTAGGTGATAGTTCCTGATATCGGCAGCCCGTCGGCATCCGTCTTCTGGGCAAGGTCTATCACATCCCTGCGGTTGTTAATCAGACTGTCTGCCAAATACGCCATAATCGAATCCTCCTGCTGAATATATGCTCCTATCATATCTATCGGAAGGCATAGAGGATATGGTTTGCCGCCCGGCAAAATATCCATTCTGTATTGCGGGTTCAAACACCGAAGTTCTGCCAATGGAATACCGGTAGCATGCTCCACCTGAAGCAAATGCAGACGACGGTCGGTCTGAATGGTGTCGGTGGCAAGCGTGCGGTCTGGCTGAGCGGTGCAGATATTGTGCTCATCCGCATAGTTCAGCGCATAGGTGGCCGCTATGAAAATGGGCAGATAAGAGCGGGTCTCTTGAGGCAGATAAGGATATATATCCCAGAAATCGGTCTTCCCCCCGCTGCGATGGACTGCCTTGTTGATGTTGCCGGGACCGCAATTGTAGGCGGCAATCACCAGATTCCAATCACCATATATCCGATACAGACTCTTCAAAAAACGACAGGCGGCATCAGTGGCCTTCAACGGGTCAAAGCGCTCATCTATCAGTGAGTTCACCTCCAGACCACAGTTCTTTGCAGTGCGAGGCATAAACTGCCATAGACCCGCCGCACCCATGTGAGAACATGCAGTAGGATTCAGACCCGACTCTATCACCGGAAGATACTTGAGTTCTTCAGGAAGACCATATTGATGCAAAGCATCCTCAAAAATAGGAAAATAATACTGACCCAGCATCCTGAGGCGTGCCACCTGCTTCGGACGACGCATAACATACATCTCTATAAAACTGCGCACCACATTGTTATAGGGCATCTCTATCACACAAGGCAATGCTTTCAAACGAGCTATATATACTGAATCAGGCAGCGTGTCACGCAACGGCTGCGAGGTGCAGGCCGTCGTGTCAATCCACTGCATGGAATGTTCCAACAGCAGGCGGTCAAACTCGGTCTGCTGCCAAACCGGCAATGCTGCTGACACTGTGTCCTGAGCCGCAACACACAGGGTCATTACTGAAAATATAATCGTCAATAGCTGTTTCATTGTCATGTCAAAATCTAATGGCAAGCCTCATTTCTGCCGACCTGTTGCCCATACGGTCATAATAAAGCACTGGCTCTGCATTGAGCGACAAGTCGGGCGAAATATCAAAATCATATAGTTGGGCATCTACGTATGCATCTATCAACGAGAGAGCATACACAATCACCGTGGCCACAATAGATATATCACGATAGCGACGATAGGAATTTTGCGCATTGTTCAGCGTCCTCGTATAGGCTGACTTGCCCCCCATCCTTTCCACTGTATAACCATTCGGGAGAATAGCCACATAACTTTTGGTCGGGTCTGTCGGGTCATAAGAGGTGTCCGTCAGAATATCCCTATAGGCCGTCTTATAGTCCTGATAGTTGTTGTTGGTCCACATAATGGCATACGCACAACCCATAAAACCGCCATACACTATAGGCAACTTCCAATATGAGCGGTTGTATATCTGTCCATAGCCCGGCAAGATAACACTCATCCAGACAGCATGCATCGGGTCAGGCTTCCATGCGTCCGCCGAAAGGACGACTATCTTATCCGACTCCTGCGTCACTATCCGAAGCGAGTCGGCCGTCTGAATCTCCTCAGTTGTCTGCCATGTGCCCTCATCTGCCACCTCCTGAGCGCATACTACAAAGCATGCGCAAAACAAAAAACACAATATGTGAAGATGCCGAATCACTCCTGTTTTGTAAGACTGTCTATCAAACGCTGGAGGTCTTCTTCCGTCTTAGCCTCAATCACTATCCTGCTCTTCTGCTTACCTGCCGGCTGAATATGCACTGCCGTCTGAAGAGCCCGCGCAAGCCGCTCTTCCTCTTGTTGGTATGCCGACACTTTTGAAACTTTTCCTCCGCTTTTAGCGGGTGTCTTCGTTCCTGCTGCCAACTCTTCCACTTTCCTCACCGACAATCCTTCGGCAAGTATCCGCTTATAAATGCCAAGCTGGGATGAGGCCGTATCGGCTGCAAGCAACGCACGGGCGTGACCCATGTCTATCTTGCGCTCCTTGATGCCCAACTGTATCTCTGCCGGCAACTTCAGGAGCCGCAGATAGTTGGCTATCGTCGTACGCTTCTTACCCACCCTTTCCGACATGCGCTCCTGCGTGAGTTGATACTCGTCCATCAGGCGCTGATAGGCAAGAGCCGTCTCTATGGCATCAAGGTCTTCACGCTGGATGTTTTCCACAAGCGCCATCTCCATCGCCTGCTCGTCACCCACAGTCCGGATATAGGCGGGAATAGCCGTCAAACACGCAAGTTTGGCGGCACGATAACGACGCTCACCCGCTATGATACTATAGGTATCATCCTCGTTCTTCCGCAATGTAATGGGAGAAATAACTCCCATCTCGCGTATCGAAGCCGCAAGTTCTTGCAGAGCCTCCTCGTCAAAAGTGCGACGAGGCTGATTCGGGTTCGGCACTATCTTCGACAACTCCACCTCGCTGATAGAGGAAGAGCCGTTGGTATCTACATGAGAGGTGTCTATGAGAGCATCAAGCCCTCTTCCTAAACCGATTCGAGTCTTCATAATGATTACTTTCTTTTGATTAATTCTTTTGCAAGGTCACGATAGTTCTGCGCACCCCTCGACGATGGGTCATAGGTCAGAACCGAAAGCCCGTGACTCGGAGCCTCCGACAAACGCACATTCCTTGATATCACACTCTTAAACACCATATCGCCGAAATGCCGACGCACCTCGTCGTGCACCTGATTGGACAGACGAAGACGATTGTCGTACATCGTGAGCAGAAAACCTTCTATCTTCAACTCAGGATTCAACTTCGACTTGATGATTTTTATCGTGTTAAGCAGTTTGCTGATACCCTCCAAGGCAAAATACTCGCATTGCACAGGAATGATTACCGACTCGCTGGCGGTCAGACAGTTCACCGTTATCAATCCGAGCGAAGGAGAGCAGTCCAGAATAATATAGTCATACTTGTTCTCCACCGGAGACAACACATTCTTCAACAATGTCTCACGGGCATTCATATTTATCATCTCTATCTCTGCCCCTATCAAGTCTATATGTGCCGGCAGAACCCACAGATTATCCTGCCCGGTGGGCAATATCGCCTGCTCCGCAGAAACATTATTGACCAAACACTCATATACTGTCGTCTCCAATTGACGGATGTCAATGCCCAGACCCGACGAGGCGTTTGCCTGGGGGTCGGCATCTACAAGCAGCACCCGCTTCCCGCTCTGAGCCAAGGCTGCAGAGAGGTTGATGGCAGTAGTGGTCTTACCCACCCCGCCCTTTTGATTCGCAATGGAAATAATCTTACTCATATTCTTGTTTTGTTCATTTGTTTACTATTCACTCACGCTCTTCGCTATCCGCCCTCACTCGTCCCTGTCTTCCTCTCCTGTAGAGAAGGGGGAGATGAGGTCGTCTATACGAGCCGCTATCTCCTCCGCACGGAACTCTTTGCACAAAAAATTCCGATAGCGGCATTGCTCGCGCCCGTTCACCGTGCAAGGACGACAGGATAGTTTTCTTTGCATAATATGCTCCTCCGACTGACGGTAAGCACCATAACCTGCGTAAGGATGTGTCCCGCACCATACGCTCAACACCGGAAGCTTCACCAACGCTGCCAAATGCTGGTTGGCACTATCCATACATAGCATACTGTCCAAAGTGCGCATCAGTTCCAACTCCTCGCCCAAACTCAGTTGCCCCGCCACAGAAGAGGTATTGGGAAATATGCTCGCCCACTGCTGCAACATCTCCGTTTCCACTCTCCCCGCCCCGAACAAATATACATGTGTCCCCTCTTGTTGGGCATAATGCCATATCACCTCCCGCATCACGCTGTACGGCAAACGGTTGGTCCGCCGTTTGGCAAATGGTGCTATGCCTATCCGAAACCCCTGCTTCTTTCCGTATTTGTCCTCCACACACCGCTGCGCTTCTTTGTTGACGGGCAGGGTTTCAAAACAAATGTCAGACTCTAATCCCGCACGGCAGAAAGTCTGTCGATAGCGCTCTATCTCCTTTGTCAATGCCCGGGAACGGCAATAACCACGCACACAAAGTCTCAACTTTTTCCACCGCTCGTTGTCTATCACGACATTCCTCACCCCCATCAGTTGTGCAAGCCTGCATATACTTCTGGAGGAAGCATTGCCCTGCAAGTCAACTATCTCCACCGTCCCATATCGCTTCTTCAGTTGTCGGCACAACATCAAAACATCCAGCCCGTCTTTGCGCTTCAATGTATATACCTGCACATTATCTAACCCATAGTACAATGCCGACAAATCCTTCTCCGTCGCAACCACAAAATGCGCCGATGCATACCCTTGAGCCAACGACGATAGCAGAGGTACGCTCATCGCCACATTTCCCAAGCTCCTGAATCGCAATACTAAATAGCAGTTCACTTTTCCCGCATATTAAGCAGGCAAAATTACAAAAAAACACCCATACTCACAAATAGATTTTCAGAAAGCCTGTCTTTATACACATCCGCACCCAAAGAAAACATTGCAAATCACCAACTTAACCTAAAGAAAATACTGTAAGTCGTTAAAAATCAGAGATAGCAAACATAAGATAAACATAAGATGAACATAACATCAACATAACATCAACATATTCGGCTATGACCGGCACATACCCGTAGTAGAAATATAAAATATGACTAATCAGGAATCTTGAAATCAAAAACCGGGAATCATACTATCTCCCGACGGAGAGAGATAGAACGGGATTCTTTATCCCATACGGCTATTTTTTTCAGAAAAATTCAGATAAGATTTGCACAATTAAAAAACTTGTTGTACCTTTGCACCCGCTTTTGGCGAAATACTGAGAGTAAGAACAGGTGCAAACCACTGAAATCAGAAGCAGACAAGCCATGGTGCCTTAGCTCAGGTGGTAGAGCAATGGACTGAAAATCCATGTGTCCTTGGTTCAACTCCAAGAGGCACCACAAGACAGAACGACCGCTTTCGCGGTCGTTCTGTCTTGTGGATGGTGGCATTGGCTGAATTATTCCGACAGTTCACAGTTCAGCACCTCCATACCATTAT
>CAJOPG010000143.1 GCA_905236355.1 Paludibacteraceae bacterium | reverse complement strand
AGCCGGACGATTGCCATTGGTGTTGGGTATGGGAGGAAAGTGCACTTCGGCGGTATGCGAGGCTTTGCATGCAGAAGATCTGAGCGGCTATAGAGCCATATTGTCGGTGTGCCCCTATTATAACAAACCCTCACAAGAAGGCTTGTTTCAACATTTTGGAGCAATAGCTGAGGCATCGCCCCTGCCTGTTATATTGTATAATGTGCCCGGGCGGACTGGGGTGAATCTCCTCCCGGAAACGGTGATTCGAATATATGAAACACATCCCGATAAGATTGTCGGTATAAAGGAGGCTTCGGGCAATGTGGAACAAATAGAGCATCTGATAGAATTGGTTGCTAAACGGATGTTGGTAATATCTGGTGACGACGGAATTGCGGCAAAACTGATGAGTGCCGGTGCAGATGGACTCATCTCTGTGGCAAGCAATGCCTTCCCTGAAGATTTCAGGCAGATTGTACACGCCAATGCCGACCAAGCGGAGAAACTGCAAAGAAAGTATGCACGCATGGTAGAGTTGTTGTTTAAAGAAGGCAATCCTGCAGGCATTAAGACTGTACTTCAGCAGCAAGGACTGTTGCAAAATGTACTCCGTCTGCCATTAGTTCCCAACTCCGCAGAAGTGCAACAACAAATACGGAATGCACTAAAAGACTTATAATCAAAATTGATGCATTGCAATCTTCCAAATACTATAGTGCGGCGTAAAACCACAACTACGCAGGTGGGCAATCTGCTAATAGGCTCTGATTATCCTGTTCGCGTGCAGAGTATGGCGAATACAGACACAAATGATGTAAAAGAGTCTGTGTGTCAGGCTGAGCGCATAGCACAAGCAGGTGGCGAATTGGTCAGGTTTACTACTCAAGGACTTCGTCAGGTGGAGAACCTCCGGAAAATACATGCAGCCTTCCAACAAGTGCCGTTGGTGGCAGATGTACATTTTAATGCTAATGTAGCAGATGCAGCTGCTCAAGTGGTGGAAGCCGTTCGTATCAATCCGGGCAACTATGTTGACACTGCGCGTAAATTTGTGCAGATTGACTATACAGATGTTGAGTATGCAGAGGAATTGTTGCGACTTCGTGAACGATTCCTGCAGTTGCTGGCGATTTGTAAGGCACGGCACACTGCATTGCGTATCGGGGTGAATCATGGTTCGTTGAGCGATAGAATCATGTCGCGCTATGGCGACACACCGCAAGGAATGGTGGAGAGTTGTATGGAGTTCTTGCGTATCTGCAAAGAGGAACACTTTGACGATGTCGTAATTTCAGTAAAAGCATCAAGCACCCATGTAATGGTGGAAACAGTCAGGTTGCTGGTTGATACAATGGATAAAGAGGATATGCACTATCCCCTCCATTTGGGGGTGACGGAAGCTGGTGAAGGGGAGGACGGACGTATAAAATCTGCAATAGGAATTGGGGCTTTGTTGGCTGATGGCATAGGCGATACCATTCGAGTGAGCCTTTCTGAAAAACCCGAAGCCGAAATACCTGTAGCACAACAATTAGTACAATGGTTCTCTCCTGATAATAGACAATCGCGCGAATATCATACCTCGGCAGATATGCTGATTTATTGCAATGAAGAACTGACAGATTATGGCACTTTCGCACTGCATGCCGCCGCTGATTTGGGAAAACCATTGTTTGATACAGGCCTGAAAAAGTTGCAAATCATCAATTCTAACTTTCCCCAAGAGCAATTGCAACATTTGGCGTTAGACATATTGCAGGGGGCAGATATCTTGCGCTATAAAACGGAATATGTGTCCTGTCCCTCATGTGGCAGAACGTTGTTTGATATAGAGAAAACGATTGCAGAAGTTAAGCGTGCTACCTGTCATCTGAAGGGACTGAAGATAGGAATAATGGGGTGTATTGTGAATGGACCGGGCGAGATGGCAGATGCCGACTATGGCTATGTGGGTGCTGCACGAGGAAAGATAAGTCTGTATAAGGGAAAGCAATGCGTGCTGATGAATATTCCGCAGGAAGAGGCGGTGGATGCATTAGTGCGACTGATAAAAGAAAATGGCGATTGGCTGCAGCCTGAATAACGGGAGGACTACCGAGGCATTGAAATCAAAAATCAATCCAATATACTAACCTTTAAAGTACAATCAATTATGCAAAAAAGTGCATTACAAATCGCTCGAAGTGCATATCAGCCGAAGATGCCGGCTGCACTACTCGGTGAAGTGAGAGTAAAAGAAGGTGCCGCTACTGAATCCGTTGCGGACCAAAAAGAAATCAAACAATTGTTTCCTAATACCTACGGACTGCCCATATTAGAACTCGTACCGGGTAAAGCAGGTCAATATCCTGCCATCAATGTGGGCGTGATTCTGTCTGGTGGACAGGCTCCTGGGGGGCATAATGTGATTTGCGGTTTGTTTGATGGTTTGAAGCGCCTGAACAAAGAGAGCAAACTCTATGGTTTCCTTGGCGGACCAAGCGGCTTGATTGAGGGCAAATATAAAGAACTGACCGCTGATATCATTGATGAATACCGCAATACAGGCGGCTTCGATATCATTGGATCCGGGCGTACCAAATTGGAAGAGACATGGCAGTTTGACAATGGTATTGAGATATGCAAGAAGTTGGGCATCAAGGCTATAGTTATTATCGGAGGCGATGATAGCAATACAAATGCCTGTGTATTGGCAGAGTATTACCTGCAAAAGCAGTGTGGAATTCAGATTATCGGATGCCCAAAAACAATTGATGGCGATTTGAAAAACAATATGATTGAAACCAGCTTCGGCTTTGATACGGCCTGCAAGGTGTACTCAGAACTGATTGGCAACATTCAGCGTGATGCCAATAGTGCCAAGAAATACTGGCACTTCATTCGTCTGATGGGACGCAGTGCAAGTCATATCGCTTTGGAGTGCGCTCTGCAGACGCAACCCAATGTGTGCATCATCTCTGAAGAAGTGGAAAGAAAGAATCTCACTTTGAATGATGTGGTTGAGCAAATAGCCGGAGCAATTGCAGCGCGGGCGGAAAAGGGACTTAACTTCGGAACCATTCTCATTCCTGAAGGTCTGATTGAGTTTATACCTGCCATGAAGCGCCTTATCCGGGAACTCAACGATTTGTTGGCAGGCAATGATGAGTTTGTCGCTATTAGCGGTGACGAGGAAAAACGCCAATATGTAATAGGCAAACTGACGACAGAGGCTTCTGAACTCTATGCTTCGCTTCCTAAAGGCATTGCGCGCCAACTTACCATGGACAGAGACCCGCACGGAAATGTGGCGGTATCACAAATTGAAACCGAGAAGTTGCTCATAGAAATGGTTGGCAAAAAACTCGCTCAATGGAAAGAACAGGGGAGGTATAATGGCAAGTTCTCTGCACTGAACCACTTCTTTGGTTATGAAGGGCGTTGTGCCACCCCCTCTAATTTCGATGCCGACTATTGCTATAGTATCGGCGTTACAGCTACGCAGTTGATAGCAGCAGGAAAAACGGGATATATGGCATTGGTGCGAAACCTTACGGCACCTGCCAAAGAGTGGGTGGCAGGCGGAGTGCCTATCACCATGATGATGAATATGGAGCGGCGTAGCGGGAAAATGAAGCCGGTGATACAAAAAGCATTGGTGGAATTAGATGGCAAACCTTTCCGGTATTTTGCTGCCCATCGTGACTTGTGGGCTGTCAGTACCGACACCTTTATATATCCGGGACCGATTCAGTATTTCGGACCATCGGAGGTATGCGACCAACCCACACAAACGCTCAAACTCGAGCATCAGGCATAATGCTTGCGCATTCATATAAATCAAGCGGAGAAGATAATCTCTTCTCCGCTTGATTTATTCATTCTGCATCTTCCTCCCGTCATGTGGAGAAGGATGGGGTGGGGAAAGTAGTCTTATACTACTCCTTGTTCCACCATTGCATTCGCCACTTTGATGAAACCGGCTATGTTGGCGCCGCGTACATAGTTGACATAACCATCCTCTTGCGTACCGTATTTTAGACATGCCTCATGGATGTCTGCCATAATGCGGTGCAAATGTTGGTCCACTTCTTCGGCTGTCCAGCGTTGGCGGATGCTGTTCTGAGTCATTTCCAAACCGCTTGTAGCCACACCGCCTGCATTGCTCGCTTTGCCCGGACTGTAGAGTATGTGTGCTTGTTGGAAGAGGGCGATAGCCTCAGGAGTGGAGGGCATGTTGGCACCTTCTGCAACACACCAGCAGCCGTTGGCAAGCAGATGTTCCGCATCAGCCTTCTCTATCTCGTTCTGAGTAGCGCAAGGCAAGGCTATGTCGCAAGGAATGCGCCAGGGACGTTCGCCGGCAAAATATTGTGCGGTGGGATATTGCTTGGCATACTCGCTGATTCTTCCACGGCGAATATTCTTCAACTCAAATACATAGTTGAGTTTGTCTTCTGTAAGACCGGACGGGTCATATACAAAGCCGTCACTATCGCTCAAAGTAACCACTTTGGCTCCTAAACGCATCGCCTTTTGTGCCGCATATTGGGCTACATTGCCGGCACCGGAAATGCAGACGGTCTGTCCTTCAAACGATTTGCTGCGAGTCTGGAGCATGGCTTGAGTAAAATAGCACAAACCATAACCGGTGGCCTCCGGACGTAGGCGTGAACCGCCCCAATACTGACCTTTCCCCGTGAGGGTACCCGTAAATTCATCACGAAGACGCTTATACTGACCAAAAAGATAACCTATTTCGCGTCCGCCTACACCGATATCACCGGCGGGTACATCCGTATCCTGACCTATATGGCGCTGGAGTTCCGTCATGAATGATTGACAAAAACGCATAACTTCTGCATCACTCTTACCGCGGGGAGAAAAATCGCTACCTCCTTTCGCACCACCCATTGGAAGGGTTGTCAGTGAGTTCTTGAATGTCTGCTCAAACGCAAGGAACTTCATAATGCTGAGGTTTACTGATGCGTGAAAGCGAATACCGCCTTTGTACGGACCAATCGCTGAGTTCATCTGAACACGATAGCCGCGGTTGATTTGCACCTCACCATTGTCATCCACCCAAGGAACACGAAACATGATGACTCGTTCGGGCTCTACCATACGCTCCAATATCTTCTGTTCACGAAGATATGGATACTGCATGATGTAAGGAGCAACGCTTTCTACCACTTCGCTCACAGCTTGATGAAACTCAGGTTCACCGGGGTTCTTCATGCGCAATTCTGCCATGAAACGATTAATGTACTGACGCGTAAGTTTATCTTCCATAGTTGTTAAAGTTTAATTTGTTAAAACACGTTGCAAAGGTACAAAAAAGTTTATAATCAGCGAATATAAAATAACAATAAACTTAAAAAAAATCATTAAATGGTAACTAAACTATTCGCAACTTTCTAAACAATACTGAACAATCACCGCCATACAAGCTACATCAAAAGAACGGAGTACTCACAAACAAAAGAGGGCGAAATACTGCTAAACTCTATATCCCAAACTCCTTTGGAGGAGGCTTGACCCCGGAGAATACAAATGGCAGTTGCAGATATGGAGAAAAATGATTACCTTTGCACGCTATTTAGAAGAGTATAAACTCTAACAATAGCGGAGTGCCAAATCATAAATTCTATATTTCAAATGTTTGACAATTTAAGTGAGCGATTAGAACGGTCGTTCAAAATACTGAAAGGAGAAGGCCGTATTACCGAAATCAATGTTGCGGAAACAATGAAAGACATCCGTAAAGCATTGTTGGAGGCAGATGTAAACTATAAAACAGCAAAAACTTTTACTGACTCGGTAAGAGAGAAAGCGTTGGGGCAGAATGTGTTAGGTGCAATACGACCGGGACAGTTGCTCGTGAAGATTACGCACGACGAACTGGCCGCTCTTATGGGGGGAGAGGCCGAGGAAATCAATCTGAAAGGCAATCCTGCCATTGTGCTGCTCTCCGGTTTACAGGGGTCCGGTAAAACCACTTTCGCAGGCAAACTTGCTAATCGTCTGAAAACGAAGAATGGCAAGAAAGTAATGTTAGTGGCATGTGATGTGTATCGCCCTGCAGCTATAGAGCAAATACGCGTATTGGGTGAGCAAATAGGCGTTGAGGTGTTTACGGATGAAACTGAACAAAACCCTGTCAAGAAGGCCCAGAAAGCAATAGAGAAAGCAAGGGTATATGGCTATGATGTTGTCATCGTAGATACGGCGGGGCGTTTGGCAGTGGATGAGCAGATGATGAATGAGATAGAATGTATCAAAAATTCTATTCATCCCTCGGAAACATTGTTTGTGGTGGACTCCATGACTGGTCAGGATGCCGTCAATACCGCACGTGAGTTCAACGAACGCATCGACTTTGACGGCGTTGTGCTAACCAAACTGGATGGTGATGCACGAGGGGGAGCCGCCCTTTCTATACGCAGTGTGGTGCAGAAACCTATCAAGTTCATTTCCACTGGTGAGAAAATGGAGGCTCTTGATGTGTTCCATCCTGCACGCATGGCTGACCGTATATTAGGCATGGGTGATGTCGTGAGTCTGGTGGAGCGTGCTCAAGAACAATATGACGAGCAGGAGGCACGACGCATTAGTAAAAAGATTGCTCATAATCAGTTCGACTTTAATGACTTCCGTTCGCAATTGGAGCAAATCAAGAAAATGGGTAACATGAAGGACCTCATGGGCATGATTCCGGGTATGGACAAGGCTCTGAAAGGAGTGGAAGTAAGTGATGATGCCTTCAAGCCCGTTGAGGCGATTATCAATTCGATGACTCCGGAAGAACGTGCCAACCCTGCATTGCTCAACGGATCACGCAAACAGCGTATCGCCAAAGGTTCAGGTACCAGCATTGTAGAACTCAACCGCTTCCTTAAACAGTTTGAACAAACATCCAAGATGATGCGGATGGTAAGCAAACAGCAATTCAGAGGCAAACTGCATAGATAATACGCCGAATCTGCTATAAACCTATTATGGATATTCTCAATAAAATAGAAGGATTGGAGGCCAAGTTTCATGAAGTAGGACTGCTTCTGACCGACCCGGCCGTCATTGCAGACCAACAGCGCTATGTGCGTCTCAATCGCGACTATCATGACTTGGAACGAGTCTTGCAGGCCACTGATAAATATAAAAAAGCTGTTCATAATCTGGAGGAGGCAAGGCAGATATACTATAATGAACAGGACCCTGAATTGCGCGAGATGGCAAAGGCGGAAATTGATGCATTGGAACCGCAGATGCCGGCATTGGAGGAAGAAGTGAAACTGTGCCTGTTGCCGCAAGACCCGGAAGACAGCAAAAATGTGGTGATGGAAATTCGGGGGGGGACCGGAGGAGATGAAGCGGCGCTCTTTGCCGGAGACCTGTTCCGCATGTACACCAAATATTTCGAAATAAAAGGCTTCCACTATACCATATCATCGTTCTCTGAAGGTGCCGTCGGAGGGTATAAAGAGATTATCTTCAATGTGACAGGGCAGAATGTGTATGGTACGCTCAAATACGAATCGGGAGTGCACCGCGTTCAGCGTGTCCCTGTTACGGAAACGCAGGGACGTGTGCACACCAGTGCTGCCACTGTGGCTGTACTGCCGGAGGCGGACGAGTTTGAAGTGCAAATCAATGAGGGGGAAATCAAGTGGGAAACTTTCCGCTCTGGCGGGGCTGGCGGGCAGAATGTGAACAAAGTGGAGTCTGGTGTGCGTCTGCGGTATATATGGAAGAATCCCAATACCGGTCAGGAAGAGGAAATTCTGATAGAGTGTACCGAAACGCGTGACCAACCTAAGAACAAAGAGCGGGCATTGGCGCGTCTCCGCACACAAATCTACGACCGTGAACACCAGAAATATATCGATGATATCGCCGCTCGGCGTAAAACAATGGTTTCCTCTGGCGACCGCTCTGCTAAGATTCGTACTTACAACTATCCGCAAGGGCGCATCACTGATCATCGTATCGGTTACACGGTCTATAACTTGGCTGCCTTCATGGATGGTGATATACAAGGGGTTATCGATGCTCTGCAAGTGGCAGAGAATGCAGAACGACTGAAAGAATCAGAACTATAGAAAAGGGCGGAACCGCTATTGCAACCGATTCAGTGTGGCTTTAGGGAAATAGTGCGCAAGTATCTGTTGGTAGTCATAACCCTTATCCGCCATCACTGCAGCTCCTATCTGACATAGCCCGACACCATGTCCCCAACCTTTTCCACACAACAGAAAAGATATTCCACTGCCATCAGTAATCGTATCTATTGTAAAGGCAGATGAATAAAGATGCGTGGGTGATAGCCATCGGCGAATCTCTAACTCCTTCCCCACAATCATACGGCGTTTTGTTCCTACCACCTCTAACTCATAAATGCGTCCTGAAGCTCCTCGTTTCAGGGGGGTAAGACTCAGAATTTCACCAAAGTCGATACCGCTTTTGTGGTGTATGAGTTCGGAGAGTTCTGCTTGAGTGTAACGGACCTCCCAATCATGAAAATGACGGGTTTGAAGGTCGTAGTCGTTAAGCACTTGTTGCAGGATACGGCGGTCGGAAGTGTCGCAAAAACTATCTTCCACACTCTCTATATAAGGGTGCGGCGTCTCCGCCCAACATGTTTCAAATACTTCGGTACGCCCCCCGCAACATTTGTAGAAACGAGCATCACATACTTCGCCATTATAGGTCAACACCTCTCCGCAGGTGGCATCAATGGCTGCCTGCACATTAGGGGATGTCTGGCGTGTAATGCCCTGATAGCGTTGACAATGGTCATCTGCACATACGTCAAAGAGACGGTGCGCATCGCGTTCGTAGATACGTATAACTCTGTTGCTTTCTATGATGGGATAAGACACTTGTACTGCTGAACTTTGAGGCGATAGCAGCGGGTGTAGCAACCAACTGCGGGAGATGACAGCATGCACCTTCAGTAACTCAAGAGATGAGGTCGCTGCCATCTCTGAAGAGATAACGGATGCCAAATAGTCCTCTACATCTATTTGATTGATAGCTATCAGTCCGACATCGGGATAGAGCACTTTGTCCTGCCCGGAAAGAATACACAAATCACCGGTGAAGGTTTGGTCTTCCTGTCTCTGCCAATGGAAATTGACACCGATGGTGACCTCTCTGAGCGTGAAACTGTCTCCGCCTGTAAAATTCAGACTCTTATATAGATTCCCATGAAATAGCACTTGACTGTTCTGACAAACTGCCGTTTGCTCGCCGGTATATGTCTTGCCGGCAAAGGTGTAGTTGCCGTGCAAAGCAAACCGAAGAGTAGGGGCGGACATAATGCCCACTTGAAGAAGGCGTTTCATGTTATTTGCTATGTATAAATTCAGGATTCAGATAGGTCTGCTCAATAGTATCAATAGCCTCGCTATCTGCCTTGGTAAGACATATACTCTTTGTGCATAGTCGGTTGATTAGGTGGTCCGCCAACTCTCCGATATCATGCGTTTGCGCAAGCATAGGACGAAGGTTGCATACACGCTGCCTG
Organism: Paludibacteraceae bacterium; assembly: GCA_905236355.1. Lineage (GTDB taxonomy): Bacteria > Bacteroidota > Bacteroidia > Bacteroidales > Paludibacteraceae > Colicola. The sequence continues at coordinate 3,602 of CAJOPG010000143.1, read as the reverse complement.
ACCGACTGCACACCATGCTTCTCCAATTTCTGGCGCGTAGGGCTGATGGCTGCCTGTAGCATATCAAAGTCCACATCATAAAGCATAGTACCATGCACAATAGTACACTCTCGCAATGTATAGCAGGCATTACCCGACACCTTATGCCCGTCAACCAGTATGTCATTATGTTCCGATTTCACTGCTGGCAAACCTAATTCGCGCAGCAGTGCCGCCACTTTGTCTAAATATTGTTGAAACACCTGCTCCGCATGCGTATTGGGAACTATCTGCGACAACATCAGGTTGCCGCGGTCGGCATATACACAGCCACCACCGCTCTTGCGCCGATAGGCTTGAATATTATTTGCATGGCAAAACGCCATATTCACTTCCTGCTCCATCACCTGATGTCTGCCAAAGACGACAGTCGGGTCCACCACCCAAGTGAAAAATACTCCTTCCGGGTAATGTCGTATGGTATGGCCAATGTATTCTTCCATCGCCAAGTACCACACTAATCGCTTATCTGAAGGAACTTGGATATGAATCATTTGGTCATCTTGTTGTTGAGTTGTATGCGGGCACGAAGTTCCCATGTGCGGAGACGGTCTTTGTACAAGTTGTTGCGGTTCATAGCCTCATTATCGCAATTGGCATCAGAGTTGTCATCCCAACGACGGCAGTTATATACCACTTCGTAGATGCGCCCTATCTGGTATTCTCTTGATACTCTCAAACCAACGGCGTAATCTTCACCATACTTCGTTGTAGGGAAATTCAGTTGCCGCAATAGAGGAGTGTAGAATCCTCTTGGAGCCCCCAACCCGTTTATGCGAAGAGCGTTGTTCCTCCCGTTGTCAGGAGTCCATTCGCGATGGTCTATCACGCCGGGTGGAAGAGTCTGCATGTTAAAGTCTGTCATGCGGTAGGTGCCCACCACCATAGCGCAGTGTTGTGTGTGAAAGGCATCAATGAAGCGTTGTATGGTGAACTCGTCGGCATACACATCGTCAGAGTCAAGTTGTATGGCAAATCGCCCGCACAAAGGGTGGTGTAAGGCTACATTCCAATTGCCGCCTATGGCATGCCATGTCTTGTCTTGGGCTATGTATATCAGCCGCTCGTCGCTGAAACTGCGTATGACATCCACAGTGCCGTCGGTAGAATTGTCATCCACTACTATCACATTATATTTATAGGGTGCTTTCACTTGTTGAGACAAGGCCGAGCGGATGGCATCACCAATGGTTTTCACTCTGTTCTTGCAGGGGATAATTACCGATGCTTCATATTCAAACTCCCCTTCTGTAAGGTCGGGTTCTTTGAAGTGCGGAGCCAACCAACCTCCTATATCCTTCAAATGCCGGGTGCATACCTGTTCCATCTCTATCTGCACACCCCGGTTCTTGGGGTCCACATAGTCAAACAGTTTCTCGCCCGACTTCCGGGTATCTTGCTCTACATCATAATACAAATACTCATTGATGTGCTCCAATCTCCCTTTCTGACTCACTTTCAAACGCAGGTCGTAGAGACCGGCATACTGATAGTCGGTATCCATGCGGCCTACGGCTTCCCTTAGGGCGTCAGTACGATATAGCAGTACGGAGCCGAAGTCGAAATCATCGCGAAGAGCCCCTTCTTGATAGTCAATAACCGGAGCTGGAGTTATCGTTTCACCTGTCTTGTTGAAGTGGTCGCTATATACCATCAGTGCACCGCTATCTTCCAACAATGCCGTCATTCGCTCCAATGCATAGAGTACAAACGATAGCGTGGTCAACTTGGTGTATATAAGGGTGTAGGGAGTGTCTGTATGTTCTGCTATGTAGCGCATGCTGGCAGTGCTGCGGATGTCGCCCTGCACAAGCCTTGTGGTTTTTACAAGAGGTTGCTTTTGCAGATTATTGATGGTCTGCTCAGCCTGACTCTCACTCTGAAAAGGAATAAAACATGTAATCATAGATGAAAATTTATAGAATGTGATATTGTACAAAGGCCTCTATGGCTTCATAATCTGCCAAACCTAATCGGGCATACAACTCGGCCGTTGCGTGGTTGCGGTCCTCTGCACGCTGCCAGAACAGGCGCTCGTCATTGCCCATAAACGGTGCGGATTCCATCTGACTTTGATGCTTTAGAATGGTGTTTCTCTTGAAACGAAGTTCTTCCGGCGACATGGGTACCGCCATCTCTATCAAGTCCACCTCCCATTCCATCCATGCACCTCGATACATCCATATACGGCAATCCTGAAGCCAGGGTTCTGTGTCTTTCAACTCATCTATTGCTGCTAACACGGCATCCAAACATACCTTGTGAGTGCCATGAGGGTCCGCCAAATCACCGGCCACAAACATCTCATCAGGCTTCTGGGCAATAAGCAACTGTTTGATTATCTCCACATCGCGCTCGCTCAAATCTCCTTTCTTAATAGTACCTGTCTCATAAAATGGCAAGTTCAAAAAATGAATATGCGATGTGGGAAGCCCCATGTGTCGGCAGGCTGCAGTGGCTTCGCCTCTTCTGATAAGTGCTTTCAGGTCAAGTATCTCCCGGGTGTCTTGGTCCCCGGTCTTTTCCTTTCTGAAGAAGTGCATGTACTCATCGTATTTTTGTGGAATCACTTTGGCATCGGGAATATACATCTGCTGATACCCTTTCACAAAGTCCATGAAACGGACAACCTCATCGTCGCATACCGCTATACAGCCGGAGGTCTCGTATGCCACATGCACATCGTGACCCTGCTTGATGAGACGGGCGAAAGTGCCACCCATCGAGATGACATCATCATCAGGGTGAGGAGAGAATATCAGCACTTTTTTAGGGTAGGGAAGAGCGCGCTCGGGGCGATTGCTGTCGTCGGCATTGGGCTTGCCACCGGGCCAACCTGTGATAGTGTGTTGCAGGTCATTGAAAATCTTGATATTGCAGTTGTAGGCTGAACCATATAGGGTTACCAAATCGCTCAATCCGTATTCGTTGTAATCTTTGTTGGTCAGCTTGAGTATCGGTTTGCCTGTCTCATGACACAGCCATACGATGGCGCGGCGTGTCAACTGGTCGTCCCATTCGCAAGATGTTACACGCCACGGCTGATTGAAGCGGGTCAAGCGTGAGGCGGCACTCAGGTCGGCCACCACTTCCACATTCCTGTGCAGTTGCAGGGCAGAGGCGGGGCAACCTGTCTCCGCAGAACCTTCCACGGCACGACATAGTTGTTCTGCCTTGTGTTCTCCCCATGCTGCCAGAACTATGCGCTTGGCCCGAAGTATAGTGCCTATCCCCATTGTGATAGCGCTTATGGGAACTAATTCGGAAGAACCGAACATACCCGAGGCATCATTCCGAGATACATTGTCCAAAATGACTAAGCGTGTCAGTGAGTTGAAACTGCTGCCGGGTTCATTGAAACCGATGTTGCCGCCGCGACCGATACCCAACAACTGCAAATCGATTCCTCCAAGTTCTTCTATGCGCTGCTCGAATGAGCGGCATATTTGTGGAATCATTGCTTTGTCGCTGATGCCGTCAAAAGAATATATGTTATTCTCGGGAATGTCCACATGGTCCAACAAACGGCTTCTCAACTGACCTAAACAGCCTTGCTCCTTGTT
>CAJOPG010000142.1 GCA_905236355.1 Paludibacteraceae bacterium | reverse complement strand
GTAAGCGGAGTGGAGGTATATATTCTGTCTATTGCCCCTCTCAAGTCAGGGAATCGTTGTTCCACGAGCTGCAGACAGTCTTCTGTCACCCGGTTCTTAAAATCCACATAACTCTGACCTCTATGTCCCACCGGTTCTGCCGCCCATTGAGCCACCTGACGCCAACGCATTGGTGTCAGCAGGTCTATGGCCGACTGATTTTTATAAAAACTTACCAACACACTCTCCACCTTATCGCAATCCACCTTCCATAGGTCTGCATTTTCATCATGTACATACACATTGCGGTTCACATATTCCATACTACCGGGTTTAAGATGTATGTTGGCAGTAAACATCCCGAAAGTGTTTCCCAATGCCGTTATTCTGTGCTTATATACTTTTCTCACATTCTTGCTGTCCGCCAACAGACGAAGCAACATCTGCGGATGCTGGTTACTCACAATCCAATCTGCCGGAATAAACTCCTGCTTATTCACGCGCACTCCCAAAGCCTTGCCATCCTGTTCTACAATTGATGTCACGGTGCTATTGGTCCGCACCTCGCCCCCCATACGCCTGATGTCTGCCGCCAGATGTTCCGCAATCTGTTGCCCGCCTCCTTCTATCCTCCATGCACTCTGTATAAAAGAATTGTTGATTTGTGCAAAGACATACAAAGGCAGCGTTTCGCGATTCAACTCCATCTTAAGAGAAGTGCCGGACAGGACTTTTCGCAACAAGGGGTCATGAATAATATCACACAACCAATCGTATGCAGAACGCGCAAAGAGTGAGTCGGAATAAAAGCCACTTGCCTCATGCGGCAGAAAAGAGTCCGGCAGATGATTTCCCACCTCGTTCAGGAATGCCACATAACGCCGCAGTCCCTCTTTTTCATGCGGGAACATTTCCGTCAGTCTCTCACGGAAACGCTCATGACCGGCAGCAAACGGGAAAGAGCGGTCACCTATTACCACCTCGTCAAAGCAGTTGTCATCCATGCGGCACCATGGCAAATCCAACAAGTTGAAATACTTGAACAGCCCGTGCAACGATTGTCCTTCATCCAATCCGCCTACATAATGGAAGCCTGCATCGAACAGCACATCCCCTCGCTTATACGATTGCAAGCAACCTCCTATGCGCACATCATGCTCCAATACTGTCACCTGCATGCCATTCTTGGCAAGGATATAACCGCATTGCAACCCTCCTAAACCGGCTCCTATGATAACTACTCTGTTCCCCAAACCATTTCTCTTGTTTACTATTCTTTCAAACACCCTTTCAATGTGAGATAGGTTTCTGTGCCCTTACCTAATGTGGCAGACAGACTATACACCTCCCCTTCTTTTGTAATATTGATGCACACTTCTGCCATCGGATATTGAACCGGAGTGACCAATGTGGTCAGTTTGCACGATTTTATTTCCGTCAGCAACAACGACTTGCCTGCCACCAATTCCGCACATTCCTTCAACATCTCAATGTTGCATACTCCCGGAGATACAGGAAAGCTGGGAAAATGACCTTTATACACACTGCTATCAGCATGAAGGTTGACACAAAACACTTCCCCTTCGGGTGTTGTGTGACGCGATACTATTGTATAATAATCCGGAATCAGCATTCTTATTTCCCTAATATTTGTTCTTGCAGTTTATGTGCCTGCTCCAATGCTGCAGGACTGTTCGGGTCAACCAGCTCCTTCGGAAGTTTCGGCACACGCACTTTGGTGCCTATTCTTACCAAATTCGGATTGGATATCTTATCGGCATTAGCCTCATAAATATATACCCAGAAATCAGGAGCACCATAGTATCTACGCGAAAGGAGTGCCAAACGGCTTCCACTGCGCAAGCGTTCTGTGGCCAGAAACTCTTTGTATTCGCGGGCAGGAAGAACAACAGTCTCTCCCGCATCTTCCGTAAAATCTGCAGTATTGTCCGATGTATTGACCGGTTCTTCCGTTACCACCACTTCGTTCTTCGGCTTATCTTTGTTCAGCAATCCATTGGCCCATTCCGTTAATTGATGTCGTAAGAAGAAGTAAGCACAAACCAACAGAATACAGAATATCAATATAGTGATGCTTGCCACCAACCACGGACGGGGGGAACGCTTCTTATTCTCATCCTCTTCGTTGACAGCCGTTTCTTCTTTCTTTTTCCGATCCGAAGCCGAAAGAATTATTGGTTCCGGCTCTTTCGCCCGGACAGGTTCCGGTGCCGGCTCATTCTCTTTCTTCTCTATTTCATACTCCGGTTCTGTTTCAGGCTTTGCTCCTTCCGGTTCAGCAGGAGCATTTTCTTGCCCGGCGTTTTCTTCTGCAGACAATTCCGCAGCGACTTCCGTTGTTGTCTCCACCGTCTGTTCTTTCTGTTCCTCCTGAGCAGTATTCAGTTCTGACAAGATATCTTTTATCTCATCAGCCTGTTCACCCAGTTTTTGGAGCGGATCAAGCGATGTGTCTTTCTGTACTTTTGCCGCAGATGCGACCACAGTTTCCTGCTGTTTGTTCTGCTCCAATGCTACAGGCAGATTGATACGGTCTTTGAGCATTGTCTCGGGTTGGAACACCACCTTGTTGTAGCCCTCTATCACTATTGGTTCACCCGTCTGCACATTCACACTTCTCCGGGCCTCTGTGCGTTGCACACGGAAAGTACCCAGCCCACTGATGCGCACTTGTTTGTCCGCTTTCAAACCATTAGTCACAGATGATAATAGCTCGTTCAGAAAGCGCTCGGCATTCTGTTCGCTTATACCGGCTCGCTGCGCCACTTGCTTGCGCAACCCGACCAAAGTAAGTTTCTCGTCTTTCATAATTATGCCTCCCTAAGATTTTCTTTTAACACACTATGCTGCTTAAAACTCATCTGACGCTTCTCCGGAATAACGATGCGTTCCCCTGTCCTCGGGTGAACACTCACACGCTCTTTGCGCTCTTTCACTTCGAATTGGCCGAAGTTTCGCAGTTGCACACTCTTACCTCCCAACAGTTCTTCTGTCAGGACTTCCAATGTGGTATCCAATAAACGGGCAGTCTCTTTCTGAGTCAGGTCTGCCGCAGCAGCCACATCTGCTATCAACTCTTTTGTTGTCATGGTTTTATTTGGTTATTTAGTTATTTAGTTATTTTCCCGTACAAGTCGAAAGTATCCGCCTTTACTATCTCCACTTCATAAAACTCTCCTACTCTGCAGTTCTCTTCTTTTTTAATCAGCACTTCTCCATCCACTTCCGGCGAGTCATATTCCGTACGACCTACATAATAATCGCCCTCTTCTCTATCAACTACAACCTGCAGCTGTTTTCCCACTTTATTGCTATTAATCTCCGCTGCGATATCTTCCTGCACTGCCATGAGCCGTTCCAACCGCCGTTCTTTCTCTTCATTCGGGATATCATCTTTATAGTGTTCGGCGGCATATGTCCCCTCTTCCTCACTATATGCGAACGCACCCATACGCTCAAAGCGCATCCGTTTCACCCATTCCACCATCTCCTCAAAGTCTTGTTCCGTCTCGCCCGGATGTCCCACCATCAGTGTGGTTCTAAGATGTATGCCGGGCACTTGCTCGCGTATTTTTTCTATCAATGCCGTCTGCTCTGAAGCTGTGATGTGCCTCCGCATCAGGTCCAGCATTCTATCTGTTGAGTGTTGAAGCGCTATATCCAGATAGTTGCACACATTTTTTCTTTCCCTCATCACCCGGAGCAAATCCATCGGGAAATGTGTCGGATAGGCATAATGCAGGCGTATCCAGCGAATCTCTTCCACATCACTTATCCTGCTTATCAGTTCTCCTATCCTGCTCTCGCCGTATAGGTCAGTCCCGTATGCCGTCAGGTCTTGCGCAATCACTTGCAACTCTCTAACCCCTTTTGCCGCAAGCCATCTCACTTCCTCAACAATCTCCTCCATGTCCCGACTCTTGTAGCGACCGGTTATCAACGGTATAGCGCAATAGGAACAGAAACGATTACAACCCTCTGCTATTTTCAGATACGCATAATGCTGCGGGGTAGTGAGATGACGTTCAAAATCCCGTTGGGAACATCTCTCCCCGGATACTGTTTCCCCCTTCTCTTTTTGCAATTCATCCACTATTCCCATAAAGTCAAACTTCCCGAAGAACTTGTCCACTTCTGGCAACTCGCCTTCCAACTCTTTCAAATAGCGCTCCGACAAACAACCCATCACATACAGGCGACGCAGTTTTCCCTGCCTCTTCCGCTCTGCGAAAGCAAGTATTGCATTGATACTCTCCTCTTTCGCATCACCGATAAAACCACAAGTGTTAATAACGGCAATCTCCCCCCTCGGATGCGCACTATCGCATACACAGTGAAAACCCGCCGACTCCAAGCGATGCATCAGCCGCTCTGCGTCAATCAGATTCTTCGAGCAACCCAACAGAACGATATCTATCTCATTCTTGCGCATACCTATCCAAAATAAAACGCGCAAAGATACAACTTTTTTTCAATATGCAAAAACCGCTATCCACATTTCGATGTCCGTCACACCTAAACGAGAATGCAGATAAGTATTTGCATCCTCTAACCATGGGAAGATTCAATCACCTTTTTTGAGATACAATAAGTTGTAAAGTCGTTTTGAGGGCACATCCAACAAGAAGAAAACAATTATGATTTGCAGGAATGATTTTTCTTTATTATCTTTGCCAACGATTTTTATTTTATTGTCATGTCTAAGAAACAAACGCAACCTGAAGCCAAACTTTGGGAAATGAATCCCGTTTGGGATGTACTCACTGACGAAGAGAAAGCCTACATCGACCAAAATGCAGAATGCTATGTGTTCAAAAAGAACGAGATTATTCACCACGAGGGGGACATTCCCACTCACATGATGATGCTCGTAGAAGGAAAAGTCCGCGTCTATAAAGAAGGCGTGAGCAATCGTAACCAGATTCTGCGTACGCTCAAACCCTATGATGTTTTCGGCTACAGAGCCATGATTGCTGACGAAAGTTATAATACCAGTGTGAGTGCTTTCGAGCCTTCAGTTGTCTATTTCGTCAAGAAAGAGGCATTCCTCAAAATTCTGCAACAAAACAACCGGTTTTGTTTCTTGTTCATGATTGAGATGGCACGCGACCTTGGCAACAGCGACCGCCGACAAGTCAATCTCACACAAAAGCATATCCGCGGACGGCTCGCAGAAGCGCTCCTTTTGCTCAAAGACAACTATGGGCTTGACGAAGATGAGGCTACCATCAGTATGTATATGTCGCGCGAGGACCTCGCGCTCTTCAGCAACATGACCACCAGCAATGCCATACGCACACTCAGCCAGTTTGC
>CAJOPG010000141.1 GCA_905236355.1 Paludibacteraceae bacterium | reverse complement strand
TAAACACCAATGGTGCCGATTTCGTTTTTGAGGATAATTACAATTTGTTACCTTTGCAGGCAGTTCACAACTATGTGAAAGAGAATAAGCACCTGCCTGACATCCCTTCGGCTGCTGAGATGCAGACGGATGGATTGGCGGTGGGTGAGATGCAGACACTGCTGTTGCAGAAAATAGAGGAACTGACACTCTATATCATCTGGCAGGACGAAAGAATCCGTGAACTGGAAAACAAAGCAAACAACCAATAATCTTAAGAGGATAAGTTTATGAAAACAAAATTATTTGCAGGTGTAATCATCGGTGTTGTATTCCTATTTACAGCATGTTCGAGTCAGCCCGAAATAGGTGACAATGAACCGGAAGAACCTTCTGTTATAATAGTTAAATTTAAGGACCCTGCTTATGCAGAGCATGTGATTGTCACAGATTATAAAAATGTAAATTCTCTCGTTTTGATGCGCGGTAATATGTGCGATGTTTTTTTTCATAAAGAATTTCCTGAATCACCCTCTGATGGCAATATAGAATCAGATGTAAAAGACAGATTACGCAAACCATTCTGGTCACTACCTGACGGATGGGTACTTATTGATTGGGCTTGGTTCGGAACTACAGGTCAAGCCTATCCATACAACGGCAATTGTGTCTTAACCGATGTAACTTGGGATAATTTTTATGATTACAATACCTACCATTTTGAAAGAGAAATTCCTCATATAACAAAGCTCCCCCAAGAATTGTACATAAAAAAGGGAATAAGAATAGCAGACCTAATGGCGTATTCTTATCCTGATGGCAATTATCCTACTTTCCAGATACACTATGTTAATGAAAAAAATGATTATGATTCAATCCTCACCTATTCCAATGAGTACTTTTATTTTAACGCTTTGAAAAGAAAGCGCACGGACACTTCCGAATGTCTTTGCTGTAATGAAACGGCGGAGGATTTGGAAAATTTATGGAGATTGCTTCAGTCCCAGATCTCTAAATTAATAGAAAATGGTGATTTATATAATCTTAGTTATTTTGACGTGAGACAATTATATTCTGAGCCATGAAAACAAAACTAATTATATTATTTTTCCCATTTTATGCGGCATCCATTGGTCAAGATGTTTCAGAATCTTTAGCAAGAGAGGTTGCTTCAAGATATTACCAGAAAGTACAGTATGACTTCCCTAATGACACAAATATTCTCAAATTAAAAGAAAATATAAAAATCAACAATGATAGAACTATAGAAAAAATATCACCCAATGGAAAATCCAACATGTGGTTAGTTCCTATTGATGATGGCTGGGCTTTAGTAAGTGGAAGTCAAAAAGTGTCCCCCATCCTTGCCCATTTTCAGACCATAAAAAAACCTGTATATGATTCTCTTACTCCTGCGGAACAATTTCTTTGGGATTGGTATGAAGATGCTGTCTTTGTGGCAGAAACTCGTTCTGACGATTGCTGTATACATGAAAAATGGGAGGCTTTATTACAAACTGACAGGGCCACAAATGCAACTAATACTGTCTCACCTTTATTAGGAAGTCTGCGTTGGGGGCAAACGGGTGGTGGTACTTCATGTGATAAGCGGTATAATAAGTTCTGCCCACCAGTTACTAATGCGCCCAATCAATGCAATCGGGCAGCAGTGGGATGTGTCGCTGTTGCTATTGCTCAAATTATGTGGTATTGGAAATGGCCTTATGCTGCTTATATACAGACAACTGTAGGAGGCAGTTATTATGATATGCACTTTTATAATTGGGAGAAGATGCCCATTTATATATCAGACTATACGCCTATGGATGAAGTAAATGAAATAGCAGGTTTTCTTCGCGATTGCGGTTATCGTTTAGATATGGATTATGGCATCAGTTCGTCTGCTTCTGATGAAAACGCCCGCCAAACTTTAAAAGCGTTTGCCTATGATGACAATACCATGGTGTTACGACATAAATACAATACATCAGGATGGAGGGATAAACTGCACACAGATTTGGATGCTGGAAGACCTGTTTATTATGCAGGAGCAAGAAATATAATTGGAACTAAAGGACATGCCTTTGTCGTTGACGGATATAATTCCGCCGATTTATATCACATCAATATTGGATGGAATAATAGTTCCTTGAACAAGTATTATAATATTGACGAAATAGATGTAAACGATACTATCCATTATAAATACTGGCAATCTGCCATCTTTGGCATCCAACCATCTCCATACTGTTATTCACAAACAATCAGCACTATTGGCGGTTATACCAAATTTGACATAGTACGAGGAGGAAACATCACACTAAATGGCGTTCTGATGGAAAATGTTGAATATGGGCAAGTATTTTCTTCTTCTCAGGTAAAGTTAACAAATGGTGTATCCATTAAGGAAGGGTGCAATGTACATATTGCTATCAAAAATGTTCCGTGCACTACCTCTTCTTCTACAACCGCTAATTTTATGCCGAGCAGACTAACACATCAAGAACAGCATAATGCTACAGAAAATGATAGTGAATGGAGCATATACCCTAATCCTACATCAGATAAACTCAGTATTAGCATAGGTAAGCGGCTGGAGCAGGTTGCAATATATGACTTGAGCGGGCGGTGCCTGATACAGACATCAGGCAGTGATGAATTGGATGTATCTGCATTGTCGGCAGGCGTGTATATGCTTCAGGCGCAGACCACTGACGGGAGAATCTTGCAGGAAAAATTCATTCATTTGTAAGAATCGCAGTTAAGACAGATAAACACACATATATATAAATTCTTCAAATACTAAACATTATGAAAAAATCAATCTTTATTCTGCTCAGTGCAGGGTGCAGCATCCTGCTGAGCGGGTGCTACAGCGAAACCACCCATCCCAAGACAACCGTAAGCGACTGCAATCCCAATATGCAGGAAATGATAGGTGCGCGTGTGCCTCATCGCATGCCCGCCAACGGTAGCGATGCCGTCAACCCTTCCGAATGGACACCGGAGGAGTGGATGAGTGTTTACAGTTGGCGGCATATCCTGTCCGTCAGCTGCACGGGTGACAAAGAGATGCAACTGATACACTACGACCCCGACTTCGTCTGCTGCCTCACACCTCACTCCTCCTGCAAACGTGACGGAAACACCATCACCCTCAACGACTGGGACACGGGTGTGGAACCCTGCCACTGCATGTGTCCTCGCAAGGTGGAAACATCTATGACCGGCATTCCTTATGGCGAATACACATTCATTCTGCAACGCGACGGAAAGGAAGTGCACCGCACAACCATCAGCTTCGCTGCTGACACCGACGCACTTATCGTATTCGAATAAGCGGGCGAAGCCTCGATACGGTACTTACAAGTAGAAGAAACCGAAGCACCCGGCGGGCGGACCTGACATGCAATGTCTGCCCGCTGCTGTGTGTGCTGGGTATGCATGTTTGCACATTTGAAAAGAAAGGCGTATCTTTGCAAGTGGGAAAACCTCATCTCATTCCTCCTCGTAGAGGTGAAAGTGAAGATATTTATTGATATATGAAGGACATAGAATTTGAATTGCCGGAAAAGCAGAAGGCATTGCAAGAGGAATTGCTGTGCAAGTCGCTGCATTATCTCCAGGCGTATTCGCCCTATTATCAGCGCATGTTTCGTAAGCATGGTATTGATGTAGCTCAAATACAGCATCTGGAAGATTTGCAACAACTGCCTTTCACGGAGAAGCGCGATCTGCAGCTTTTTAATGACGACTTCCTATGTTGCCCTAAAGAGAAGATTGTGGATTATGTGACCACATCGGGCACATTAGGCGACCCTGTCACCTTCGGCTGCACGGAGAATGACCTGCAGCGTCTTGCCTACAACGAGAAAAAATCGTTCGCCTGTGCAGGTCTAAAACCGGGCAATATCCTCCAGTTGATGACCACCATTGACAAACGCTTCATGGCGGGGCTGGCTTACTTCCTTGGTATCCGTGAACTGGGTGCAAGCATCATTCGTGTAGGCAACGGCATCCCGGAGTTGCAGTGGGATACCATCAATCGTCTGCATCCCGATTCTATCATGTGCGTTCCCTCTTTCATCCTCAAACTCATTGAATATGCCGAACAAAATGATATAGATTACCGTCATAGTTCCATACGCAAAATTATCGGTATTGGCGAAGGATTGCGCAATCAGGATTTTTCCTACAATCTTCTCGGACAGCGCATCCATGAAAAATGGCCCGAAGTACAACTTTTTGCTACCTATTCATCCACTGAAATGAGCGCTACCTTCTCGGAGTGTGAATATGGAATGGGTGGGCATGTACACCCTGAACTGATAATTGTGGAAATCATAGGCGAAGACGACCGGCCTGTGCCTGACGGTGAACCGGGCGAGGTGGTGGTGACTACGCTTGGAGTGGAAGGTATGCCCCTTTTGCGTTTCCGCACGGGCGATATAGCCGCCAAGCGGACAGAACAATGCCGATGCGGGCGCTGGTCTTACCGGCTCACTCCCCTGATTGGCAGGAAAAACAATATGCTTAAGCTGAAGGGTACTACCATTTATCCCCCTGCTATCAACGATGTGCTCAATAATATCGACTATATAAGCAACTATTTCATCACTGTGCGCCAGTCTGCCGCAGGCACCGACGAAGTGGAAGTCACCGTAGCCCTCAAACCTGACACTTCACTTTCGGAACAGAATGTTATAAAGGACCTGCAGGACCATTTCCGTGCGCGGTTGCGTGTGGCTCCTCTTATCAAAATCGCTTCTGCGGAAGCAGTGCTTCACATCACCAATCCGCAGAAAAGCCGCAAACCTATCCGCTTTATTGATGAGCGTCGCCAATGAAGTTGTTCCTGCATTTATATGACTATCTGGTTGGGCATCGTTGGCTATGCTGGGGGGCGTTGATATTTCTTATTGCGGCTCTCGCCCTTTCGGCACTTCGCTTGCACTATACGGAGGACATACTTGCCTTCCTGCCTTTTGACGATACTCAAAAGGAACAGTTCGCTATCTATCAAGAGCAGGCACAGGCACAGACTATAACACTGATTGTGCAGGGCGATGATGTGGATGAGATGATTGATGCCATAGAGATGTTTGCAGAAAATTTTGAGGAAGAGACGGGCGGACAGATAGGGTGCCGCACAACCGTAAATACAGACCTCTTGTGGCAACAAACCGACTCTGTTAGTCGCTTGCTTCCCTTTCTGCTTACCGAAGAAGACTATAGCCGTATTGACTCGCTGCTCACTAAAGAATATATGCGGCAACAGCTTGCCGCTGACAGACAGAAACTTCTTATGCCGCAAAGCGGAATGTTGCAACCGTTGATAGCTGTTGACCCGCTTTCGTTCTTTGCTGAGTACCTCACACCGCCGCAGCAGTCAGGCAGCGCTTTTGACATTATTGACGGGTATATATTCTCTGCCGACCATTCTCGTGTTATCGCCTTTATTGATTCTCCCTACGGTAGCAACGAATCAGGCAACAACGCCCGATTGGTGGATGCTGTTAGTAGTGCTGCCGCGAAAACAATGCAAGATACAGCGCAGCGGGTCAGTATCCGTGCTACCGGCTCGCCGGTCATCTCGGTGGGTAATGCAAGGCGCATCAAACTTGACACCATTATTGCTGTCAGCATCGCAGTAGTGCTCATTGCCTTGCTCCTGTTTTTCTCGTTGCAACGTAAGTGTGATATCCTATATATGCTCCTCACTATTACCTTCGGCATGCTCTTCGCTTTAGGGATTATGGGATTTTTCATGTCAGAGATATCACTTATTGTGCTGGGGATAAGTTCGGTCATTGTGGGTATTGCCGTCAACTATCCGCTGCATGTCATTGTACATCGCGACTTGCGTCAGGATATGCATACTACATTGGAAGAAGTGCTCTCTCCTCTGATAATAGGCAATATAACCACGGTGGCAGCCTTCCTGTGTCTGGTCCCCCTTAAGGCAAAAGCCTTGCACGACCTCGGATTGTTTGCTGCACTGATGCTTATTGGCACAATTCTCTTCTCTGTTGTTTTTCTTCCTCAAATAATGGAATACAAACGACAGTCTTCCACCCGTACCCATTCGTCCATATCCATACCCTTCATCCATATCCATACTCTTACACTCCGCCAGAATAATTATATAGCGTTAGTGGTATTGCTCCTTACGGTTTTTTTTGCATTCTTTGCGCCCCGACTAACTTTCGACTCCGACTTGCACAATATCAATTATATGACTATTGAGCAGCAGGCGGATATTGATTATTTTCTTGAGATAGCCGGACATAAGACAACCCAAACCGTATATGTTGCACAGCAGATTGACGAGCCCGGTTTGTATGTTGAGCGATGGAATAAATTCTGGCAAGACCGGGCAGGTATGATGCAGGTGTTTTGTCAGGAGGCGGGAAAAGCAGGTTTCCGTCCGGATGCTTTCTATCCTTTTCTGCAACTGACCTCTCTGTCTGATTCTGATGCAGGTTATGGGCTGTCTGTTGTCAGGCAAATAGAGGTAGAGCAAGACTGGCTTAATGAAGAAAAAAACCGCTTGCAGCAGTTATATCCCGATGCACAAATTTTCGATGTTAAAACGCTCAATCAGGCTGTGTTGAGTAATCTTTCTGACAACTTCAACTATATCGGTTTTACCTGCTCGCTGATTGTGCTCATTTTCCTTTGCATCAATCTGCGTTCTCTATGGCTCGGGCTGATTGCCTTCTCTCCCATGCTTATTGCATGGATATGGATTCTGGGCACAATGTATCTTTGCGATATCCATTTCAATATTGTCAATATCATTCTCGCTACCTTTATCTTCGGTCAGGGTGATGATTATACTATTTTCATCACCGAAGGGCTGATTTATGAAGACCGCACCGGGAAACCTATTCTGGCCGCCTACAAACGAAGTATTGTCTTGTCAGCGCTTATTATGTTTGTCGGTATAGGCGTACTCGTCATTGCCCGACATCCCGCTATGCATTCGCTCGGCGTAGTCACTATCCTCGGTATGGCGGCAGTCGTACTTATGGCATATATTATACCTCCTGCGCTCTACCAACTTTATAAACGCATTCGCCGACATCCGGGAAATACTGACCAATAGTCCGGTGTACTCCACTAAATCA
Source organism: Paludibacteraceae bacterium (assembly GCA_905236355.1). GTDB lineage: Bacteria > Bacteroidota > Bacteroidia > Bacteroidales > Paludibacteraceae > Colicola. The sequence continues at coordinate 17,621 of CAJOPG010000141.1, read as the reverse complement.
TCTCAAGCCATTCCCAACCACCGAATAATCTTAACCCGCCATAACATACACAAAAAAGATAGCGATACCGACATGTCGGCGTCGCTATCTTAGTGCTTATGAAAATAACAATTAGTCGCTGAACTTGGCTCCAATGAACTCTCTGTTCAATCTGGCGATATTAGCAAGACTCACTTGCTTCGGGCACTCGGCAGCACAAGCCCCGGTGTTGGTGCAGTTGCCAAAACCGAGTTCGTCCATCTTGGCAACCATTGCTTTAGCGCGTGCCTTTGCTTCTACACGCCCTTGGGGCAATAGGGCAAGCTGACTTACTTTGGCTGCCACAAAGAGCATTGCGGAACCGTTTTTGCAGGCTGCAGCACATGCGCCGCAACCGATACATGAAGCAGCATCCATCGCTTCGTCTGCTTTCTCCTTTGGAATAGGAATGGCATTGGCATCAGGAACACCACCTGTATTGACGGAGATAAAGCCACCCGCTGCCATAATCTTGTCGTAGGCCTTGCGGTCCACCATCAAGTCTTTGATTACGGGGAAAGCATGAGAGCGCCATGGCTCTACGGTGATAGTATCTCCATCCTTGAATTTGCGCATGTGGAGCTGGCAGGTGGTGATGGCACTGTCGGGACCGTGGGGGTGACCATTCACATACATTGAGCACATACCGCAGATGCCTTCGCGACAGTCGTGGTCGAAGGCAATGGGGTCTTTGTGTTCTGCAATAAGTTGCTCATTCAGGATATCCATCATCTCAAGGAACGATGCCCCTTGAAAGATGTTTTTCAACTCATAGGTTTCGAAATAACCTTTAGCTTTAGGCCCTGCCTGACGCCAGACACGAACCTTAATGTTGATGTAGCTGTCCATTGCTTGCTATGATGTTTTCTTGTGTTATCTTACTTCGGAGTGCAAAATTACATATTTTCCTTGAATTATGAAAATAGTTTATCATAATAAATTAGGATTTTTCCATTTTTGGTTGTCAATGTAGTTCCCGCAGTCTTCAGATAACTCGTGCAGGATTGCCAGCATAGTATCTTGATACGGTTCAAATCTGTTATCAACTTTTTGTTGCAGGCATCATATATCTCACCCGCCAACATTTTTTTATAGAAGCAGGAGTCCCGGTATCAGAATCCATGGTTTTTTATATCTTTCAGATAGGGTTTGTGTGGGCTTTTGATGTTTCGATGATCCTTCGATGATGTAGCGATACCGTTACCTACTTTGTTTGGTTTGGGATCGTTCAGGATTGTATGGTTTAGTGGTACATCATCTAATATCGGGTGGGAATGAGCCCCTTTCTGAGGCGCAGCCTTATTTCCTTTGATGTATTTTGCCATGAGAAATAAAAAATATATTTGCGCAATTTAAAAAAATGTACTACTTTTGCACCCGCTTTTAGAAAAAAGCAAATAGTACGCATCATAAATTAATCTTCGGGAGAAGATACTAAACACCTATACAACGATGAAAAGAACATTCCAACCCTCGCAGAGGAAAAGACGCAACAAACACGGATTTCGTGAAAGAATGGCAACCGCTAACGGTCGCCGTGTACTCGCAGCTCGTCGTGCAAAAGGAAGAAAGAAACTTACCGTTGCTGACGAAGGACGACACAAGTATTGATTCAGTCCGGGTTAGTCGGTAGTCCTGCCACCGTCAATGGTAGCAATAAAAGAAGAGGAGACTACATTGCTGCACTAACCGACTACAACAAAAAAATACAGAACTGTGGGAAAAGAGCGAAGTCTCCTTTCCCCTGTTTTGCATTTTAATTGCCGCCCTTATCATTCAATTGTATTCAAACAGCATCATTATGGAACCAACCAGACAACACAAAATCGCCAGACTCATTCAAAAGGACTTGAGCGATATATTCCTTAATTATACCCGTCGCCTGCATGGAGTGCTCATCTCAGTGAGTGAAGTGCGCGTTTCGCCTGATCTCAGTATTGCCCATGTCTATCTTAGTATATTTCCGACCAACCGGCAAGAAGAAATCATGGAACTCATAGAACAAGAACACGGAAAGATTCGAGGCGAGATGGGGACACTGGAACGACACCAATTGCGTATCATTCCCGATTTGTACTTTCATCTTGATGAGACCATGGACCGCATGGAGCGAATTGACCAACTCCTCAAAAGTTAGACCCTATTATTTTGTCACCAGCCATACGCATAGCATGGAGATATCTGTTTGCTAAAAAAAATCATAATGCAATCAATATCGTATCCGGTATCAGTGCTGCCGGAGTTTGTGTTGTAACGGCAGCCATGGTATGCATTCTCTCTATTATGAACGGTTTCAGCGGGTTAGTGGAGAACTTGTTCTCTGCTTTCGACCCCGAACTGTGCATTGTTTCTAAAGAGGGTGCGAGTTTCTATACTGATACACCTGAGTTCAATCAACTCCGGCAACTCTCAGCAGTGGATGTATATGCTGAAACGGTGGTGGCAACAGCATTGATAAAAGCCGGCGAAAGGCAAGTTCCTGCCATCATCAAGGGTTGTGACGACAACTTTAATAGTCTCACATCTATAGACTCTCTTCTCACGGAAGGGGAATTTCTGCTCAGAGTGATCTATGAGGACTCGTTGCTGTGCACTTCTAATGCCTTTGAACGCTGTGTGCCGGGTATAGGGCTTGCGACACAGCTCAATGTGGGGAGCGCAACTATTACAGGTCTGCAACTCTATGCCCCCCGACGACATGGCGGCATCAATATGCTGCGTCTGGAAGAAAGTTTCTCCAAACAAATGGTGTTTACTTCCGGCATTTTTGCTGTCAATCAGACGAAGTATGATGACAACTATTTGCTTGTTTCTCTCCCTATGGCTCGCGCCCTCTTCCAATATGATAGCAACGAGGCCACAGCCATAGAACTCAAACTGAAGAAAGACTGCAATCTTCGTAAGACAAAACGTCAGATAGCGGCTCTTTTAGGGGATGACTATTTGGTGCAAGACCGCTATGAGCAACAAGCAGATTTCTTCAAGATAATGAAAATAGAGAAACTGCTTACCACTCTTCTTTTAGTGTTTATTTTGCTTATTGCCTCCTTCAATATCATAGGTTCTCTTTCCATGCTCATGATTGACAAACAAGCCGACTGCAAGGTTTTTCGTACTATGGGAGCAGACAATACAATGCTCTGTCGGATATTTCTTTATGAGGGATGGTTTATTTCGCTTTTGGGAGCCGGCATAGGTCTCTTTGCGGGCATCAGTCTTTGCCTGCTGCAACAACATTTCGGACTACTTAAATTAGGGTCAGGGGATGAGTACATCCTCAGTGCTTACCCTGTACAGGTACAACTAATTGACATATTGATTACAGCGATTATAGTAACTATTATCGGTTGGTTTGCCGCATGGATTCCTACCCGCAAACTGAACCAGCAATTTTAGACCATAACCTTAAACCCACAAACATTGTTTACAATGAAACGACCTGTTCCTGCTATATTGCTACTACCAGCAATGCTCGTCCTGTTTGCTTGCAATCAGACTCCTCCGCCTGCAGATGAGACACAACCCCGGCAACCTGTTTTCAACACGGCACGGGCCGTGGCATACGCCGACTACTACAAAGCAGGGGGACTTGACCTCAATGTAGTTTCGCTTGATCTCTATTCAGAGGGCATCACACTTGATAGTGCGGGCCTGATGCATGGTACAGGCACTAATCTCTATTTCTCAGACATCTTTCTTCCTGTTAATGCAGTCCGATTGGAGGACGGAATCTACCAAACAGACAGTGTGATACTTCCCATGACATTTCTGCGGGGAGCGGACTATGAAGGCAGTATCACGGGGGCTTATATCCTCACTATTGCCGAGGACGAACTAACAAGCATCACCCTTATTCCTGACGGACAATTTGAAGTAACAACGGTGGCAGACAGCACATTCATCGAGTTCAATCTCCACTATAAAGAGAACTATCGTCAACAGGAATATAAAGCCCGTTTCAATGGCATCATCGAATATGAGTGACTCGCAGAAAAGGGAGTATAGTAACAAGGTATATAAAGAGTATCATACCTATCTGCGGTTGGAGAAGTCGTTGTCGAACAACTCTGTTGAGGCATACGAACAAGATCTGCAGAAACTGCTGGTTTTCTGCAAGCGACATGGTATAAATCCAGTGAGTGCTTCTTTTGAAGATCTGCAAGAATTCGTGTTTGAACAATTCAAGGAGATTACCAATGTCCGTTCGCAATCTCGCATTATTTCCGGCGTACGTTCATTCTACAAGTTTTTGCTTTATAGTCGCTATATAGAGCAGGACCCGTCAGAACTACTACAGTTGCCTAAGTTGGATAGTCGCCTGCCCAATGTGCTTTCTGTGGAGGAGATTGATGCTATGGTGGCACAGATTGATATGAGCAAGAACGAGGGTCACCGCAACAGGGCTATAGTGGAGATGCTCTATGGCTCGGGCTTACGCGTCAGTGAATTGGTGAATCTGAAACTCTCCAATATGTATATAGCAGAAGGTTATATGCTGGTAGAAGGTAAGGGTAGCAAGCAACGCTTAGTTCCGTTGTCGCCTGAGGCAATCCGTCAGTTCCTGTATTGGAAGGAAGACCGAAGTAACCTTGATATCAAGCCTGAATATGCGGATTATGCTTTTCTTAATCATTATGGCAGGTGTCTGACACGTTCTATGATATTCCATATCATAAAAGAGTTAGCCGCTCAGGCAGGTATCACCAAACAAATCTCCCCCCACACACTGCGTCATAGTTTTGCCACCCACCTGTTGCAGAATGGTGCGGACCTGCGCATCATACAACAGTTGCTCGGGCATGAGAGTATTACTACAACGGAAATATATACCCACATTGATATTCACGATTTGCGGGAGGCGATACTCAAATACCATCCTGCCAACCGTTCTGCAACCCTGTGAGATTTTTACGCACCTGCATATTACTACTGATAACAGCTATTGTTATTCCATTGTCTGCCGTGGAAACGATTGTTGTCGGCACAGTGTATGACAGCCGGACGGGTCAACCAATAGAGAACGCGAATGTTTATTACAGGGGGACTTCAATCGGCTGTGCCACCAATGAAGAGGGTGTTTTTATGGTGCGTGGCGATTTGGATAGAAAGCATACTTTGGTGGTGTCTGCCATAGGTTACCGGACACAACGCTTCCCGATAGATCCAGGAATGTCGGCAGGTGTACAAGTGGAAATGACGGAACGCAACACCGAATTGGAGGATGTGTTTGTTACCCCGGGTGCCAATCCTGCCCTGCCACTGATGGAGCGGGTGAGGGCAAAACGAGATGACAATGATGTAACACTAAATGAAAAGACTTCTTATGATTTGAAAGAAAATAAAAGTCTTTTTATTAGTGATATTCAACAGAAACATCTGCAACGGGCACTATGGAAAAGCTTGCGGCGAGGTATGTTAACAGCAGAGGACAGTTCCTTGTTGCTTCCCTTATACAATAGTCAATTTACATACTCCGTTCAAGGTCGCACTATCCGCCAAACGGGTACACCAGTGCAACACAGTGCCGTACTTACCGATGACAACTATTCAGTATTGTTGGACGGCACCGGTAGCAAACTTAACTTCTATCGCAACACCATCAGTATATACGGTAAGAGTTTTATTTCGCCACTGGCCTCGTCGGGTAATGCACATTATCGTTATTGGCTGGCAGACAGTACTCTTACTGAAGAAAACAGGAAACTATATGTGGTACATTTCCGTAGCAAGAACTCGTTTGAACCATCTTTCAACGGAGAGATGACGATTGACTCCGCTACCTGTGCTCTGCGTTTTCTGCAAGCAAGCGTGCCACAAGAGGTAAGCGTCAACTACCTGCGTTCGCTGCAAGTGTCTCAAGTATACGGAGAAGACAATATTCTTCAGTCGGAAAACTTTTCCACATTGTTTGACTTTGCTATTAAGGCCGACACTTCCCATATATTTCCGACGGTGTTGTTGCAGAAATCCGTACAGCGTACAGACCAGCCCTTCTCTCTTCAGCCAACAACTATCACTGACAGTTTGCCGCAACTTCAACATGAGCAGATAATGAGTGATGCTATGGATTCGTTGGACCAACTGCCTGTTGTCAAGGTGGCTAAATTTGCTGCGCACATCATTTATACCGGCAATGTGCCTACGGGGACATGTGTTGACATCGGGAATGTGGCGGAAGTGGCAAAGTATACCCGTCATGAGGGGATTCATGTCGGTATTCCGCTCACTACCAATGAACGATTTTCGAAGTATGTGGAGTTGTCGGGATATGTGGGTTATGGTTTTCGTGACCGTGCTGCGAAGGGGAAGGGACAGGTGCGCGTGAAACTGCCCACAGAACGGAGGCATCTTATCGGCACTTATTATTGGGACCATTATGTGTGGACGGATGTATCAGTCATGGACCACCTGATGCGCGAAAACAGTGTCTTCTATGGTGAACAAGATTTTACTCATCTTCTTTTCGGCAGTCTTTGGTATAATAACCAAACAGCCAACACAGCCACACGGTGCAGGGAGTTTCGTTTGTGGACAGAAAACGATTGGGCAGACGGTGTGGAGACGCAGTTTGATTTTCGGACCGGCAGGATGGGGTATGGGAGTCCGTATGTAGGTTATTTTAATATTCCATCCTATAGATATTATACACTACAAGCGGGTTTGCGTCTGGGCTGGCATGAGCGTCATGTGGATATGTTCATGCGTCGTTATCATGTTCATAACCGTTATCCTGTGGTACGCTTAATGGCAGAGATGGGCAGTTGGCAGTTAGACGGCATGGAACAACAACGGTTGTATGGCCGATTGGGCATATTAGTGCAACAGACTGTCGGTTTAGGAATGCTTGGCAAGTTGGACTATATGTCACAAGCCGGGGTAGTATTAGGTAAGGTGCCATACCCGTTATTGGAGCACTTTGTGGGCAACCAGAGTTACACATACGATCCCTATCGGTTCACGCTGATGGATAGTTATCAGTATGCGGCTGATTACTATATCTTCGGTCATTTCCATTGGAACATGGAGGGTGCCATTTTTAACCGCATACCGGGTATCCGATATCTGCATCTGCGTGAGTTGGTGGAACTGAAGGTGGCGTATGGCGGTCTTCGGAACGACCATAGTACTGTTTTGCCTCTCCCAGAAACGATACGGTCTATGAAAGTACCATATATAGAGGCGGGTATAGGTATCGGCAATATACTTCGGTTTGCAGATGTGTATGCCGTTTTCCGTTTGACGAATATAAAGGACACGCAGACTCCCTGGTGGGGTATACGGGCGAGATTCAGTTTAGGGCTCTGATTCTAATGGAGATGAGTGGTCAGAGGAAAGAAATTCAAGTATCTCATTGTATTCGAAGCCTCGTTGGAGAGCAAACCGAATGGTTCGTTCCCGTTCCTCAGCCGAATACTTGCCAACTGCTTTAGCCAATGCCTTTTTATAGTCTGCGGCAGAGATGTCTTGCAACGCCTTTTCCACAAAATGTCCCGGAAGTCGTTTAGACTGTAGCATCATACGGATTTTGACTCGTCCCCAGCCTTGGTATGCCACCTTGTCGTGGCAATATGCCCGACAATAGCGTTCGTCGTTGATATAGTCTTCTTGCAGAAGGAGGTCTATGATTTTTTGTTGTTCAGCGGTGTCGGAGCATCCCCATTGCCAGAGTTTCTCCCGAATCTCCTGCTCGCAGTGTTCCGCTTGTGCGCAGTAGGCACAAGCCCGTTGTTCTATTTCTTCGGGTGTAAGGGTTCGCTTCATCTTTATTGTTGTGCGATAATGAATCTGTCTTTTTTGTAGATATCTTTACAAATCCGGCAATGGTCATATCCTTCTGTGTGCAGCATTTGCTGTGTGTCGTTTGCCAGGTTTTCGTTTATTTCAAAAAAGAGTAGCGGTGCCTTGTGCAGCGAGGCGATTCGGCGGTAGAAGATCAAAGGGTCTGAGTCCGGAACAAAAAGGGCTCTGTCGGGTTCCCATTGAAGGACACGGGGCATCATTTGTTTTTTCTCGCTTTCTCTTACATAAGGCGGATTGCTTACAATCAAGTCGAAGTCACTGATTTCTTCTTGCAGGATATCACATAAGAAGAAATGCACTTCTGTGTTATTGCTTTGTGCATTTTGTTGTGCCACTTGCAATGTGTCGGGAGATATGTCACAAGCGGAGACTTCCCAATGTATGAAGTGTTTTTTGAGGGCAATTGCGATACAGCCGGATCCGGTGCCGATATCCAACACCCGCATAACGGAAGAGGCCGCAAAGCGTTTCCGGAGCAGTTCCACCATTTCAAATGTTTCGGGGCGCGGAATGAGTGTGTTGCGGTTTACATTCAGCCGGAATCCTCCCCAATCGGTAACTCCGAAGATATATTGTAAAGGTTCGCCGTTGCGAATGCGTTGCAAAATAATTTCGAGATTTGGAATATTCGTTGTATCTTTGCAAAGTATTTCTGTGCGTGAGCAACCTGTAGCAGATTCCGCAATCCAAAGTGCGGTTTCGCGAAGTTCTGCATCAGGAACAAAACCTTGCAACGATTCAGTAATATAACGTAGAGTAGGGTTCATACGGGGTGCAAAGATACGAAAAATAAGTGATAAGTAGCCAAATCAGTTTTCGCTCGGGGAGGTTTCTGTGAGTGCTTAGTCAAATATGTTGATGTTATGTTCATCTTATGTTCATCTTATGTTCATCTTATGTTTGCGGGTACTGATTATTAGACAGTTGCGAGGGGTTTTGAAGCCTTGTGAGAGTGTAAGTGGTTGTATATTTGTCGGTTATGCAGGCGTGATAAGGAGAGGGGAGTTGGCAATAGATCAGAGATTATGAAGGATTATGAAGTATATATGAACCGTTGCCTTGAGTTGGCGCGGTTAGGTGAGTATTATGTAGCTCCGAATCCGATGGTTGGGGCAGTGTTGGTAGGACGCGACGGTGAGATATTAGGTGAGGGATGGCACAAGCAGTTCGGCGGTGCCCATGCAGAGGTGGAATGTTTCGCAGACTTTGACCGCAGGCAATCAGATACGGATCTGCATACTGCGACTCTTTTTGTCAGTCTGGAGCCTTGTTGTCACTATGGCAAGACACCTCCTTGTGCCGATATGATTGTCAAGCGTGGTGTAGGGAAGGTGGTAGTTGGTTGCTTGGATCCGAATCCGCAGGTATCAGGCAGAGGAGTCAACCGTCTTAAGGAGGCGGGTATAGAAGTGGTGACGGGTGTATTGGAGGAAGAATGCAGATATTTGAACAGACGGTTCATTTGTCTGCATGAGAAAGGGCGTGCGTATGTAGTGCTGAAATGGGCGCAATCGGCGGATGGTTACTTGGGGAAGTGTGGCGAGCGGACTGTAATATCGACACCTTACACCAAACTATTGGTACATAAGATGAGGGCGGAGAATATGGCAATACTGGTAGGTTCGGGCACGGTGGTGACAGATAATCCGAAATTGCTGAATACGCATTGGACGGGTAGGAATCCGATACGCATTGTGTTAGACCGTCGCGGGCGTGTGACGCCAGACTATAGGGTGTTTTCCAAGGAGTCGGAGACGATAGTGTTGCGTGAGCATACAGAGTGGAAAGAAGTGGTGAGTGAGTTGGCTGAGAGGCAGATACACTCGGTGTTGGTAGAAGGCGGAGGAACGCTGCTGAACAGTATTTTAGAAAGCGGGATATATGACGAGATACATATTGAGGTGAATCCGCGATTGCGTCTCGGGGAAGGTGTGGAGGCTCCGAAGGTGATATTACCGTCGGAGGCCCCCGAAGAGGCGGATGGAAATCTGCTATATACAGAGAAACTGAGGAAATGAGCGGGCGTAGTTCTAATTGAAGAATGGAAGAACTGCAAACATAAACAATTAATTGAATGAGTTTATGACACGACCTTTTACATTAGACCGAACGGTGCGTTTGTGTATTAGTATAGCGGTGATAGTCGTTTTGTTTTACATTACCCGACAATTGAGCGGTGTGTTGCTGCCATTTGTAGTGGCATGGTTTATAGCCTATCTGCTTCATCCGATAGTTAATTTTTTTCAGTACAGATGCAGATTTAAGAACCGTACATTGTCGGTGGCAGTAACATTGATATTGCTTGTAGTAGTTTTGACGGGACTGATATTTGCATTGGGGACTCCTCTTGCGAAGGAAGTGTCGCGCATGGTGACAATGGTAGGTAACTATATCAGCGGTTTGAGTGCCGATACTATTTTACCGGAGACATGGGAATCCAAGTTGCGTGATTTTTTTGCGGCATACGACTGGCAGAGTTTGCTAACCATAGGAAATGTATCGGCTGTGTATGAAAAGGTGAGTCCGTATTTGACAGGTATTTTGGGTGGGAGTCTTTCGTTTCTCGGCAGTTTGTTTGTGCTGTTTATTGTGGTTTTGTATATCATCTTTATTTTGATTGATTATGAGCATATTTCTGATGGGATGATAGATATGATACCGGAGAAATACAGGGGTGTGGTGAGCAACTTGTTAGAAGATTTGCAGACGGGAATGAACAAATACTTCCGTGGTCAGGCTGTGATAGCGATGACTGTGGGTGTGTTGTTTTCTGTCGGTTTTTTGATAATAGGTATGCCTCTTGCCATTGTAATAGGTTTGTTTATCGGGATGTTGAACATGGTGCCCTACTTGCAGGCGGCAGGTATTCCTGTTTGTATGTTGTTGGGGGTGTTGCAATCAGCGGACACGGGTACGGCCTATTGGATTATTTTGTTAGAGATAGCGGCAGTATTCATAGTGGTGCAAGCCATACAAGATATGGTGTTGACTCCGCTGATAATGGGGAATGTGATTGGGATGAAACCGGCGGTGATGCTGTTGTCGTTGTCAATATGGGGAAGTTTGTTAGGGATAGCGGGTATGATTATAGCCTTACCGCTGACGACGGTGATAATATCGTACTATAAGCGTTATGTGTTGAAGGAGGGGATTGAAGGTTAAAGTTAAATTTAATTGTTTAATGTTTAAGAGGATTTCCGGGGAAAGGTGATTATACATTTTTTTATTTTCCACTTTTCATTTTATTATGTATCTTTGCAAGTACGAAAAGACAGAACCTAAAATATAACCTTAAAAAACAACCAATACCATGAATCTAACCTTTTGTATCAACTATCGTGCGGAGTGGGGACAAACGCTCTGCGTAATCAGCAGCAATCCACTTATAGGCTGGACAGAAGAGAGTCCGCTTGCTTTAGACTGTCAGGGCGGCGATTTTTGGACCGCGACCGTTCCTGTTACCGACTTTGCGGGAGAACTGAGTTATCGCTATGCTCTTCGTTTGCAGGGTGGTGAGTATATATATGAGTCGGGTCGCCCTCGTCAGGTAGTTTTGCGTGTTGCCGACAAAAAAGTGGTTCTTCATGATTTTTGGCAGGCTACGGATTATGAGAAAGCCTTTTATGCCAAAGCTTTTGTGAAGGCGTTGTTCCATCGAGAGGAACAGAGGCATGCCGGTCGTCCTCATGAGGTGAGCGGCAATGTCCGTTTCAGCATTGATCTTCCGCAGATACTTCCGAATCAAGGAGTGGCGATAGTTGGCAATATTCCCGAACTCGGTGGTTGGAATACAGACGACAAGTTGCCGATGTCGGACAAGCAGTTCCCGTTGTGGCAGGCGGATATACGGGTGGCTCCGGAGCAGGTGATAGAGTATAAGTATGTCATTTATGACTTGAAGACGGGTAAAGTGGTGGACGTAGAATGGGGTGAGAACCGTCAGGTATGGGGGTTGAGAAAGGGAGTGGTCATCATGCAGAACGACAGGAATTTCCGTCGCACTCAACCTCGTTGGAAGGGTGCGGGTGTAGCAGTGCCGGTATTCTCATTGCGCACGGACGAAGGCTTCGGTATAGGTGAGTTTCAAGACTTGAAGAAGCTGGCAGATTGGGCAGCCCTGACAGGTCAGAAGATGATTCAGACGCTTCCTATCAACGACACCACATTGCTTCATACCAATCGTGACTCTTATCCTTATAACGCTGTCAGTGTGTTTGCGTTACACCCGATATATCTGAACATTGAAAGGATGGGGCATCTTACGCCTGCCGAGAAGAAGCGTTATGATGAGAAGAAGGCAGAGTTGAATGGCAAGAAGATAGCAGATTATCAGACTGTATATGACGAGAAGATGCACTATTATCAGGCTATTTTCAAGCGTGAGAAAGATGCGGTATTCTCTTCGGCTGAGTTCAAGACATTTTTTGAGAAGAATGAGGAGTGGTTGGTGCCTTATGCCGTGTTCTGCTATCTGCGCGACAAGTTCGGCACTCCGCATTTTTATGATTGGAAGAAATACAGTCAATTTACAAAGAAAGACTTGGAGAAATTGTCGTCGCCATCAGCGAAGGACTATGACAAAGTGGCATTTTTCTACTATCTGCAGTTCCACTTGGACAAGCAGTTGAGTGATGCAGTGTCATACGCTCATTCCAGAGGTGTGGCTTTGAAGGGTGATATCCCTATAGGTATTTCGCCTGATTCGGTGGATGCCTGGACAGATCCGCAACTATTTAATCTGGATGCTTCTGCGGGTGCACCGCCTGATGATTTCTCTATCTCGGGGCAGAATTGGGGTTTCCCTACCTACAATTGGGATGTAATGGCGCAGGACGGTTTCCGTTGGTGGCGTCGTCGTTTCACAAAGATGCAGGATTATTTTGACGCTTACCGTATAGATCATATTCTTGGTTTCTTCCGTATATGGCAGATGCCGAAGAACGCGGTGTGGGGATTGTGCGGTCATTTCTCTCCTGCGATGGGTTATTCGATGCAAGACCTATGGAATATGGGTGTAGCGGTGGACGAGGACCGTTTGGTGAAGCCTTATATCCGCAGCAACTTTATGGGTGATGTATTCGGCTATGATACCGAGTATGCCAAGCAGACTTTCTTCAACACCCACGACGGCTATATCTATTGGTTTAAGGATGAGTTTGATACCCAACAAAAGATACAGGAATGGTTTGACGGGTTGAGTATTACAGAGCAGGAGCAGAAGCGCAACATCATGAACGGTCTGATGTATCTGCATTGCGAAGTACTTTTTGTGCGTGACAAGGATCATCCCCAGATGCTTCATCCGCGTATTGCTCTGTATCAGTCGCACTCTTATAGTGAACTTTGGGAGGATCAGCGTCAGTTGCTGGGTCGCATACACGATGACTATTTCTATCGTCGGCATAATGAGTTCTGGCGTGCGTCGGCACTGAAGAAGTTGCCCACATTGATTAACTCAACCGACATGCTTGTTTGCGGTGAGGACCTTGGTATGGTTCCGGCTTGTGTACCTGATGTGATGCAAGAGTTGCAGATACTCTCATTGGAAATTCAGCGTATGCCTAAGGATCCGACTATCAGTTTCGCTCATCCTGCAGATGCTCCGTATTTGAGTGTATGTACGACCGGTACGCATGACATGAATCCTTTACGGGCTTGGTGGGAGGAAGACCGCGAGAAGACACAGCGTTTCTACAACGAGCAGATGGGTTGGTGGGGCGAAGCGCCGCAAGAGATGTCAGCGGAAATAGCGTCATTCATACTCAACCAGCACATGTATTCGCCTGCTATGTGGGTGATTTTGCCGTTGCAAGACTGGCTTGCTATTGACGGAGAGTTGCGTTTGGCAGACCAGCACGGAGAGCGTATCAATATGCCTGATAATCCGAGGCATTTCTGGTGCTACAGGATGCATCTTCAGGTGGAGGACCTGCTGAAGGCCGATTCCTTTAATGAGAAGGTGAGAAACTTGACGGCGAGCAGGTTCTGAGATATATGAGTTAACAGAGAGGGTGCACCAAACAATGGTGCACCCTCTCTTGTTGTCTTTATCTAATCGGCTTATTTGCTGATTCTTTTTTACCCCAAGGAGTCTAATGACCGATTGGGGTTAAAAGGAATGCTTATTTGAGTTTCTTGTAGCCGTATTGTGCTTGTGCCCCCAGTTGCTCCTCAATCCGGATGAGTTGGTTGTACTTAGCCATACGGTCGGTGCGACTGAGCGAACCGGTCTTGATTTGACCTGAGTTGGTGGCAACAGCGATGTCGGCGATAGTGGTGTCTTCCGTTTCACCCGAGCGGTGAGAGGTAACAGTAGTATAGCCGTGGCGGTGAGCCATTTCGATAGCATCGAGAGTCTCGGTGAGCGAACCAATCTGGTTAACCTTGATAAGGATACTGTTGGCAGCACCCATTTTGATACCTTTCTCAAGGAAGCGTACATTGGTAACGAACAGGTCGTCGCCTACGAGTTGGCAGCGGTCGCCGATACGTTTGGTAAGAAGAACCCAGTTGTCCCAGTCGTTTTCGTCGAGTCCGTCCTCAATAGAGTCGATAGGATACTTGTTGATGAGTTCTTCAAGAAAATCGATTTGCTGAGCGGCAGTAAGACGCTTGCCGTTGGGGTCTTTCTTCTTCCCATCTTTCAGTTGGCGATAGTCATAGAACCACTCGCCGTTTTCGCAGGTAGCGAACTCGGACGCCGCACAGTCCATGGCAATTCGTACATCTTTGCCGGGCTCATATCCGGCATCTTTGATGGCCTGGATGATGCTGTCAAGAGCGTCTTCAATACCGTTGAGAGCGGGAGCGAAACCACCTTCGTCACCTACTGCCGTGCTCAGACCGCGTTTTTTGAGCAGTTTGGCAAGTGCGTGGAACACTTCGGCCCCCATACGGATAGCTTCACGCTCGGTGGGAGCGCCTACGGGGCGAATCATGAACTCCTGGAAGGCGATGGGTGCGTCACTATGGGCACCGCCGTTGATGATGTTCATCATAGGCACGGGCAGTACATGACCATTGGCACCACCGATATAGCGATAGAGAGGAATCTCGAGGTAATTAGCGGCAGCATGTGCGCAAGCAAGGCTGACACCGAGGATGGCGTTTGCACCGAGCTTCGATTTGGTGGGAGTGCCATCAAGTTGAAGCATAAGGTTGTCGATAGCGCGTTGTTCAAGAACACTTATACCGATGAGTTCGGGAGCAATGATTTCATTGACATTCTCAACGGCTTTAAGAGTTCCTTTGCCTAAATAGCGGCTTTTATCGCCGTCACGAAGCTCAAGGGCTTCGTTCTCACCTGTGCTGGCGCCTGACGGTACGCTGGCACGACCCATTACACCACATTCCAAGGTTACTTCCACCTCAACGGTAGGGTTTCCGCGCGAGTCAAGTATCTCGCGTGCATGTACATTTTCAATTAACATAATTGTGTTGTTTTTTATAATGATTGTTAGTAGATAAAGTTGCGTTTGATTTCAACCCGCAAAAATAGTGTTTTTTTTTATAATGCACAAGTGTAGATTTGTAAAATCGCCATACTCTAATTTTACCTTCCGGAGAATTTGTTTTTCAATAGCGGTTTTTGGATGCTTATCGGGTGATTCCAAACCTTAGATAATACTACATAGTGAATATCCGATACATGGAGTGTCACCCGGGAACCGCGATATAACATGCTGCGTGTGTCGGGGCATGCGTGATTGGCGAGGACGGTCAATTTTTCCGGCACCTGAAGTGATGCCTGTCAGATACTTATTGTTTCTCTACAAGAACTATTATATTTGATTTGATGCGGTTGACATAGAACAGGGAAGAAAAATTTTATAGTATAAATAATTTTTGTAACTTTGCGACCGTTAAAATTATTAATAGGGTTGTCGGACTGGGAAAGGAATATGGTCTACTAAAAATTGAAACAAGTAAAGATGGAAAAGCCAGCAAGCGCATTTGTGCCGAATTTCCTCTTAGGAATGGCGGGCGGTATGCAGTATTTGAAACTAAAGAGGGTAAGTAAGAACCCTCGCAAAACGAGTGAAAAAACGCTTCGTGGAATATTAGAGTATGCGAAGGACACCGTGTATGGGAAGGAGCATGAGTTCGCCTATATTCTTGCTGCGAAAGATGATAATGAGTTGTATGCCCGTTATCGCGAGAAAGTGCCTGCTCAGGAGTATGAGTCATTGCGTCCGTATGTGGAGCGTCATAAGAATGGTGAGGAAGGAATATTGTTCCCCGGTAAGCCTATAATGTATGCAACCACGAGTGGAACGACAAAGGAACCAAAGTGGGTACCGATTACAGATGTTTATTTGAACTCGGTATATGGAAAGATGACCAAGGTATGGTTGTTTAACTTCATAAAGAACCGCCCGAAGGTATTTACGGGTAAGATAGTCAGCATAGTGGGCAAAGTGATAGAGGGTTATGCTCCTGACGGAACTATATTCGGTTCGGTGAGCGGTGTGACGCAACGGGACTGCCCTAATTTTGTTAAGAAGTTATATGCATCTCCTTCGGATGTATTCTCTATTGCCGATTATAATGCCCGCTACTATGCAATTATGCGTATGGGGATAGAGCGCAACATCACCCTTATAGTGACAGCCAATCCTTCGACTATAGTTGAGATGCAGAACAATGTGAATGAGTTTTATGACAAGTATGTAGAGGATATAGAGAAGGGTACGCTGAATGCGGATTTGAATATCTCGAAGGAGATTCGCGCCGCCTTGCAACCTTACTTCAAACCCAATCCTGAGCGTGCAGCCGAATTGAGGGCGTTGAAGGAAAAATACGGTCGCGTGCTTCCGAAACATTACTGGCCCAACATGCAGATACTGAACACATGGAAGTGTGGTAATACAAAGGTATATGTAGATAAGTTCCAGGGAAGTTTCCCTGATGAGATGTTGCATCAGGAGTTCGGCTATTTTTCTTCGGAGTGCCGTTTTGGTCTGGTGCTTGATGACACGAATAACACGGTGATGTTCCCGCATTTCCACTACTATGAATTTGTGGAGGAGCATGAGATTGAGAGTGAGAATCCTCATTTCCTGCAACTGCATGAGTTGGAGGAGGGCAAGCGTTATTGCCCGTATGTGACGACCTATGCAGGCTTGTACCGCTACAACATGAATGACCTCGTGGAGGTAGGTCCGAAATTCCAGAATACTCCGACAGTGCACATGATACAAAAGGTTAACGGCATTGTGACGATGACGGGCGAGAAACTGCATGAGCGTCAGTTTATAGAGGCAGTGCATGCGGCAGAGAAGGAGTTGAACATACCTGTAAGATTCTTCGTGGGTTTTGCCGATTTGGATATCTCAGCTTATCATTTCTATTATGAGTTTGACGATTTGAAAACGACTCAGAAATCGGCAGAGTTGTTCACCAAGAAGGTGGATGAAATATTGCAACAGGAGAATATAGAGTATAAGGCGAAGCGCGAGTCATTCCGCGTGAAAGATCCTGTGACACATCGTCTGCAGCCTGAAAGTTTTGAGCGCTTCAAGGCAGAATGCATCGCAGAAGGGGCAAGAGACGGTCAGTTTAAGATGAATCTGCTGATGCAGGACGAAAATCGTCATGCCAAGTTCAAAAAACTTGTGATAGAATAGCATAAAGATATCAGGTGTATCTAAATATGGCAAATGCGTCCCTGAATGAATGTGGGCGCATTTGTCGTATTAGTGCCGGTCGGGGGGGGACAGGGTGTGTATAGTAAGATTATACATATAACATATAGATATGGATGCAGTCTTATAATCTAACCCTTCTTCTGCAACCTTTCTTCC
>CAJOPG010000140.1 GCA_905236355.1 Paludibacteraceae bacterium | reverse complement strand
CAGATAGATGTCTGAATAGATATTATAAAGGCGTAACAAGAGGTCTATAGGGTCGGCGATGTTATAGTGTGAGAACGATTGAAATAGTTGGTTGATAGTGAGTATCTGTGGAGCGAAAGCGGGACGTGCAATGGCTTTTGCGAGATGGCGGCGAAAGAAGAGTCCTGCTCTGCGGTTGGGAAAAACGAAGGTGAGCGATTGCAGTTCTACAGCTGGCAATGCTGCATAATGGCGGGCTATATCCTGAAGGAATGACATAAGAGAAGATATTAATGACGTAAGCGGATGGCTGATTATTTTTCAAGGTGCTGGTGTTTGCGCAGGCAGGTGAGGATAAATCTTTTGAATCGGATGTAGATGTTGTTGTCGGCGGTAATTATATAAGAGGTGTCCGACAATAGACTGGCTTCTTCCAGTGCACCTGATTGCGGAGGATATATTATCATAAAATTATATTTCAGGAAGAAAGTGTGCAATACATGCGGAATGGATTCGAAGAGAGGGTTGTAGCTGATTGTCCCTTTGTGTGCGGAGAGTATGATGAGCATTTCGTTAGGGTGCATGTCTTTGGCAATCATCAGATTGTCTTCCCACTCTTGCATCTCAATGAAGGATGCGGAGAGCATTTTCTGCGGGCGGTGGCAGAGCACTTTCAGCACGCGTGAGGTGTTGTCGTTGGTATAGAAGACGACATGTGTGCCGATTTGTGTAGCCAATGAGCGTATCTGTTCGAATGAATGGAGGAATCCTGCTTCGCGTTCGGCATTTTTAGGGACAGCAATGCGTAGTGTATCAATAGTGTTGAGGGGTTGATGCTGATGATAGATGGTGAGAGGTGCGGACACATTGTTTATAAGGTGTTGCAATATCTGAGAAAAGGAGTGTTCGGTCAAATCGGGGTTGATGCCGGTTATAAGTTGTGTGATGGTTCCTTCTTCTATTATTTGTGCCACTCCGTTGGCAATATTGGCTGCCATTTGTATTTGCGTGTTGAGTGTTCTGCCTGCGGCACCGGCATACTCGACGGCATTTTTAAGCATAGGTTGCACCTTCTCCTCTTCTTCCGGATGCGTGATTACCGCCAAGGCCGTGAAGGAAGTATCATGGGCAGGCGGGTTGGTAAGCATAGCGGCATCAATGAGCGAGCGCGCAGACTCTTGATTGGCAAGCGAAATGAGGATATGTTGTGGTCGGGGAGGGGCAAGTGTGTTCAGTTTCTCGTTGAGGGCAATAGCCCGTGCGGCATATTCAGTAAGGAAAGAAGCTATGATACATGAGAAGAGAATAAGCAGGATGGCGGCATTAAGAATTTGTGTAGAGAAGAGTCCGATATCAAATCCGATAGACACAACGGCGAGGGTGCCTGCAGCAGATGCGGAGGTGAGTCCGGTCATAAGACGGCGCTCGTCTGATGAAAAATGCAGCATCTTTTGCACAATAAAAGCAGATACCCATTTGCCGGATAGTTTGACGACTATCAGTGCAAGTGCAATTACCAGCGTTCCCCATCCGGAAAAGAACACATGAAAGTCAATTGTCATGCCCACTCCGAGCAAAAAGATAGGGATGAACAAAGTGTTGCCGATAAAAGAAATGCGGTTCATTAGTGGTGACAGATTGGGAATGCGACGGTTGAGGGCGATACCTGCTACGAAAGCCCCCAGTATGGCCTGCAGACCGGCTTCGTTAGCCATCCATGCCGCCGAAACCACTAATAAGGCAACAAAAAGAAACTCAAGTGTCGGGTCACTCACTTTCTTGATAAACCACGAAGTAAGTTGAGGAAAAACGCCGATAACCAATATCAGGAAAATAGTGGTCCAAGCCAGCATCTTCCACCAATAGTGGGCATCGGTTTTACCCTCCACATAAGAAGATATTCCCCCTAAAAGGAGAAGAGATAGCGTAACTGCAAGAATGGTGGCTGCTACTGAGATGTTGACAACCGAATGCCGCTGAATGCCCAATCGCGAGACGGTGGGGTAGGTGATAAGAGTATGCGAACCGCAGAGGGAACCAATGAGAAGCGCTGTAGCCCATGAAAAATGGAAAATGGAATGGAATGTAAAAATGGCAAGGAGAGCGGGCAGAAAGAAAGTGAGCAGCCCAAAGAACAAACCCTTATCGTGCGACCTCCGGAAATCGTTGATGTCCACTTCAATACCGGAGAGAAACATAAGGTATATCATACCTATTTCTGCAAATATGTCAATAGTAGGGGTTTGCCCTAACCATCCCAGTCCATGAGGACCGACTGAGGCCCCGGCAAGAATAAGCCCGACAATCGACGGAATACGAAAATGTTTACACAAGATAGGGGTAAACAATAGCAGGGCTACTATGATAATCAGATACAATAGCATGCTTGGCACAGAGTGTTATATATATTGTCCGGTCAGACTGTTTGCATTGTTTTTAATAGCGAGAGGTGTACCTGTGGCTACCACTTGTCCGCCGGCACTGCCACCCTCCGGTCCCATGTCTATAATCCAGTCGCAGGCGCGAATGACATCAAGATTATGTTCGATGATAATGATGCTGTTGCCCCGCTCTTGCAAACGACGCAGAACCGACAATAGTATGCGAATGTCATCAAAATGAAGTCCGGTGGTAGGCTCGTCAAGAATATAGACCGTCTTGCCGGTGTCTTTTTTTGATAACTCGGCGGCCAGTTTCATGCGCTGACTCTCACCTCCGGAGAGTGTCGTGCTGGACTGACCGAGTTTTACATAACCTAATCCGACATCCTGCATCGTCTTTATCTTATTCAGTATCTGCGGTTGCGCCTCAAAAAACTCTACTGCCTGGTTGACGGTCATGTCAAGCACATCCGCAATGGTTTTTCCCTTAAATCTCACTTCCAGTGTCTCGCGGTTATAGCGTTTCCCGCCGCAAGCCTCACAAGGAACATATACATCGGGCAGAAAGTGCATTTGTATGGTTTTGTAGCCGTTGCCGGTACATTCTTCACAACGCCCCCCCGCGGTATTGAAAGAGAACCGACCGGGCTTCCAGCCGCGTATTTGTGACTCGGGCAACTGGACAAAAAGGTTGCGGATGTCGGAAAAAACTCCCGTATAGGTGGCCGGATTGGAGCGGGGAGTCCGGCCTATGGGGGATTGGTCCACTTGCACCACCTTGTCCACTAATCCTATTCCATCAATACTGTCATACGGCATCGGATCTTGCAACGAGTGATAGAAGTGTTGCGATAGAATAGGGTAGAGAGTCTGATTAACCAAAGTGGACTTTCCGCTACCGCTTACACCTGTTACGCACACCATCTGACCCAATGGAAAACGGACATCTATATTCTTCAGATTATTGCCTTTACAGCCGTGCAGGATAAGACATCTGTCTGCAGAAACAGCTGGGGCGCCGGAAGACAGAGCGGAAGATGGATTGTTGAGATATCGGGCTGTCAGAGTGTCTGTATTCAGCAGGTCGGATGGTGTCCCCTGAAACATCAATTGCCCACCTAATCTGCCGGCTTTGGGACCAATGTCAACAATATAGTCGGCCTCGCGCATTATCTGCTCATCGTGTTCTACCACAACAACTGTATTCCCCATGTCACGTAATTGTTTGAGTGACGCTATCAGACGCTGATTGTCCCGTTGGTGCAGACCTATGCTGGGCTCGTCCAAAATATAAAGCACATTCACTAGTTGCGAACCAATTTGTGTCGCCAAGCGTATGCGTTGATTCTCACCTCCGGAGAGAGAGGCGGACGAACGCGACAAACTCAAATAAGACAGACCGACGGATAGCATAAAGCCCAACCGCTTGTGTATCTCTTTCAATATCTCTGTAGCAATAGAGCGTTGCTTGTCGCTCAGTTGTGGCTCAATGTCAGTCAACCATTTGTCCAGATTCTTTATATCCATATCTGCCAACTGTGCAATGTTTTTGTCTGCAATGCGAAAGGCAAGCGCCTCGCGGTTTAAGCGAGTACCGTTACATTGCGGACACACACTGCGACAACTATATTGAGCGGCCCACTTTTGTTCTGTTTCCGATGCCGAATTCTCCTGCTGCAGTTCTAAATAGCGAAGAATGCCTTCATAATGAGAAAAACCGAGACCCTCGTCTGCAGTACCATTCATCAATTCGTCCACCACATCCTCTGTCAGTTCTGCAAAAGGTGTATGAAGGTCAAACTCATATTTGTGCAAGATGTTGTCAATGGCATCAAAGAGCAGCGATTTCTTGTATTTCCCTAAAGGAAGTAAAGCTCCGTCGTAAATAGATAGCAGCTTATTTGGCACTATCTTGTCCATGTCAAGCAGATTGACGTACCCCAGTCCATGACAATGCGGGCATGCACCCTGAGGGGAGTTGAATGAGAAAGAGTGAGGGGCAGGTTCCGAATAGGAAATACCGGTGGTGGGACACATGAGCGAACGGGAATAGAAACGGGCATGAGAAGTATCCTCCGCATCTACCAGCATCATCACACCATTACCTTGTTGCATTGCCTTGTCTATAGATGCCAATATACGTTTCTTGTCCTCAGGGGTATAATGGTTGCCCTTCTGATTGACTATTTTCAAACGGTCCACCACCAGTTCGATAGAGTGTTGCCGATAGCGGTCCACCTTCATACCGAAGGTTAGTTCGCGCAACTCTCCGTCCACCCTGACATATACAAATCCTTTCTTCCTGTAGCGCTCAAACAACTCTTTATAATGACCCTTTCTGTTGTTTACCAGCGGGGAAAGTAGTAATACCTTTTTGTCAGCATATTCTTTCAATATCAGCTCCAGTATCTGCTCATCGGTGTAATGCACCATCTTTTCGCCGGTCACATAACTGTATGCTTCCCCCGCTCGTGCGTATAGAAGACGCAAGTAATCATATATCTCTGTGGTGGTTCCTACCGTGGAACGGGGATTGCGGTTTGTGGTTTTTTGGTCTATGCTGATAACGGGGGAGAGGCCAGTTATCTTGTCCACATCCGGACGCGTCATCTGACCCACAAAACCACGGGCATAGGCACTGAAAGTGTCAATATAGCGCCGTTGACCCTCTGCGAATATGGTATCAAATGCCAGACTTGATTTCCCGCTTCCGGACAAACCTGTAATGACTGTCAGCCGGTTGCGGGGAATCCGCACATCAATATTGCGCAAGTTATGCACTCGCGCTCCGGTGATTTCTATATATTTCTGACCCTTGTTCTGCATCCTGCTGTTCCGACCCCGCAAAGATACAAAAAAATATCTACTTCGAAAAGCACCCTGCTTTCAAGGCCTGACTTTGCGGAATTATAGTGAACCGACAAGCAAAAACAGCATGCCGAGCAATACTCCTGCCAGACATGCGCCCTTGGTCTTGGGATGCTTATCATGTAGCACTATGGAGCCATACAAAAACGGAATGATGACACCGCTGTAGCGCACAGTGGATATGACGGATATCAACGAATCGGGATAGGTGAGAGCAATAAAATATACAAAGTCTGACAATATATGAAATACGCTGATACCCGCTATCCATAGCGGACGCGCAACTTGTCGTATATTCAATCGAAATGACGGTTTGCAGACTGCTGCCAACGCTATCGCCACTGACCATAAAGCGCATTGATAGAGCGTGTAATACACCAGCACGGCATTGTGGTCGATGTCTCGCATCAGATACTTGTCATATAGCCCGCTGACGGCACCAAGAAAGGTCCCGAGCAGCATGGCATACACATATCTGTTATGCGTAAAACGGATTCCTTCTTGCTGACCTACCAAAGAAAACGCTAAAAACGAAACAAGGGCAATGATGATTCCTCCCCACTGCCAGCCGTTCAATACCTCCTGAAAAAGGACAACCGCTCCCAATAATGTCCACATCGGGCGGGTGGCATTGATAGGGGAAACAAAAGTGATAGGCAGGTTCTTCACAGCTATATAGGCAAATAACCTCGAAGAAAGCACTAATACTGACTTCAACAGAATCAAACCATGTGTGCGGGCATCAATGGTGGGTACATACAACAATGTCCCTTGAAGCAGTTCCGGAGCCACTCTCGACAAAAGTAGCAACGGTAGCAATAGCAAAGACGCACAAACAACCGAAAACCATAGTACAACCACTACATTGTTGCTCGTCAAAGCTCGTTTCTTGCTCACATCATAGCAACCCAAACATACTGACGATACTATGGCTAAAAGAATCCACATACACTACAGGCAAAATCAAAAAAACAACGATATTCCCTGCCTAATGACAAGGCAGACCGTGCCGGTCAAAACACTGATAGGTATCGTCAAAATACAGGCGGTTGTTATATCTGTTGATACGCGCCGGCGCACTGCTGAAAAACGCTTCATTACACCCCGCACCACATTATGCATATTTCACAATTATGGTCTTCAGGGCCTTGCCTACCGAGTTGGCACGGTCTATGGTAAACTCCATCCCTTGCATAAGATCCTTCAGTTTTACCAATTCCACCGCATCGGTCTCTGTCTCAAACAACTCCTGAAGAAACGACTCATATACATCATCCCCCTCATGCTCCAAATCATGCAACTTCTGACATTGCTCAAGAGCAAGGTCAGGCTTCTTCGATATCGTCTTAAGTTCGTTCATGCTGGTTCGAATGCACTTCGATCCTTCCAATATGATTTCTGCCATGTGCATAGCCTTATTCGGTATCTGCTTCGGCTTGTAGAGCAATACGCGCTTGGCGGAAGAAGTAATCAGGTCCACCACATCATCCAACATTCCGCACAACTCATGAATATCTTCACGGTCAAACGGGGCAACTAAAGCAGTGTTCAATGCGTCAAATATCTTAACCATTATCACATCACATTCCGTCTCTATAGCTTTAATCTTGGGATAAATCGATTCTTGCTCCTCACGCTCCGTCTCTGATATCAGTTGGGTATAAAGGTCTGCTGCCTCTACTGTCGCCTCACCAATACGGCGAAACATCGGGAAAAACTTGTCGTCCTTCGGGAAAAGAACGGAAAAAATAGATCTTAACGCTGACATATAATGATTGCTTAGTCCTTTTGTGTATGTTCTGCGAAGACAATCTCGCTCCTCGCCTCTACTGCTTGCCGACCGGAAATAACATTACCGATTATATACACGCAAAGCACATTCTTTTACGCTACAAAAATACAACAACTTTTATAATTGTACAATATTCTGTCAATTTTTGCGTGCAACGGATAGGTAATAGCAGACTCTGCATCTACAACTCCGTTAATCTTTGCATGGCCATGAATATTTGATAACCATATAGTTATAATTCGCAAAGGCATGAAAATCCTCTGTATATGCTTGATTTTCAATAACCGCAACATAAGATGAACATAAGATGAACATAAGATGAACATAAGATGAACATGTTTTACTAATCACAGACTGAAACTATATGACACCTGTCATAAATAAACCTTTCATATATCAATTATTATTCGTACCTTTGCAACCGATTTGACGGGGGTGCCGGCATCGGCTGAGATTATACCCTATGAACCTTGAGCGGGAAGACCGTTTAGGAAGTTCAAATACAGAGAATGCAACCCAAACGCTTTGGCATTATTCCCGTCACACCGACACAATAATGAAAAAGCACTTTCTTTTTATCGCAGTGGCAGCCTCAAATTTATTTGCTGCCAATGCTGAACCACAAGACACCATTGACATCGTCAGCAGAGAAATCGGAGAAGTAAAGGTCATTGCACGAATCGAACAGCCTACTCATACGCATGAGCAACTGACAGGAAAACAACTCAACGAACAAAATATAGGTCAAAACCTGCCCTATCTGCTAACTCAGACACCCTCATTGATAGTTACCTCCGACGATGGTCTGGGCATTGGTTATACCTACTTCCGTATCCGGGGAACCGACCATACACGCATTAATATGACAGTAAATGATGTTCCACTGAATGACTCGGAGAGCCAAACTGTTTTTTGGGTGAATATGACAGACATGGCATCAAATGTGTCAAGTCTGAATGTGCAGCGGGGCGTGGGAACCTCTACCAATGGGAATGCCGCATTCGGAGCAAGCATCAATATGCAGACCCTTCCTGATAGAGCAATGCTTCGTGATACTGCCAAGGCACATGTCTCGCTGCAGTTTAATGGAGGTATGTACAACACTTTCCGTGAAATGCTGAAAGCGGAAGTGAATCTGCCCAAACAATGGCGTATAGACACGCGTCTGTCCAAAGTGAATAGCGACGGCTATCTCTATCGCGCTTCATCCGACTTGTTCTCCTATTATGGTTCGGTAGGTTGGTATGGCAAGCACACCACTGTAGCCCTGTCTGCCTTCGGAGGTATGGAAAAAACATATATGGCATGGGACGGAGTGTCGGCAACAGACCTGTTGCTTGACCGACGCTATAATCCGGCGGGACAATATACCGATGAGAACGGAGATATTCGCTACTATCCCAATCAAACCGACAACTACAAACAGCAGCACTATCAGTTGCATATCACACAATGGATAGCAAATAATTGGAACTTCAACGGCACACTGCACTACACGCATGGACGAGGCTATTATGAGCAGATGAAGGCGGACAAAAAGTACACCTCTTTCGGTCTGGACAACTATGTGGATGACGAGGGAAATACCATCAAGCGTTCTAACTTTATTCGCCAAAAACACCTGAACAATCACTTTTATGGTGGTGTGTTCAGTTTCAACTATCGCTCCGAACCGGCGGATGTGAGCATCGGCGGTGCATGCAACCACTATCTTGGTGAGCACTGGGGACTTGTAACCGATTACACATATAATTCCGTCCAAGCAGAGGAATTCTATCGAAGTGAAGCAGACAAGTTGGATGCCAATGTTTATGCAAAGGCAAACTGGCATGTTATCAATACTGCCCGCCGACGGCTGACACTATATGGAGACTTGCAATACCGATATGTCTATTATCACCTCGGAGGAATCAACGACGAGGATATTCAGCCCCTCTATGCCACCCGGCACTACCATTTCTTCAACCCTAAAGCAGGTATGACATATCAGGATAACGGACATGAAGCCTATCTGAATTTTGCCATTGCCAACAGAGAACCTTCCCGCAAAAACTTTACAGAAGCGGGGGAGCACGATATACCGCTTCCCGAAAGACTATACGACTATGAAGTAGGATACAACTATCATACTCAAAAATGGCATGCCGGATTGAACCTCTATTTTATGGACTACAAAAATCAGTTGGTACTTACAGGCAAATACAGTGACACTGGTGCCTATCTGACCCGTAATGTGGACAAGAGTTATAGAATGGGAGTAGAACTGACTGCCGGATGGCAACCTGCAGAATGGTTTGAATGGACTACCGCTCTGACTGTGGCACGAAGTCGAATCTTGAACTACTCTGATTGGGTGGAGATGTATGACTCCGAATGGAACGACCTTCCGCAACAAGAAGTACAGTTCGGGGATGTAATCATCGCTTTCTCCCCAACGGTCACTTTTAGCAATACCTTCACCTTTGAATATAGCGGTTTCCGGACAGATATTCAAACACAAGCGGTTTCAAAACAATACTTGGATAACACCATGTCGGAAGAGGCTGTGCTGAAACCTTATACGGTGACCAATGTAACAATGCAATATGCACTGCCTCTCCCTTCCGCATGGCCTGAGATACGACTGCTGGCACAAGTGAACAATATATTTAATGCTCACTATGAATCGAATGGAGGTAGTTGGATGTGCCAGTTCACAGATGGAAGCAGATATTATTCTCCATGGTACTACGCACAAGCCGGAACAAGTGCACACGCTGGTATCCGAGTGAACTTCTGAAACAAGGGGAGTAATAGAAAGGGATTTATAGAAAGAGATTCCTCAAAATCAGAGTTGTCTCTTGAGCATTTCGCATAATTCAGGCACTCCCTCCGCTGCCCTTTTCTGAATATGCGTGATGCGATTGCGCCAAATGCCGAACTGCGGTTGCCCGGGATCGACAAAATAGATGGGCACATCCTCGCGTACATATTCTAATAGTGATGCGGCAGGATAGACATTAAGTGAAGTACCGACCACAATGAAAATATCGGCTGTGGAGGCTATACTGCATGCCTTAGGGAAATAGGGTACCCCCTCACCGAAGAAGACAATGTAGGGACGAAGCAGTGACCCGTCAGGGTGGTGGGTGTCAAGTTTTTGCTCCCAACCTTCGCATGGCACTGTAGCAAGTTCATCAATCGAAGAACGCAGTTTGGTAATCTCGCCATGCAGGTGGGTAACCTGGGTTGAGCCTGCTCGCTCGTGCAAGTCATCAATGTTTTGCGTAACAACCTCCACCGGAAAATACTTCTCCAACTCGGCAATAGCCATGTGGGCGGCATTCGGTTGCTTACTGAGCACTTCTTTACGCCGTTGGTTGTAGAAATCTATTACAAGTGCACGATTGCGTTCTATTGCTTCATGAGTGCATACATCCTCTATGCGATATCTGTCCCAGTATCCGTCAGCATCTCTAAAGGTCGAAATACCACTATCGGCGCTCACACCGGCACCCGTGAAAACTACAATCTGTTTCATACTGATTGGCTATAAAGAGTTATCTGATTTTTATGTCTTGCACCATCATTTGAAGCGAGGTGTTACCATTGAAGGTGTTTTGCTGAAGTTCATAGCAGATGTCCGCATTCTTCCCGTTGCAAAGATCATTAGCCAGGTCTCCCCGACCGAAGGCAATGCCTTGCATTGCACCTGTCCTGTCTGTTACATCGAGCTTCAAGTGCTCCGCATTTTTCCCTACTGCCCGAGTATAGCGATAGTTGCACACATTGCGTGTAACAAACACCGGACAGGGGTTCTTGGGACCAAAGGGTTGAAGATGACGGATAACATTGAAAAACGGCGCGGTGATATCTGCAAAATCTATTTCGGCTTCCGCTTGTATGATGGGTTGCTTCTGTTCTGGGAGAATATGGGTAGCCACATACTGTTCAAATCTCTCTTTGAATGGTTCCAAATTTTCTGACTTCATCGACAATCCTGCAGCATAGATATGTCCGCCAAAGTTGGTAAGCAAGTCGCTGCATGAATCAATGGCGGAATATATGTCAAAGCCGCCTACGCTACGGGCCGAGCCGCTCACCATACCGTCTTGTTCTGTCAAAACTATAGTCGGGCGGTAGTAGGTTTCTATCAATCGGGAGGCGACAATTCCTACCACTCCCTTATGCCATTGTTGCCCGCATACTACTGTGCTGCAACGCATGTCGTTCTCCGGATCTGACCGTAGCATATCTAATGCAGACGCAGTGATGCTTTGGTCAAACGACCGTCGGGTCTCGTTGTTCTCATTGACGATATTGCTGATGGTTGCTGCTTCTTGCGGATCTGTGGTAATGAGCAACTGAACAGCCTCTCTGCCGGAACGGATTCTGCCACAAGCATTGATGCGCGGTCCGATGCGATATAATAAATCATTCATTTGGAGTCTCCCCTGTCCAATACCTGATAGTTGCATCAGTTGTTGTTGACCAATTGACGGATGCTCATTAAGTTGACAAATCCCGAAATGAGCCAATACTCTGTTTTCGTCAATCACAGGAACTATGTCAGACGCTATTGACATAGCAGTCAGACCTAATATGGAATGAAGTTCTTCTTTTGCAATATTATGCCTAATGGCATACGCCTGCATCAGTTTGAAGCCGACTCCGCACCCCGATAATTCTTCGAAGGGATAGGTGTTATCCTTGCGTTTTGCATCTAAAACCGCAATAGCGTCCGGAATGTTGTCGCCGGGAAGGTGATGGTCGCAAACAATAAAATCAATACCCTTGTTCTTGGCATACTCCACTTTGTCAATGCTTCGAATACCGCAATCAAGCGCAATAATCAGTTTGCACTTGGTTTCAGCGGCGAAATCTATCCCTTGGAAGGATACACCATATCCCTCTTTATAACGGTCAGGAATGTAGAAATCAATGTTCTGATAGTGTTTGTATAAGAAGGTATATACAAGTGCGACTGCAGTAGTTCCGTCAACATCATAATCACCATAAATCAGGATGCGTTCATTTTTCTCGATGGCTGCTGACAAGCGGGTCACAGCCTTGTCCATATCACGCATCAAAAACGGGTCGTGTAACTGTTCAAGCGAAGGGCGTATGAAGGTTCGGGCCTGTTCAGCTGTTTCCAATCCACGCCTCACCAATAGTGCAGCGGCCGTTTTGCTAATGTTCAGTTCTTTCGCAAGACAATCACGCACCATTATCTGTTGCGGATTCAGCACCTGTATCTCCCATCGTGACTCCATCTGATTTTCTTCAGTTCTTTCTGTTCCAATATTGACTTCTCCCTAACAGACCCGCTTTGTCAAGCGAACCTCTCAGTTTCAGTTTTCCCTT
>CAJOPG010000139.1 GCA_905236355.1 Paludibacteraceae bacterium | reverse complement strand
TTACGTCGGATAGTATCCGACAATTTTTGGATTATTTTGGGGCATTTTGGACTAATTCCGTCTAACAGGCCGCAGGCCGGTCTAACAATGCAAACGATCTGTCAGTAAAGCGGTCTGTCAGTCGTTAGACGGTCTTTTTTACCAATCTATGTCCATGGTGAGCATGAATTATTTCTGCAATCTATCTATTAATAATTCGCGTACAAGATCATATGCCGCATATGGGTCGAAGGTTGAACCATTTCGAAGTAGATGATGAGTGTCACCTAAAAATTCATCGTCCTGCATCTTCAACTCCATGTTTTGGATGAACTGCTTGTGTGTAGGTGCTTTCTCAACAACAAATTCCATGTATCGTTGATAGCAAGTCACAACATTATCAAGATTAATAGTGACATCCGGAGATTGAAGCGCAATATATAAATCAAACAAGTCGCGACCTTTCTTTCGTTGATATAGTGCTCTCAGTTTGGTGCCGAGAAGTTCTTCTAACGCATAAGTGGTCAGTTGGCATTGTCCGGTAAACCATCTGTTTCCAACTGCAAAAGGGATATGCTGCCATCCCAATACATTGAAATGCTCATAGCAGTTAATTTCCAGTTTCAGACGGATAGGCTGAACAGGAGGAATCTCTGACTCCAAACGAAAGACCATTGTGTTGTTGAAACGGCGAGGTTTCGTGACACGGTCAGGCAACCAATTGAGCACTTCCCCCAGACGATATAGAATGGGCTTGATCGGACCCGGATGAATCTGCACAAGGTCGATGTCTTCGCTATAGCGTGGCTGTGGTTGCAAGTATAGTTTATGCAAGGCAGTGCCTCCGCGGAAAGCCAGTTGTTCGCGTAGAAACTCGTCACTGAAGATATCTACCAAAGCGCGGCAAATAATCAAATCTTGTTCCACCATGAATGGTTCTATCCAGGGTGCATGTTCGTTCCATGCTATAATAGAGGCTCGATCAATCATATATCATCTATTTCAATATCAATATTCATGTTTACATGCCAGCGATTGGATTGGTTGTCTTCTCGCGGAGAATGTGAATTGCTCATGCAGATGGTGTGGTATTTCGGCGTTTGTGCTTTTAATAAAGTAAACAAACTATCCGACTTCTCTTGTTCCTCCAACACAAATTCCAATAAGTAACCCAATCGTTGAATGGTAGCTGTGGTTGTATATGGAATTACCTCTTCCATCTTTTGCATATCGACGGATTCTATCAATTCTGCCAGTACTGTAGTGGCGCGTTGATAGCCTCCTACATGATCAGCAAACTGCACCAAGTCAATTGCGGTCAATTCCGGAGATGCATAACGCAATATGCCCATTTCTGCATTTCTGGTAACCAGTAGGTGTTCGGGAATCTCAGTCCGATAATTCCAACTAATTAACGGATACTTATTCGACATTGATATACGCGGAATGATAGTCATTACCTGATACTGCATTGGGCGCTGATGAGCAGCAGCGTATAGCGTGGCAGCAGAGAGCAGGCATACATAATAAGGCTTGCCGATATATTGCATGAGCGCATCTAAATAGAATTGCGGCGGTACAATATGCTTTAGCTGATATTGTACCGGAACAATTACGTAGAACCCTCTATACACGGCAATAATCCTCTCTCGTTTCACCATGCGTCCCAATTCGGTTTTTAGGCCTTTAGGCGAGTGGGTGGAGAATGCTTCGCGTACCTCTGCGGCAGAAAAGGTTACTAGTCCGTGCCGCTCTCTATTTCTTATCCATTCTTCGATGCTCATTTGTCATTTTTGTTGTAAAGGAAAACAGAAAGTGCTTTCTATGTTTTCTATTTTCGACACAAAATTACCACTTTTCAACCACATACACAAATTTCTAGACAACAAAATTCAAATTTTCTTTACTTTTCTGCATTTTTTTCACATTCTTTTACTCTTCAGTCCTTTATTTCTGCACTTTTTCCAAACAATCGAACGATTTTTTTCTTTCCCCCAATAAGGAGTTCGGCACCACTCACGTCTTTGTCTTTGCTCCGCAAAATTTCTTTTGACGGACAGATAGAGGCAGGCAAAAAAAAAGAAAAATGGAGAGTGGGGAGCCGGTGGCGCATAGCGACACAAACAAAGAGCCCTCGGGGATAAATCCTCGGAGTCTCTGAAAAAGGCGATGATGTTGCTTTTTAT
>CAJOPG010000138.1 GCA_905236355.1 Paludibacteraceae bacterium | reverse complement strand
TTATATCTTCTTTCCATGGCCGCTTTTTTCACATGCTGCTGATAACGGTCAACTGCGTTGAGAAACTGCGACTGCCCTACCAGCAACGAACTTAGTAATTCTTCCTTTACTTTGTTGGCTACTATAAGGTTACTATTGACGTTGTCAATAGTATGTCTCGCCGTACGTATCAGTTTGTTGCGTCTAATGAGCAGAAACAATACTACTACGCATAGTATGAGCAACAACAACACAATCGCAAACAGAGAGTAAGCTACCATTGTGCGACGATGTATTTCATCTGAAAATGTCTGCTCAATGATAGGCAATAGTTGAGATATACTGACCAACCGTTGGCGGGCTCCATAGCGTTGGGCATCAGCCATAGCGATACGGATATACTTGTCTGCCAATTCTGTCTCACCTTGCTCAAATAGCATTTCCGCCACCATTCGAAGGGCTACGGCCTCATAGGTGCAACTCCGACAGTCACATATAGCGGCATCTATATAGTAGTGCAGAGCCAATTCTTTATCTCCGGTTACACGATAGAGAAAGCCGATAGAACTATATATCACTGCCTTTTCATGTTCCGTTAGACTTCTATCCTTCAAAGCTTCTTCAAAGCGTGTTATACTGCGCTTGAACTCCGTGCGCCTGAGGTCAATAGTGGCCAGCGGTAACCAGTATGCGGCAGAATCAGCAGGACTATGGCGCTTTACAAGCTGCTCCATAATCAAACAACCCCGATCGTTATAATCGGCAGAAAGTTCACCGCTGGCGTAGTCTGACATATCCCACAAAAGACGTGCGTATGTGTTATACCACTCGTCTGTTAAGTCGTAATGCATATCTTCCATCGGTTCAAGGATGTCAAAAGCCTCTTTGAACAACCCGCCGGACAGAAAAACAAATGCACGACACAAACGGCAGTCAATATAGCGTGCGGAGTCAAACGACTCTTGCAACACAGACTCCATTTTCTCTACAAAAACAAGCGCAGTATCGTAGTTATATGATCTATATTCTTCATATAAAAAACGATTGATTTCATAGTCGCTGTATCCACCCTTGTCTGCAAGGAAACTTTCATGTTCCAACTCGGATATACGTTGCCGCTTTTCCGCCTCGAAAATATGACAATTCAGTATTGCCTCATCAAGTCTCGAAATGTCTGATTTCATCGACATATTTAGAGAAAAAACAGGGAAGAGACATAATAGGTGAAAAACGGACAAAATAAAAATTCTTTTCATAGGGATACATTATTTGCGGCAAAGTTAATTATTTGTTCTGAAACAACCAAATTTCAGAGCAAAACATCAGTAATATTTTCTTGATTTTTCAAAGATTATTTATTCATGTAAAATATTTTGTGTTATTTTGCAATCGTCAAACCGAAAAAATACTATGAAACGCACTCTTCTCTTCGTATTTTCCGCAATATGTCTGCTTTCCTGCAAACAATCTCCGTCAGTTACATCGCCGGATGGTAGTTTGGTTGTTTCTTTCCGTTTGTCATTATCAGGGGAACCGCAGTATCAAGCAGTGCAAAACGATAAAGTCGTTATTGACTGGTCTGCGCTCGGATTGGAAACGAAGGAACAAAGGTTAACGGATGGTTTTAAGGTGAAGGGTACAAAAAAGTCTGCATACGATTCCACATGGGAAACAGTATGGGGAGAAGAGCGTTTCATTTCTGATACCCACAACCGTTTGACCATTGAACTTTGTCACGAATCAGGCATCCTGATGAATTTAGAGTTTCGCGCGTGGAACGATGGTTTTGCTTTCCGTTATGTCTTCCCCGAGCAAAATAGTCGTCAGTTTACTATCACCGATGAGCACACTGCTTATCGTTTTGCAGAGGGAAGTATGGCATGGTCCATTCCCTGGCGCACAGAGTACTATGAAGGGTTATGGCGCAAACAGCCCGTTGCCTCACTTGATACGGTATGCTCTCCTATAACAATAGAACTGCCGGATGGTAACTACGCTTTCGTGCACGAAGCCGCTTTATACGATTATCCTGCACAAAACTTGTACGCACACGCAGGAATGCTCGCTACATATCTCACTCCGTGGCTTGATAGCAACACTGAGCCGATGGAGGTCAAGGCATACGAGATGATACCGTTCAACACGCCATGGCGCTTCGTTATCTTGGCTCATGACCTGCCACAGATGACAGCCTCGCGTATCATGCTTAACCTTAATGAACCTTGTAAAATAGACGATACCGGTTGGATACACCCGATGAAGTTTATGGGTATCTGGTGGGGAATGCATATCAAGACTATGACATGGGAACAAGGACCTAAGCACGGAGCCACAACGGGAAATATGGAGCACTATATGCGTTTTGCAGCAGAACATGGGATAGACGCTGTGTTAGCCGAAGGATGGAACCGCGGATGGGAGGATTGGAAACATTTTGATTTCACTACACCTTACCCTGATTGGGATATGGATTATTTGAGCCGCTTGGCAGACAGCCTCGGCGTACAGATAGTTGGGCATAACGAAACGGGCGGTAATGCCGCAGACTATGAAGCCGATCTGGATGCAATCTATCGCTACCATCAGGCAAATGGTATTCATGTTATCAAAACTGGCTATGTAGCACCGATTATCCGCACGAGAGATGGACTCCAATGGAATAAAGGTCAGTCGGGGGTGCGACATTATCGCAAGGTGATTGAGACTGCCGCCAAATACCACATTATGATTGATAACCATGAGCCGGTGATGCCCACCGGTTTGCAACGTACGTACCCCAATCTGATGAGTCAGGAGGGGGTGCGCGGACAAGAATGGAACGCATGGTCTGACGATGGAGGGAATCCATGTGAGCATGTGACGATTCTACCGTTTACACGTATTATGGCGGGACCGGTCGATTATACTCCGGGTGTGTTCCGTTTCGAAAATCCCATCATTCCCACTACACGTGTCCATTCCACTTTGATGAACCAGTTGGGGCTGTTTGTCTGCTTCTACAGCCCGTTACAAATGGCATGCGACCTGCCGGAGCACTATACCGCTTACCCCGATGCTTTTCATTTCATCGAAAGGGTGCCGTGCGACTGGGAGCGTTCTCTTCTTGTGGACGGCAAGATAGGCGACTACTGCATCTTTGCACGACAAGAAAGGGGACAGAACAATTGGTACATGGGCGGTATTACTGACGAGGAAGCGCGTGAGGTAACTCTTCCACTGAGCTTCCTGAATGTACAAGGTGACAATGTTCAAAAAACAAAGTACAAGTTGACACTCTATCGCGATGCGGAGGAGGCGGACTGGGAAACGCACCCATACGCGTATATTATAGAGGAAAGAGAGGTCACACCAAGTGATACAATCCGCGTACGGATGGCTCCGGGGGGAGGCTTTGCTGCTAATTTGATTGCTGATTTTTGACCACTTAATATTAAAATCAAATTATTAATATCATGAAAAGAAAAATTCTCATTATCACGTTTCTATGGTTGGCAGTGATGGTGAGCGCACAAACACAAACCTTTCACGGTGTTGTCACTGATACTGGCGGTGAGTCTCTGATTGGTGCCTCTGTGTATGTGCAGGGAACAACCATAGGAACGATTACCGACTTTGATGGTAATTTCGAAATCACATGTACCGAGGGCACCATGCTGGAGTTCTCCTACATAGGTTATAGGTCACAAACCCTTCCCGCAACGCAGAACATGCGCGTCGCCCTCGTTGACGAAAGCGAAGAGTTGGAGGAAGTGGTAGTCATCGGTTACGGAAGTCTCAGCAAGAAAGAGGTTTCGAGTTCCATCGTTCAGGTGGACAGTAAGAATTTCGTCAAAGGCCCGATGAACAATCCGATGGAAATGCTGAATGGTAAGGTGGCAGGTCTGACGGTAAATAGTACCTCCGCCGCTGACCCGAATGCCTCTTCGTCCCTGCAGATCCGCGGTGCAGGTTCGCTCTCTGGCAGCAACGAACCCTTATATGTTATTGACGGTATAGCCGGTGGAGATATACGCAACCTCAGCTCACAGGACATTGAGTCTATCACGGTGCTGAAAGATGCTGCATCAGCTGCGATATATGGTACGCGTGGTGCCAATGGCGTTGTACTTATCACCACCAAGAAAGGTTCGTCGGAGCAGGGACGTATTGCCGTCACATATGACTCCTATTTCGGCACCAATGTAGCCAAACCACATATGGAGGTCTTGAGCGCGGATGAGTTCCGACGTTCACGGCGCGGTACTGACTATGGCTACAATACTGACTGGTACTCCGAAATCACGCGTCCGGCTGCATACGATATAAACCAATATATTAATGTGGCAACTTCGGTCAAGGGCGGAAGCTATAGCGCTTCGCTCAACTATAAGGATGCGAATGGTCTTGACATCGTTTCAGCGCGTCGCGAATACGGTGGTCGTTTCGCCATGGAGCAGAAAGTGTTGAAAGATTATCTCACTATTTCTGCCTCACTGGCAGGTCGCCGTGTGAACGAAACTTGGGGTGACAATAATCAAGTAGATAATGCGCTGAGCATGAACCCAACCATGCCTGTCTATAACGAGGATGGTTCCTATTACCAGCCCACGGGTGTTACCGATGCGGTGAACCCCGTAACACGCCTCAAAGAGACAACCTCCAACGGACAACGTCTCTATATGTTGGCTAATGTAGGACTCAAACTCAAACTCTATTCCGATGAGCATCACAACCTCAATACATCAATCGCTTATTCGCTTGATTACAACGACTTGAAGGGCAATACCTATGCATCATCCAAGTCCAACGAGAGTTATTGGGGAGGGTACAAGGGACGCGCAAATGTCAATTACCAGAAGGACCAGACCCACCACTTGGACTGGCTGCTTAATTATGACTTCCAGTGGAACGACCATACCCTGCGTTTCGTGGCGGGTACTTCTTGGGAACAGCATACGTGGGAGCAGGTTGGCGCAGAGAACCGCGATTTTACTTTCGACAATACACTTTGGAATGAAATAGGTGCCGGTACATGGCTCTCAAGCGGAACAGCAGGCATGTGGACCGGTAAAAGCCAAAACTCCCTCTTCGGATTTTTCGGACGTATCAACTACAATTGGCATGATATGCTCTTCGTATCCGCTTCTATCCGCCGTGAGGCGAGCACCAAGTTTGGCGTCAAAAGCCGTTGGGGTAACTTCCCCTCGGCCTCCATCGCTTGGGAAATGATGAGTGCGGACTTCATGGAACCGGCATCGGGGGTTCTCAAAAGCCTCAAGCCCCGTTTCTCATATGGTGTGACAGGACGCGAACCCGGCAGCCCGTATCAGTCCCTGGCTACCTATAGCACCTATTACATGGTCGGCGACACCAGACATGACATCTATCCTTATTTCATGGACGGCGCTTGGGTGACAGGCTATGCTCCTTCTTCCAACGCCAACCCGCAACTCAGTTGGGAGAAATCCGAGAGTTATAACATCGGATTGGATTTTGACCTTTGGAATAGACTGCGCGGATCAATTGAGTACTACATCCGCCGATCGCCGGACCTGCTGTATAACTATACCGCTCCACAGCCACCGTATGTATATAACTCAATCCTCGTCAATGTGGGTACAACTTCCAACAGAGGCGTGGAGGTCAGCTTAAACGGCGATATCTTCACAGGAAAAAAATTTTCATGGAACATGGGTATCAACTATGCGTATGGGCGCACATATCTTTCGAAATTGTCGAATGATATCTATCAGGCGTCTTATTTGGAACTCTACCAGAAACCTGGTGTCGGTACTTCCGAGTATTTCTTCCGTGTAGAGGAAGGCGGAGAAATCGGTCAGTTCTTCGGCTATCAGTTTGCGGGCATAGACGTGAACGGCAATATGCTCGTCTATGACAATAACGGCGATGCGCAACTGGTAGGAAGTGCCGACGCTTCATGGAAGAGATATCTTGGCAACGGCGCACCCAAACATACGCTGAGCTGGACCAATAATTTTGAGTTCTACGGATTCGACCTTGCCGTTCTCTTTACTGGAGCATTCGATTTTGATATCTTCAATATGAGAAAGTACGGTATGGGGCTCTCCGGCTGTGGCAGTGACAATGTGCTACGCACGGCTTACACCTCCGATAAATATATCAAGACAGGCGGCGGTGTTATCAGCAGTTATTTTCTCGAAGACGGCTCGTATTTCAAACTGGATAACATAACCCTTGGTTATACATTCAAATGGAAGGAGAAACTGGTGGATGGTCTGAGACTCTATTTGACTGCGAAGAATATTTGTACAATGACCCGCTACAGCGGCAATGACCCATCTATTGTGGCTGTCACCGGCATCACACCGGGCGTGGATGTATCGTCCGCCTATCCCACCGCCACACAGTTATGTTTAGGTGTAACCCTTAATCTGCATTAATTATGAGAACAATATATAAAATAGCAGCCTTTGTACTTTGTACATTGTTACTTTGTACTTTTGTGAGTTGCAACATGGACGAACAAGTCTATGATCGCATTGATGCCACCGTCTATTACCAGAACGAGGCATCGGTCAAAGGTGCGGTAGCCGCTATCTACGGCAATGCCGCAATGAGCTATCTGGAGTATTTCTGGTATTTGAACGAGTTCTCCGCCGACCAGATTGTCTGGCGTGTGTGGAACGGCGGATTGTGGGGATATGATGAGGGGGAGAAAACAGTTATCTCTACCCATACATGGACTGCCGAGTCAAAAATTATACGCTCCACATGGGAGACCGCTTGGTCCACAATAGGTCTATGCAACACACTCATCGGAGACTTGCAGAAACTGAACGCCGCCGAATTGGGTATGACCAATGACAAAATGGTTTCCTATATTGCCGAAGTGCGCACATTGCGTGCTTGGGCGTATTACAATTGCTTCGAGATATGGGGTGGTGCTATTCCTCTCTTTACTGTGGATGACGGCACAACCCCGGGTTCGGCGGATGTAGATTTCCACGAGGGATGCCTCAAAGTGTATGATTTCATCTGCACTGAGTTGGACGAAACTTATCCCTACCTGCCTGTCGAGGATGGGTCGGGTGCGACACGCAACCGTATGAATCAGGCGGTGAACCGTATGATTAAGATGCGTATGCTGCTCAACTCCGAAGTCTTTACTGGCACGCCGCGGTTTGAAGAGTGCGCCATTCTCGCACAAGAACTCATCAACGGCACGTATGGAACCTACAGCATAGCTGGCGACTACCGCGACATCTATCATGTTACCAATACTACCTGCCCGGAGGTGGTTATGGCGTTCGCTATGGAGAACGGGCAACTCAATGCTGGCTGGATGCGGGACATGCCCTTCCTCGCATACACTTATTCCGAGTATTTCAATTTTTCTTCCACCCAAAGCGCATGGAATTGTTGCTGTCTGGCACCGAGTTACGACAACTCTGGTGCGGTCAATGCCACACTCGGTTGTTCCGAAGGCGCGGTCTGTTTCCTCGATCCTCCCTATAACGACCGCCTCGGCGCCGTCTATGAGCGCTTCAGCGACAAGGACATTCGCAAGGGCAACTATAAATGGGAGAACGGCAACTATACCGGTATCTTCCTCCGCGGTCTGATGAAAGCGGAGTGGGGTACGGGGGAGGTG
>CAJOPG010000137.1 GCA_905236355.1 Paludibacteraceae bacterium | reverse complement strand
TACTGAGTTGTGAGGCGGGAATTGGTTGAAGTGTCCATGTCCCGAACGAGTAATTTGTCCATGGGGAACGTTGTATGTCGTGGGGTTCTTCGTTGAGGAGACGACAAAAGGCGAGTTCGAGGCTGTGGATTTCTTGTATGAGTTGCTTGCGTTGAATGCGTATGTTGATGAGCGATGCTTCCATCTGCCCAACAGAGGGCGAATAGGCCTGTCCATTCTTGACGAGTACGCGCTGAATCTCTAACATGCGCTGCCAAATGAGTTCGGTAGAATCAATTATGACCGCTTGATAGTCGAGCAGTTGGAGTTGGGTATATAACCTTGCTACGGTTGCTACGAGGTTGGCATGTGCGGCAGCACGATTATCTTCGGTTTGTTCACGAAGGACTTGTGCTTGGCGTTTGCGGTTTGTGATTGTACCGAAGCCTTCGCCACCCCAGTTGAGGGATAGCGGCACTTGGTAGGAGAGCATGACTCCCGAAGCACCGCTACCCGGGGTAACGGTACCTGCCACGCCCACATTAGTCGGCGAAAGGGCTAAAGTGGGGAAGTAGCCTAATTTAGCGGCCCTGAGTCGTGCATCGGCTTCCTTGATTGCCAAGAGGGACGAACGGTAGTTCACATTATTGGCGAGCGCTGTGTCAATCAAGTTGCGTAGCATAGAGTCTTCAATGTATGTCCTCCAATCGGATTCGTTGACGGTAGTGACCAAACTATCCTGCACCGGTGACTCTGCCGGGGTATACTGCTTGAAGATGCCGCAGGAGCTAAACAGCAAGGTACTGACAGCGAGGACAGCAATCATCGGAGTTTTCGGAGACCCCGGAATATTCGGATTGTTCGGAGAACCCGGAGTACTCTGATTCTTCTGAATCTCTTCGCCTTGAAATCTTTCGTGCATTTTTTGGAAAATGATATAGAATGCGGGCACGACAAAGACCAGAGCGAGTGTGCCAACCGCCATGCCGCCGGTGACGCCGATAGCAAGTGCACGGTTTCCGTTGGCTCCGGCACCTCCTTCGATGATAAGCGGAATCATACCGGCAATCATTGTTACAACGGTCATAAGTATAGGCCTCAGACGATCCTCGCAGGCACTCAATGCAGCCTCCACGATCGGCATACCTTGCTTGCGTTTCTCGACGGCAAACTCCGTGATAAGGATGGCTGTCTTGGCGAGCAGACCGATGAGCATAATCACACCTGTCTGCAGGTAGATATTATTCTGCTGCCCGCATAGCAATGAGAGTGCGAACGAACCCATCAGTCCGAAAGGAACAGAGAGTAACACAGCCAAAGGAATGAAGAATGATTCGTATAACGAAGCAAGAATCATATAAATAAGCAGAATACAAACAAGATAGATAAGCATCGTGAGGTTTGATTTGCTATTAGCTTCCAACTCGCGGCTCATACCACCATATTCGTAACCATAGCCAGCAGGCAGATAGTCTTTAGCCACCTCGGCAATCACGCGCTGCACATCGCCCTCGCTATATCCTGCATTGGGCTGCACGGAACAGGCAATAGACTGATAGAGGTTGAAGCGCTTCTGCGTAGCTGAACCTACGGCAGGCGTGAGGGAGAGGAACTGCGCAATAGGCGCCATCTTATCGCCTATGCGCACAAATATGTTATTGAGCGAATTGGGGTCAAGGCGGTACTCGGGAGCGGCACCTGCCATGACACGATAGACCTTTCCGTATTGGTTGAAGTTGCTGATATACGCACTGCCGCAATATGCGCCAAGGGTGTTGAGTACCACATCCGGCGAGATACCTGCTCGGTCGCATTGCGTGGCATTGACATCCACCTTGTATTTGGGGAACGACTCCGAATAGAGTGACATAGCCATTTGCACTTCCGGGCGTTTCTGCACTTCTGCAAGGAAATTATTCACTACCTCGTTGAACTTTGACATATCGCCACCTTGCAAGTCTTCCATCTGCAGGTCAATGGCGTTACTATTACCATAACCCGGTATTTGCGGCATCTGGAAGGGGATGATTTGTGCATCCTTAATGTCCTCACAACTTAGGTAGAGTTTGTACATCACCATATCAATATAATGATTCATACCCTTGCGTTCGTCCCATGGTTTGAGACGAACGATG
Organism: Paludibacteraceae bacterium; assembly: GCA_905236355.1. GTDB lineage: Bacteria > Bacteroidota > Bacteroidia > Bacteroidales > Paludibacteraceae > Colicola. The sequence continues at coordinate 6,555 of CAJOPG010000137.1, read as the reverse complement.
AGTGTACCATAGCTGACGCCTGTACCCGACAATAGTCCGAAACCTGAGATTTTGGCATAACTTTCCACTTCTTCGAGTCGCAGCACATGCTCTTCCACCTGAGCCATTATTTCATCTGTTTCCACTAACGGTGAACCTGCCGGGGCGGTAACATCAACAAAGATGACTCCCTGGTCCTCCTGCGGCACAAGTCCGGCGGGTAGTGCGCGCATGGTAAACACCATAACTATCACGGCAGCAATGAGCCATAGCCATGCACGATGAGGTTTCTGAAGAAACGTGGTCACACCGTTTTTATATTTGCCAAGGATGGCGTTGTAACCTGCCTCGTATGCCTCTTTGACATACTGACTGAAACTCTTTTTTGTACCTGTCTCTTCTTTCTTGGGTTTGAAGAGCATCGCGGTCAGAGCCGGACAGAGGGTTAGCGCCGATATACAACTAAGTCCTACGGATGAAGCGATTGTGATACCGAACTGGGTGAAGAACGTGCCGCTGGTGCCGGGCATAAAAGTCACGGGGATGAACACCGCCATAAAGACGAGCGTACAGCTGATGACGGCTACAGAGACTTCACTCATGGCATCTTTGGTGGCTTTGTAAGCAGACGTATAGCCGCTTTCCATCTTCGCCATCACGGCTTCGACGACGACAATCGCATCATCCACCACCGTTCCAATAGCCAGTACAAGGGCAAAGAGCGTCAATATATTAAGCGAGAATCCTGCCACTTTCACCACCGCAAATGTACCCAACAGCGATACAATAATAGAGATAGACGGAATAAGCGTCGCCTTAAAGTCCTGCAAGAAGAAATACACCACCAATATCACCAATAAAATAGCGATAATAAGAGTCTCTACCACATTATGAATCGCGGCATAGAGGAAGTCATCGGAGGTCTGCAGGATAGTAAATTCCAATCCTGCCGGCATAGTCTTCTTCAGGTCGTTGTACAGGTCGTTGATAGCAGCATTGACCTGTGTGGCATTGGCACCGGGGGCCTGGTTGATGATGAACGCCACGCCGGGTTGACCATCCACACGCGAGGAGAAACTGTAGCTTAATGCCCCAAGTTCCACATCTGCCACATCTCTCAAATGCAATACATTGCCGTTGGAGGTTCGCAGGACGATGGATTCGAACTCCTCAATCGACTGCAAACGTCCTTTGTACTCAAGGTTATACTGATACGTATTACCGCTCTGTTCGCCTAATGAGCCGGTGGCTGCCACCATGTTCTGGTTGCCGATAGCGGCGAAGATATCTTGCGGGTCGAGCCCATAGCGTGCCATCACATCGGGTTTCATCCAGATACGAAGCGAGTAGGTGTTGCCTAAATTTTGTACCGCACCGACACCCGTCACACGTAGCAGACGGGGTTTGACGTTGATGTCGATATAGTTGGCTATGAAGTCGTTGTCGAATTTACCGTCACGGCTGACTAACGCACCGATTTGGAGGATGTTGTTCTGTCTTTTCTCTACTTTGACACCGACGCGGGTCACTTCCTGCGGTAGCAATCCGAGTGCCGCCGAGACGCGGTTTTGGACGTTGACCGCCGCCATGTCGGGGTCGGTACCTTGCTTGAAATAGACATTGATGTTCACATCGCCTGTAGCACTGGCTTCGGAGGTCATATATGCCATGTTCTCCACACCGTTGACCGCCTCCTCGATAGGCATCACCACCGAGTTCATTACCGTATTGGCATCTGCACCGGAATAGGATGTGGCAATCATTACCGTTGGAGGTGCTATATCGGGGTATTGCTCTATCGGTAAGGTCTTAAGGCAAATAAAGCCTATCAAAGCGATTAGTAGTGATATACACACCGCCATCACCTTACGATCTACGAATATATTTCCTTTAGCCATAGTTTACCAGATTACGCGGTCGTTTTCATGAACATTAGCAGCACCTTTGGCAACGATGGTTTCTCCTACTTCTGCGCCTGAAGTGATGACAGCCCGTGCGCCGTCCCCAAGTTCCTCAATTGAAACGATAGCACTGGTAGCGAGGCTGTCCTTGCCCACCTTATACACCAATGTTTTGTCTTGAATACGCACAATAGCGGTGAGCGGAACAAGCATCACATCTTCCCATTCGATGGGCATTACCACCGTCCCCTGCATACCCGAGAACAGTTCGCCCCTGGGATTAGGGAACGTCACATAGCATGTAATCGAACCTGTCTGCCGGTCCACCATTCCCGATAGACTAGTGACACGACCTTTGTATGCGTATTCGCCACCTTCTTTGAACCGCAGCGAAACGGGTGGCACAACCTTCAATATCTCATCTAATGATCCTAACTCGCTCACAAGAGCATGAAGTTGGCTCTCAGTTAGTGAGAAAGAGGCCTCCATCTCGCTCACACCGGCCACACGAGTCAGCATAGTGCCTTCGGCTATCACATCGCCTACATGTGGAAGGATGTTTCCTACCAAACCGTCCACAGGACTCTTGATGGTGCAATAATTCAGTTTCAGTTCGGCATCGCGCACCACAGCCCGCGCTTGAAGACACGCAGCCTCGGCAGATTGCAATTGGTTCTCACTCTTACGCAGCAGGTAATCGCCAATGATACCTTGCGCTGCCAACTCTTTGTTGCTCTCTGCCTCAAGACGGGCATTATCCCTATTGGCGATGGCGGTCTGCAAGTCAGCCTGCGCATGCGCCAACACGTTCTCTGCGCTGCGACTGTCAATAAGGAAGAGCACATCGCCTTTCTTCACGCGCTGACCGTCCTTCACTTTGATCTCGTTGAGCATACCCGTACAACGCGATACAATAGATACATCGCCCGTACCGCGAATAGCAGCACTCCAACTCAACGGAGCCGTCACCGTCTCACGCGACAGCGTAAGCGTTTCATAACTTGTGTGCTGCTCTTCCGGCATCTTTACACAACCCGAGAGAAGTGACAACGTGACTAAGTACAAAGTACAAAAGACGTGTTTTTTCATATTTTTACCTTTTATTTTTCAATTTTCTTAGGAACTATATCCCATATATCCCAGTCCTATGCTTACATTGGCTTTGATCCGGACGCGTTCTGCCCATACTCCGTCTTCATCGGCGATGAGCGTGCCGTTATCATATTTCAGGTTAGTTGATAGTGTGCAAGTACAAAAGTTATGTTTTTCATGTTTCTCACCTTGTTACTTTTCACCTTTCTCATCGTTTTCGCTCATATTTTTCAAGAACAAGTCCACTACGCGCTTGGTTACTACGGTTTTGCGAACCGCATGGCGCACTTTGTCGGCTGATGATGGGTTTTTGTTTTCGGTTGCCGTAGCGGCGGTCTGCTCTGCTTTAGTGACCTCCAACTCGCGTGCATCTATCTTAGCTTTCAGACGCGGTGAAGCGTGTTTATAGAGGAAATTATAGCAGGGCGTGGCCGCTTTCATGATATACGGAGTGAGGAATGTAGTTAGCACCGAGGCGGCAACGATTATCGGATAGATGACGGGGTCGGTAACGCCTAACTTGCTACCCAATGCAGCAATGATAAACGAAAACTCACCTATTTGCACGAACGAGAAGCCGGTGAGCATGGCGTCATGCAGGGTTTCTCCGCCCCACCAGCAGCCCAGTGTGCCGAACACAATCATACCCACGATGATAACTACCGCCACATACAGGATAGACGGCCAGTACTCCACTAACGAAGCAGGATCGATCATCATTCCGACCGACACGAAGAAGATCGCTGCAAACACATTTTTTAGCGGTGTCATCAGTTTCTCTATTCTGTGTGCCTCCTTGGTCTCTGCAAGAATCATACCCATGACAAATGCTCCGAGTGCGCTACTGAAACCGGCTTCCTCTGCGGTTAGCACCATGCCCAAACACAGACCTAACGAGAGAACAATCAGAATCTCGTCATTAAGATATTTGCGCACCCAACGGAACAGAGTGGGAATAAGCAGTATTCCAAGCACAAACCATATCACCAATGTGATTGCGAGCACTCCCACTTTCTCAAGTAGCACCGTTCCTTCAAAACTATTCTTCACAGCTATGCTGGAGAGCAACACCATGAGTACTACGGCTACGATGTCCTCAAAGATAAGGATGCTCGTTGCTCCTTTCACGAATCGCGCCTTGCTTAAACCTGCCTCATCAACGGCTTTCATCACAATAGTGGTTGATGACATACAGAGCATAGCGGCAAGGAAGAGCGAGTTCATTGTATCTAACTCGGCAGACTTGCCAACACCGAAGCCCAACAGCAGCATACCACCGATGATGGTGGCAGCACCGATGAGTGCCACTTTGCCGCTCTCCAATAGGTTCTTGAGACGGAACTCTAATCCAATGCAGAACAATACGAACAACACACCGATGTTGCCCCATGTCTCTACGTTCTCGGGATTGACGAGGTTCTCACCAAAGAGATGCGGCCCGACTAAGATTCCTGCTACGATGTAGCCTAAAACGACCGGCTGCTTGAGCAGCTTGAAAAGTAGTGCCACAACGCCTGCCGTGATCATCAAAATATAAAGATCTTGTACCATTTGTAGAAACTATTAGCATTTGTAGAAACTATTTAATAGTTCGCCTGCAAAATTATTGTTTTTTTCTCAAATAACCAACTTTTAACCCTCAAAATTATGTTTTTATGCTGATGTCAGACAAAACGAACCAATAAAAAGTTTATCGGTATAACTATACAAAAAACAGGAATCGGGGCTCAAACTTCTGATAGTCCGAGCCACAAAAAGATATTAAGAAACAGGAGATGAAGCAGATAGTCCACTCCGTGCGACAGAGGAACCCCGATTTCTTGTTTTGACAGATATTTTCTCCTTAAATGTAAAATGTGCTGAGAGGTAAAAATTGCATAGCCATGAAATGACATGGCCAATTGAATAAACTATATTTGTATATAACTTCTCGTCCTCGTTATCCCAGACGGCGATACCACGAAGGCGAAGGTTGAGATTAAGGCGTTGAGGCAAAGAGCATGGCGACAATCGGTCAATGACCAACACAAGAAAATTAAACCTTGCGCGTTATAACCGAAAAAGTAAAAGTTTACAGAATTATACTTTATATTCCTCGGAAATTTGCTTATTTCTGAGTATCTTTACACGCTTTTTCTATAATCCACAGAAAAGCGAATAACTTGATTATTCATCCATTAAAAGGGCAGAAGCGGAACAGGCGCACCGAAAAATGTCCTGTGAACATTTCATGGAGTAAATGCTCCGCGCGAGTTCCGCAGAAAAATAGAACAACAACACATTAATGTGCAATTCCAAGATACTCTTAAGCGACTTGAGTTATGCAGTGATGGACTGCGGAGTCCACAATAACCTGTAGATCAGGATTTATGCCTATTTCTTGTTTCGCTATATATTATAAAAACAATAAAAGTTAGCAGTTTATTTACTACTAACTTGTTCTTTATTATAACTTCAATCCTTTGTTGTGACCTCCGAGGGGCTCGAACCCTCGACCCACTGATTAAGAGTCAGTTGCTCTACCAACTGAGCTAGGAAGTCAAATGCTTCCAAGGAAGTCCTCCTCCAATGCCGCCTTGGCGGCACTCTTCCTCAAAAGCGGGTGCAAAGGTAATGCGTTTTTCTGAATTATGCAATACCTGAAATAAAAAAAATGTATTTTTTGTAATGTCACAAAAAAAATGTACCTTTGCAAAGTGTATGAGATGATATTTTAACAACAATAATATGGAATTCAAGTATGCTCCTATGTTTCAGCTCGGGAAGGACGAGACTGAATATTATCTGCTGACCAAGGACTATGTGTCGGTCAGCGAGTTTGAAGGCCATCCCATTCTTAAGGTAGAGAAGGATGGTTTAACAGCGATGGCAAATGCCGCTTTTCGTGATGTCAGTTTTATGCTACGGCGCTCGCATAACGAGCAGGTGGCAAAGATACTGCGTGACCCGGAGGCAAGTGATAACGACAAGTATGTAGCTCTTACTTTTCTCCGTAATGCAGAAGTGGCAGCCAAGGGCAAGCTTCCGCTTTGTCAGGATACAGGTACAGCTATTATTCATGGAGAGAAGGGGCAACAAGTGTGGACTGGCTATTCAGACGAAGAAGCATTGAGTAAGGGTGTGTTCAAGACATATACAGAGGAGAACTTGCGCTACTCGCAGAACGCTCCTCTAACGATGTATGATGAGGTAAATACCAAATGTAACTTGCCGGCTCAGATTGATATAGAGGCTACGGAAGGTATGGAATATCGCTTTCTTTGTGTGACCAAGGGCGGTGGAAGTGCCAACAAGACCTATTTATATCAAGAAACTAAGGCTCGCATACAGAATTCCGGAACATTGGTTCCTTTCCTTGTGGAGAAAATGAGGACTCTGGGCACTGCGGCTTGTCCTCCTTATCATATTGCATTTGTGATTGGTGGCACTTCAGCAGAGAAGAACCTGTTGACAGTGAAGTTGGCTTCCACTCATTATTACGACAGTCTGCCCACAACAGGTGATGAGACGGGTCGTGCATTTCGTGATATTGCATTGGAAGAGGAACTACAAAAAGAGGCGTATAAGATAGGCTTAGGAGCAC
>CAJOPG010000136.1 GCA_905236355.1 Paludibacteraceae bacterium | reverse complement strand
GGTATCGTCTATTTCTACAATGAAGTAGTGTTCTGCCCCACGAATATAGAAGTCCATACTGCTACATCCGCCGAAACTCTTCAAACGGAAACATCCGTCCGGAAGTATATCTCCAACGGTGAAGTGCTGATGCATACAACTTCAGGCACCATTGATATGCGGGGAAATCAAAGATAAAAACTCCGCCAAATATGTAGATTGCAAATCATAGGGGCGATCCCATGCGGAGTCGCCCCTGTTTTAATCACTTGTACAAGAACCGCTTAATGCTCTTCTTCGGCGTTTTTTCAAACTCCTTGTCTTGCAGCTCGAATTTGGCAATCTGGCTGTATTTAGGCAGTAGTCCGTTCAGACGCTCTATATTCTCTTTCATTAGTTCGACAAGAGGTTTGCGGAAAGTGAGTTCGCCTTGCTGCTCAGGGAAGACAAGTGCTACCAGTTTCCCCTCGCGCTCCACTACTACCGATTCCACAACGCCGTCCATATTGTTCAACTTGTCCTCTATCTCTTCGGGATAGATGTTCTGACCGGTGGAAGACAATATCATATTCTTGTTGCGACCCTTGATAAAGATGTTCTGTTTCTCGTCAATCAGACCCAAATCGCCGGTGCGAAGCCAACCATCTTCAGTAAAGGCCGCCTTTGTCCCTTCTTCGTTCTTGTAGTAGCCTGTCATCACATGTGCGCCTCTCACCAGTATCTCACCAACCACATTGTATGGGTCCTCAGAGTCTATCTTTATCTCATTGTAGGGAAGTATGTGACCGGCAGAACGGGCTACAAACTCGTGCACATAACAGCCGCCTATCAGCGGACCACATTCTGTCATACCATAACCAACTACAAACGGGAATTGTATGTCCAACAGCAGTCTCTCCACTTCAGGATTGATGGCGGCGCCACCCACAATGAAGTAATGCAGATGACCTCCAAAGGCATCCAACAACTTTTTCTTAACCTTCCTGCGTATAATCTTGCTGATGCCGAATGGAGCATACCACATCTTTTTGAAAAAACTCTTGTTGACCACAGGGAACACAGCACGCTTGCATATCTTCTCTATTACCAACGGCACCGTCACTATCATATAGGGCTGAACTTCTGCAAAGGCTTTCATAAGCAGAGTCGGGGTAGGGGTCTTGGCAAGGAAGTATATATGGCAACCGCCCGAAAGAGGGAACAGAAACTCTGCCAACTGCCCGAACATATGCGCCAATGGAAGCATCGATACCAATTTCTGCCCCGGATGGTTAGGTAAGTAGGTATGCCCGCTGTATAGGTTGCCGCTTAGGCTTCTGTAGCTCAACATCACACCTTTGGGAGCACCGGTAGAACCGCTGGTATAATTGATAAGCAGCAAATCATCTAGGTTGTCGGTGCGGTAGTGCACATCCTCTTTCCTGAAACCTTGGGGATAAAGAGCGTTATAGGCAGGTGTGGTGTCGGTTATGCTGTTTACACGTACATCCCCTGCGCGCTGATACAATACCGAAAAGTCTGCAAGATTAACAATAGCATGCAACTGGGGCATTTCCTCACTGATGACTTCCGCTTCATGCGGGAGATTCTTCCATACATACGGACCTACTATCAGTAGCTTGGCGTCACTGTGATTCACTAATCCCTGAATGTCTTCCCGCGTAAAATCTTGCAGAATACTCACTATCACACTTCCATAGGCGGCTATTGACAGATAACTCACTCCCCAGTTGGCACAATTGCGGGCACATAGAGCTATTTTGTCCCCGGGCTCTATACCCAACGACTTGAACAACACACCCAGACGGGCCATCTTTTCTGCCAACTGACCGAAGGTGTACTCATTATCTCCATTATAATCTGTCAATGCAGGCTCATCCCACAGCTTCGGAAATATCTCATTATAATATTCAAAAAAGTGTTTCATTTTCATTGTATGTTTTCTCTCGTTTTCTCATTCCCCCTTTCTCTTTCCCTTTTTCCTCCTCACCTTATCCTCCTTATCGCTTTGCAAAGATACATACATTATTTGAATTGTACAAAAATACGGAGTCCTATACAGGACAACCGCACCAAAAAAATGCCTTTATAACCCATTGCAAATCAATAGGGCTATTGGGTGATTATTGGGTGATTATTGGATAGTTCTAAACCAATACTATGCCCGAATAATGACTACCATATACTTACTCGCACTTTACAAATAACTGACAAAAAACTATAATCCCAAATCGGTCATTAGCGTTTAGATGATTATGGCTTTATTTTTGATTAGATTTTTTGTCGGTTTGAAGGCGCAATGGGGTT
>CAJOPG010000135.1 GCA_905236355.1 Paludibacteraceae bacterium | reverse complement strand
TGGGGTCCCATTGTAACTGAAAATCGGCAAAAAAGATAACAAAAAGAAAGTCGTGTAAGCGTGAAACAGTCTAATGACCGATTTGGGGTTTAATGCGGTTACCCGAAAAAAATACAAAGACGCTTGTATATCTCAACAAATAGTTATATTTTTGCGCTATGTTTTATCTCTGCAGAAAATATGCTTCGGTGCTATGCTTCATGATAGCAACTTCATTTACCGTGGCATTGCCTCTTGACGAATACTACGATGGTCAAAGAACTATTGAGAATAGGCAGATAGAGACTTATTGCAAACTGGAAACAACTACCATACACATACACAAATGGTATAAACCTATCTTGGTTTATACCATTTTTTTATCATGACAGAACCAACACAACTATATCTATGGAATTAGTTTTACAGATTCTAACGCTCATCGGCTCCGTTGCTATGCTTATGTACGGAATGAAGGTGATGAGCGAAGGCCTGCAAAAAATGACAGGTAGCAAGTTGAGTAATGTGCTTGGCACTATGACCACTAATCGCTTCATGGGCGTACTTACCGGTGCTGGAATAACGGCTGCCGTACAGTCGTCAACGGCAACAACGGTGATGACGGTAAGCTTCGTCTCTGCAGGCATATTGTCTCTCGGACAGGCAATATCGGTTATCATGGGTGCAAACATAGGCACCACCTTCACTGCATGGATAATGGTGCTCGGCGGAGGCTCTTTCGACCTGAGACTACTTGTTTATACCCTCATCGTGGTTGCCGTGGCACTCATCTTCTCCAAGAAAAGTGCTAACCTCGGCGACTTCCTTATAGGTCTCGCGCTTATGCTCCTCGGACTTACTACTCTCAAAATCAACGCCACAGAGATGCATCTCGACCAAATGGAACCGGTAAAGAACTTCTTTATGGCAACATCAAGTTGGGGCTATGGGAGCTATTTCCTGTATCTGCTCATAGGAGGCATACTGACCTTCTCCGTGCAGTCTTCCGCTGCTATCATGGCAATAACAATGACCCTGTGCTCAACACATGTGCTACCTATAGATATGGGTATCTCATTGGTACTCGGAGAGAACATCGGTACTACCATCACATCCAATATCGTAGCCCTCTCTGCCTCGGTTCAGGCACGACGCGCTGCCTTGGCGCACCTGTTGTTCAACCTCTTCGGTGTGATTTGGGTGCTCTGCGTCTTCCGTTGGTTCGTAGGCGGCATCTGCCAGTTGTGGGATGTGGACTTCACTCCCGGAGTGCCAAGCGATGTCTCACCGGACAAACTTAATGCTATATTGGCAACCTTCCACACCATGTTTAATGTGACTAACACATGTATTCTCATCGGATTTGTACCATGGCTCGAACGTCTGGTAACCGTTATAATTCCTACAAAACCTGAAGAGAAAGAAACCGACAGCCAACTTAAGTTCATCTCCGGTGGTCTGATGTCAACCTCCGAACTTTCAATCCTTCAGGCTTGGAAAGAAATATATGTATTTGCAGAAAGAACACAGCGAATGATAAATATGATTCATGACCTCTATAACGAAAAAGATGAGGTTGAGTTTACCAAAATATTCTCGCGAATTGACAAGTATGAAGGAATATGCGACAGAATGGAATACGAGATTGCGCAATATCTTAACCAAGTGGCTGACGGACGATTGTCTGAACAATCTAAACATGAGGTGCACAAGATGCTGCGTATCGTGAGCGAACTCGAATCAGTAGGCGACGCCAACTACAATCTCTCCCGACATATTCGGCATAAACACGACGGACATATTGCCTATACTAACTATCAAAACAAAAACTTGGAGATGATGCTCCATCTCGTAAGCAACGCAGAAGCAAAAATGGTAGAAGCCATCGAAAAACAGAATATAACGGAAGACGAATTCCTCGAGATGACTAATATGGAGAACGAAATTAACAACTTCCGCGACGAACTCAAAACACAAAATATGCAGCATATCACCGACAAAGAATATGACTATTCTACCGGCGTGAACTATATGGATATCATTATCGAGATGGAGAAGATGGGCGACTATATTATCAATGTAGAGGAAGCCCTCTATGAACACAAACACGACAAATAATCAGTCTATAACTGCATAAAAACGATACCCGTGTGCGGTAATACCCATATAATGTCCGTTAGTTAGGATGTATTGTGCGCACTTCTCCTTTCGGGATAATGTGTCTTGTCGGCAACGGAGTTGTGTGCGTTATGGCGGATAAGATTAAAATCTGATGGCTTGTCACCTATCGGGATAAAGCAGTGGGTAGTTTGCCGCCCTTTCCCCTTTCTTTACTCCATCCGAGACAGGGTCATATCCAAGCAGAAACTGAGCAATAGCATTCCGATAG
>CAJOPG010000134.1 GCA_905236355.1 Paludibacteraceae bacterium | reverse complement strand
TTGGTGATCGCCTCACCGTTGACCTTGAAGCCGTTGTTGTTCATACCGTTGCCGCCTCGGAAAGCCGCAGCCGGGTCGCCGTCCTGACCGGTGAGGGTGATGACGACATTGACGTCCACCGTGTTCCAAGACAGATAAACTTGTTTGTTACCATTACCAATAGCACCGTTACAGGTTGCTACTTCGGTTGCAGCACTCACACTCAAACTAACTACTGATAGAATGAGAGATAAAAGTAGAAAAAACTTTTTCATCTTGGTAAAATTTTTAAGGTTTATATTGTTAATTCATAAATTGGCTGTAATAACCGGGACACCGGTCAAATTACCCCGGAATATCTAAAAGGAAGAAAATAAGAGAGATCCCGTTTCTGTAATATCTTGCTTAGGTTACGTTGCATCTTATTATTTTCGTAAACGGTGCAAAAGTATAACAAAATAGTTGTAAGAGCAAGAAAACGATAGAATGTTTGTTTACACAAAAATTTCACAAGTTTATTTACATAAAAGGTATATAAATACTTATACGCAATTTTATAATTCTACTATACTTATCTAACTTATATCAATATTATTATCTGACTTCTATGTTTTATGCAATATGAATGAAGAAATCTTCTGTCCTGACTCTGAAAACTACATTGCCACAAACACTTATATGCCGCAATATAGAAATTGAATATCTCCTCCGGGAGGTAGAAAGCAGGGCAACCGCATCAAAACACCGCGCAATCCCCGACCAACTCCATACAATATACATTAAGGTAGCGGTATCGGAACATCAAAAGCCCATATAAATTCTAACTAAAGGGTGACGGGAAACTATTGCAATTGATGTTGAAAACTTATATGTTGCTATCTCGCCTTAGGTAGAGAGAAAGATAAATTGTTGTTTTTTTTACGGGATAATAGGATGGGAATACGGGATTTTTAGAAGAATCTACAAAATTATCCGCTGCAATATTGTTTCGTGGCAGAGCCCCACGCCGTTTCGTTCGTGGTGCGAAATTACAATCATTCATGCATGGCATTCCCCAATTCCGTTTTGACCGATATGCCGATTTTGTAATATTAAAGAAAACTCTTCCGCCAGCAAAGATAATACGCCTGAATAGACGTAATATTTTAAATATACCGAATCGAAATGTTTCTTGTTACTTTTGTTCTGTAGCTTTTAGAATCTTTGGCATAATGTCAGTATTGTCCTGCCAACCACTGAAAAGTTCCGCTCCCGCGCCAATAGCTATAACGGGCACATTGGCAGCACTGTGTCCGGAAGTGCTCCACTCTATATGCGCCTGCTTGTCCATCAAGCGGGTTACAATATGTTGCAGCGAATAGAAATCGTTGGCATATAGTGTGGGCTTCAATTGTTTCTTCACGCCATAGTGGTACCAAATGCAATTAAAAATAGCTTGCTCCTCATCTGCAGAGAGTGGATATTTACTATAGAATCCCAAGTCGGCCTCCAACGCTTTGCGTAACCACTCAACAGGCAGTTTCTTGAGTTTTCCCTTCTGCAGGTGTGTGTCAATATAGGCATACACCTTCTCTTCAAAAGCAAAACCGGAACACTGCTGACTGTCAAGCTCCTTCAGGGTGAGAACATATTCGTCGTTTCGACCCATCGATAGTCCGCCGGTTTCATGGTCGGCGGTTATAACAATCAGGGTCTCATCGGGGTGCTCAAGATAAAAGTCGTATGCAACACGGATGGCTTTATCCATTTCTATAATCTCATACCAGACGGCTTTGGCATCGTTGTTGTGGCAACCCCAATCAATCATTCCTCCTTCTATCATCATGAAGAAGCCGTTTTCGCGTGGGGTGAAGTCAAGGGCGGCACGCGTTATCTGCTCCAATGTGAGTGCACCCTCTGTTTGGTCAATCTTGAAACCTATACTCTCTGCTGATTTGTACTCGTTTTGTGGTAGCCCGTCTTCTTTCTGAATGAGAATCATCTTTTGGGCACTGTCGCGCAGTTGTATATATTCGTCGAATCCGCGAGCCATAGTGTACCCCGCACCCTCCACAAGACTATAGAGGTTCGGAGAATGCTTGTCTTTCTTGTTCTGGGGCTTCCTAAATCCGGCTCCGGCAAAAAAATCAAAGTTGGATTTAGGCAGCCATGTCCCTATCTCGTAATAGCGTTCTCTGCTGGGTTCATGGGCATAAAAGCAAGCGGGGGTGGCATGGTCTATACTGACGGAGGTACAGATAGCCACGGCCATACCGCGCCGTTTCAATATCTCAGCTATGGTGGGCACTGAGGTGGAATCAGGCAATACACCTACAAAACCGTTTGTTGTCTTCTTCCCCGTAGAAAGAGCTGTCCCGCCGGCCGCTGAGTCGGTTACACCGCTGTTGGCGGAATATGTCCGTGCCATACCGGACATGGGAAACTGAGTGAATAATAGTGGCTCATAACCTATTCGTCCTTGCTGTTCCGCCAACAACATTTCGGCACCAAGAACCTGATTAGGTCCCATACCGTCACCTATAAAATAGAAAACATACTTCGCCTGTGCGGATATTGCAAGGCAGCACATACACGATAGAAAGGAAAGAAAGATACGTCTCATGAACTATTTTGATTGATTATTATTTTGATTGATTATTACTTACAAAAATATGCGGCAACCGCATTGATAAATGCGTCATAGCATATGATATATTGACCCTGCAAAGATACACATTATTTTGTGAAATCGCAAATTTGATGTATCTTTGCATCTCCAATGAAACTACATTACCTTATAGTCTTGCTCTGCTTGCTCCTGTCGGCTGCTCCGTTGGCGGCTATTAACTATGCAGAAGAAACCACCCGCACAGAAAACGTCGGTCAATTAAGATTGGACCTCACTTACACACACCCTCTGCCGCATCAATTATCAATAGTGCTCTTTGAAGATGTGCGTTTCGATTTTGTTCCCTTTGTTCCTTCCACGCTTTTTGATCTGTCGCTTACTTCCGTCTCACTTGTCTATTCCCCGTTCCCTTACCTGAAAACAGAGGCGGCTTATATGCTCAAAATATCCGGACCTTCTTCCTCTAAAGCCGCCAACAATCATTGGAATGACCCCAACAACTTTATCAAGCACCGTGTCTATGGGGGTGTTATCGGCATATATACAGTGGGCAATTGGAGTTTTGTTGCGCGCGAACGACTATTGTGGGATATGAGATTTGACGATATAGATAGGCGTACCACCAATCAACACCAACTGACACTCCGCCATTTCCTTAAAACCTCTTACTCTTTCAAAAACAAAGGTATAAATCCGTATCTCTGGACAGAACTCGCCAATACACTTAATGCCAATGAATACTGCCGCCTGAATGGACACCAGTATATAGAGCGTTGGCGTACTTGTGCAGGCGTAAACTGGAAGATTCCGGCAGAAGATAAAAACAGGGGAACACTGAACTTCTTCTTTCGCTACGATTGGGGACGATTCCGCTCCGCCGAATTCAGCGGTGATGATATCCTGCTCACTACCCGACGAAGAAACGAGTACGCTATTGGGATAGGATATGAATTTACAAATTGATGAGTAGGAAGGCAGTATCTGTCAGAAAAAACAAGTAAATATATTTTTAAGTGCGGCGTAGGTTTGGGGCAATCCAAGAGCAACCCAAGACTCTTGTTGATTTATATAGAGTTACAAAGGCATTTCTTTGATGCGGTTGGACTGCATATCTTTCCTCATTGACAAAATAAAGATGTAGTACTTCTGCTGCCGGTTTATAGCAAGATAACGGCAATAAATCTTTAGTGATTCATTAGTGATTCGTTAGTGATTCAGCAGGCCACACCATAGTAATTACATGGTCAGCAGTGACAACATGCCGATGATTAGAATCAAATATACGCAGGTTGAATTCCGCCAACAGGTATATCTTTATAATCATTTGCATAATTCCAAATAAAGCAGTAATTTCGCAGCGTTTAACAAAAACGGATTTATTACCCCTGCTGTAATGCTTTTCGAATCATACATACACGACTTTATCGGCTTCTTTCCGTCTTCCCGCCGCAAAAAAGAGAAGGCGGAGTTGAGATCCTTGTTGGAGCAGAAACGCCGCATTTTGACAACCGAAGAAGTAACAAAGGCATCAAACGAAGTGATAGAGCAAATCCTTCAGTCCAATCATTTCTGGCAGGCACACACCATCCTTATTTATTATCCCATTCACAACGAGATTAACCTCCTCCCCTTGTTGACAAATAGAGATATCTCAGACAAGCGTTTTCTAATGCCTGTTACACATCGCAACGGACTTGAATTGAGAGAATATGTGGGCGAAGAAAACCTGAAAAAAGGTAAATATGGCATACCGGAGCCACAGACGCCGGCATACAAGGGGAAGGTGGACTTGATGCTAATCCCGGGGGTCGGCTTCGATCGCTCCTTGCATCGTATGGGGCGAGGAAAAGGCTATTATGACCGGCTTCTGAAAAATTGGGGGAAAGCATGGAAAGTGGGAATTGCATATCATTTCCAGTTGTTGGACTCTATTCCTCATACCCGTCATGACAAAAAAATGAACCAAATCATCACCGCCAAAAGTAAATAAATTGATTATATGAAACGGAATATTGCGATAGTGGCAGGAGGCGACTCCTCCGAGCATGAAGTCTCTCTGCGTTCAGCCGCAGGACTGCAGTCCTTTATGGACAAAAAACTCTATAATATCACAATTGTCGTACTGCGCGGAGCAGAATGGAAAGCTGTAGTCTCTGACACTGAAACTGTCGATATTGACAAAAACGACTTCTCCTTCACATGGAACGGCAAAAAAACCAAGTTCGACTTTGCATATATTACCATACATGGTATTCCCGGAGAAAGCGGACAACTGCAAGGATACTTTGATATGCTTCGCATCCCCTATTCCTGCTGCGGCGTGTTGGCTGCTGCACTCACCTGCAACAAATACACCTGCAACCACTACTTGCAGAATTTTGGTGTATCCATTGCCAAATCGGTCATTCTGAGGAAAAATCTGCCATTACCTATCCCCGAAATCATCAATAGAGTGGGGCTTCCTTGTTTCGTAAAATCAAATACGGGGGGGAGTAGCTATGGTTGCACCAAAGTGAAAACTATCGAAGAAATACAACCGGCCATTGATAAAGCCTATGCAGAAGGAGAAGAAGTAATAGTTGAAGCTTTCATGAAAGGTACAGAGGTTACTTGTGGCGTATATTGCACTAAAACAAAAGAAGTGGCATTCCCGCTCACTGAAGTGGTGACCCACAACGAATATTTCGACTATGAAGCCAAGTATAAAGGCGAATCGGATGAAATAACCCCGGCACGCATTCCAGATGAACTGCGGGATAGAGTGCAACAACTCACTCTCAAAATCTATAAAATATTAAACTGTAAGGGCATCATCCGCACTGACTACATCATCTTGGAAGACGGAACCATCAATGTGATGGATATCAACACAACGCCTGGCATGACACCCACCAGTTTCATTCCGCAACAAGTGCGTGCTGCCAATCTTGATATTAAACAAGTGTTGACCGATATCATCGAAGACCAATTTATATAGAATTATAGGAGTCTCCTCATGGATGCATTTGAAACTATTAAACAGGAACTTGCTCGGCTGAATTGGAATAAAGAACCGCACGGGTTGTACGAACCCATTGATTATGCCCTCTCCTCGGGTGGAAAACGGCTGCGTCCGGCCCTCACTCTTATTGCCGCTGACATATATAATGCAGACCCCCAATTGGCACTTCCCGCCGCACTCGCTCTCGAATTGTTCCATAATTTTACGCTCCTTCATGATGATGTGATGGACAATGCGAAGATGCGCAGAGGAAAACCATGTGTACACATTCGCTGGGACGCTAACACCGCAATATTATCTGGTGATCAAATGCTTATAGAAGCATACGGCAAGTTACAGAGTGTACCGCCAACATGCTTGGAAAAGGTGATGGCTCTGTTCACAAAAATGGCTACCGAAATATGCGAAGGGCAGCAATATGACATGGACTTTGAAAAACGCGACAATGTCACCATTCCGGAGTATATAGAGATGATTCGTCTCAAAACATCGGTATTGCTCGGCACTGCTCTGCAATTAGGCGCTTATATTGCCGGAGCTACAGATGAAGAACAGTTGGCACTCTATGACTATGGAGTCAATATCGGCATTGCTTTCCAACTGCAAGACGATTTGTTGGATGTATATGGCAACCCTGACACTTTTGGCAAGGTCATCGGCGGAGATATCCTCGAAGGTAAAAAGACCTATCTGCTTCTTACGGCTCTCAGGGCCGCTTCCGACACCCGGAAACAACAACTCCTTCGGCAGTTGCATGCACCGGCCAATACTGACCGCGAAATGCAGCAGAAGATAGCTGCCGTTACTGCTATCTATGATAAATTGAATGTCAGGGAAGCATGCGAAGATGCTGTAAAGAACTATACACAGACCGCCCTCGCACAACTCGAAAAACTAAAAGTTTCCACCCGCAAAAAAAATATATTGGTGGACCTCGCTAACCGATTACTTGCAAGAAAAGAATAAAATACCTATCTTTGCCCCCTGATTAAACACCAAATTGCGGAATTATGCCATATCGCCGCCTTCCTAATACCGATCAAGCTCGGCTACGCGCTCTTCAGGATGCCGTACAGCGGGCAAGTGAAGCCGACTTCACTGAGCAGGTTATTACCTATAAAACACTCAATGAGGCAAAACGCTTCCTGCTTGTTTTTGAAAATCAAGTTGAACAATATCACCAGAATTTTCAAACAAAAGTATCGGCCAACAAACATTATCGCCATATCGTCGCAAATGCACGAATGTATATCTCCCATTTCATACAGGTGCTCAATCTTGCCGTCATTCGCGGGGATATAAAAAAAGAGCAGAAAGAGTTATATCATCTTGATATCAACAATCATATCCTGCCGGACCTGTCTTCCGAAGAAGATTTGTTGGTATGGGGGCAGAATATCATTGATGGCGAAAACGAACGGACAAAGCAAGGAGGATTCCCTATTTATAATCCTACTATAACGAAAGTCAAGGTGCACTATGATATCTTCAAAGAACATCATATTACACAACAAATGCATAAGAAAAATGCTAACCGCACCTATGAAGATTTAGGACAATTGCGCGAACAGGCGGACTCCCTCATCTTGGACATTTGGAATCAGGTGGAAGATTATTACCGGCAAAAACTGCCTTATGAACGATTGCGCTATTGCCAGAACTATGGCGTAATCTACTACTATCGTAGCGGCGAAAAACGCCTATCTCCTGAAACTGATAAAGAAATTCAACGCCAAATCGCACAATCACCTACACTTGAATTCTAACAATCTGCTTACCACTAAAGAGGCTGCCACAATCGGGCAGCCTCTTTCTTGTATTGTTACCATTTGTTATTCTATACTCACACTTCGCTTAAGTGCTTCGTTGATAAGTTTCTTGAGGGACGCATTCTCTGTCTCTACATCTTTGTGTATAATCGGACGGAAATCTTGGGCGTAACGGCATTTGGCTAACTTGATTTTCAGGTCTTCAAAAGTCCCTTTTACATCCACACCGATATACAAAGGCTTTAGCAATGATATGTGATAGTCAAACGACATGTCCAAATTATGATGGCCGCCCACTGCTGCCATATACTTGTCTATTGTCAGACAAAAAGGATATATGTCAATCTCATCTTTATACACCGTAAATTGTGCAGAAAGGCTATCTACCTTATTCTCTGTCTTCTTGTTGAACATCAAAATCTTGGCTATCTGTGTAAAGGTCTCACCATCCAACAAAACAAGGTCCTTCCCCTCTATGGAGCATGCCCCCTTTGTTGTCGATGTCTTCAACTCATATTTGCTGTTCAAATAAGTCTCGGCGGCAATATGAAACTCTGCTCCGCCGCGGAAAGAACGTAACATAGGAAGCATGGTGTCAATTTGAGGTATCATATTCACCAACTCCTCTATGTTGATGTCAAGCATGTGATAATCCAATCCTACATATAGGTGATTGCGTCGGGGCGTCTTGTACATGGCCGTCAGTTGCAACTTCGCAGCTTTGCAGATGAAACCCATCTCTTCAAGCACCAATACACCATCCTTTATATATAGTTTGCCTCCCAAATCACGGGCAATCTGGTCAAACACTGTCGCCTGTTTGATGTGTGTATTCAAAGTTAAGTCCACATCCTTGGGTACAAGAAACGGATTGCTGTCTTCCGCCGATGCCTGTAAAACGGATGCTTCTTCTGTCTTAACCTCAGTGGCGGTCTCTTCTGATCCGCTATCGGCTGAAATCAGAGCCATCAACTCATTCACATCCGTATAATCGCTGGTGAAACTCAGCTCGCCTTCCAAATTACCCTGTTTGTCTATCCATTTGCCGATATTGCGGATCTCTCCCACTAACGAAAAATCAGATTTCCCTACGATAATCTCACTCTGCGAGATGTTAAACACCTTATTGCTGTAGGCAAAGGTTATCTGTGGTAGTTGTATCTGCTCTCCAAATGACTTCAAATCGGCCACACCATCATTCAAGTCAACCTGCAGGCGCGGATTCCATTGCAATAGGATGTTCTCTTTTGAGGGGTCGTATTGAGCCAGGGCTGTAAGGTTGAGGCGGCCCGTCGTGGCATGAACATCCTCGCCCATAGTGGTTTTCAAACCCGACGTCTTTAGCGACACTCTTGCCTTGGGTTGGCTCTTGTCTTTGTCTGTACCCGACAAATGGGCCGTGAATTCCGATTGTTGCAGAGTCGCGTTAATATCTGTATAAAAACCTTCCAAATCATTCAAGGCCAAACTGGCATCCACCATAGGGATAGTGTTCTCTGCCTTCGTATCATATTCCGCATAAGCCTGTAGTTCGGGGGCGTTAATCACAACGCCCATCGAGTCTGTCTCGGCGTTCAACTTGCTACTCTTTACTCCTATATTCGCATAGATAACCTGCTTGTTCAACACATCAGAGGCCTCCAGTTGGATAGTGGCTCCTCCAAGTCCGGCTTTTAGAAAATCAATCATCTCAAAATTCAATGATGTCGGAACCAGAGTGGCACTAATCCAGTCAACGGTATTCTTGGTCGGCTTCTGATTGGGAATTCTGAATGCCAATGTGGTGGAAGGAATATCAACGGACAGACTGTCATACACTACACTTAAATTACTGATGTCAAAGTTCCCTGATATGACACCTCGCTGCAGTTGCATATTGCTTAGGGCCGACAAACGAATCTTGGCAGTTAAACTTCCCTTTGCTGTGCCGTCTAAATCAGTATTGATGCCATCACTCTCCAAATAACGCTTGAACTCGGGAAGATGTACATTCGCTTTCGCACATACATCACACAAGGGATCACCCAGTAACTCACACACACGACCCGTCGCATCCAAAGTGGTCTTGCCCGTGCGGGCATGTAGTTTGCTGATGCTCACTTCCGACTTCTCTTCCTCATTCATGTCCACATGGGCAGTGGCTCTCATTTGTATGTCGCTGATTCTATATGGGAATACTTCCATATAGGCTGCCTTCCCGTCGCGCAATGTCACATCTGCGTCTATCAATGGCATCACGCTGTCATTGTATATACCCCGCACATCACCACTCACACTCACCGTTGCTTGGTCTATATCTATTCCGTCTAATAACGAAGTTATACTTTGCGGAAGCAATTTCAGTAGTTCCACCGCATCCCAATCGGCGGCTTGAACATTCAAATCTAACACTATGTCATTCGGCATGCCGGCCATACCATTCAACTTAACACCGAATTCGTTGACGGAAAGTTGGGCGTCATGAAGTATCACGCGCAGACTGTCCAAATCAAAATCTGTATCATCCGCACGAAATGATACGCTCAGATGTTCCGCATACCGTTCGCCGCCGATAGTAGCATTCACATCCTCAGCAGTCAGGGCTAAATCAATGTCTTCCAATCCGTCTGCCGAGGCTTCTAAAAGTACATCGCCTATGGTGGCATCAATATCGTTTTGCTTGTCTGAATACGACAATTGGGGAGATTGCATACGAATAGACCCTACCTCCAGTCTGTCAAAGGGGAGCGAGAAAGCGGTAGTATCTTCTTCGGTGCTGTCTTCTGGCAAAATAAATACATCCAAGTTACTCTTTCCCTCCTCGTTGAAAAATAGGTTGGCCGTCACTTCCTCCAATTCCAACATCGGCACATCCAGTGTGTTCTCCCGCAAAAAACGCATTACATTCACTTTGGCCACCACCTTGGGGGTTGCCAGTAAAGTGTCGCTCTTGGCACCTTCCATTGGGTTGATCAAATAAAGTCCGTTAATCTGTAAACCGAATTCTGGGAAAGTGGAGAAGAAGGTTAATTCCACATCACCCAATTCATGTGGACAACCCACATATTGGTCCGCCACATTCCTTACTATCGGCGTCAATCGCTGCGGGGTGAAAACCACATATATTGCCACCAGTACCGCTATCAGTAAAACACCGATAATGGAGCCCAGCGTAATACCGAATATCTTCCAGAACTTTTTCATGATGCAACTCCTTATCTTATATTGTCTATGGCTATTGTTGCGGTTCCTCTGTTTGCTCTCCTCCGTTGTCAGGTGTTTCTACGCCGCCGCCGTTTTCTTGGGTTTCTTCGGTTTCGTTGTTCGGATTATCTTCGTCTCCGTTGTTCGGAGTATCTTCGCCTTCTTCGTTGCTTGAAGAATCTTCCGTCGGAGTAACTTCCGCTTCTGCTACCTTCTCAAAGGTGTAAGTCCTGTTGCCGTTGTTGAAACTCAACGCAGTATTGGTCAGCAGTGTAACCGTGTAGTATTTTGGCACACCCCAAGTCTCGTTGATTTCCATCCAATATATTTGTGTCAAATCTCTCACTTCCAATTTCCATTTGAACAACTGAGCCTCTTCCTCCTGCACATCATCACCTTCGTCCCACTCTTTGCCCAAACGATACTCGCCCGTCTCGTCTTTCTCTGCGTTAAACACTACATAGTAATAGCCGTCAGGATTCTCCTTCCCCGTTGTGGGGCAACGCCATACTCCTATCATGTCATCTTCTTGATAGCCAGACGGATTACACGAGACAAACAATAATGCTAATACGCACATTCCTCCTGTAATAAGTAAATGTCGTTTCATAATCTTATGCTTTTTTTAGGTTTACAATTATGCTGAATTCATCAAAGTCAAGAACCTCGCCTTCTTTCACATTGTCGTCCAAAAACAAACTCTGTGCCAGCACCTGCGATGCTATGTAGTCCTTGAAATTCTCCACTGCCGCATTGATGTTGTCGTTCTTCTTTATTTGCACTTCAATGCGGTCGGTTATTTCCAAACCGGAGGTCTTACGCAAATTCTGTATGCGGTTCACTAATTCGCGGGCAATACCTTCTTCGCGCAACTCCTCGCTTACTTCTATGTCTAACGCTATGGTTAGCATACCTTCACTCTGAACCAACCAGCCCGGCATATCTTCTGTCAGTATCTCCACATCTTCCGCTCTCAACTCATAATCTACCGTCAACAACTGATACCTGCCTTCGTTCTCTATCTGCTTTATCTGCTCCTGACTCAGTCCGCCTATCTCGGCTGCTACGACCTTCATCTGACTGCCTACCTTCTTGCCTAACACCTTGAAATTCGGGCGTATCTTTTTCACCAATTGCACCGCTTCGTCGTCTGGCTCCACTATCTGCAACTCCTTCACATTCACCTCTTGCTTTATCAGTTCGGTCACATGCAGCAGATTGGTTCGCATCTCACTATCCGTTGCGGGAATAACGGCACGCTGCAACGGCTGCCTCACTTTCTTGTTGGCGCGCTTCCTGAGCGACAATATCATTGAGGTTGCTTGTTGCGCAAGATCCATTTGAGCCTCTAACCTCTTGTCTATCTGACTCTCGTCCGCCTTCGGCCAGTTGCTCAAGTGTACTGTCGCTCCGTCCGTGAGGTCACGATAAAGCCTGTCTGCATAAAAAGGCGCAATAGGAGCCGTCAGTTGGGCGGTTGTCTTCAGACATTCATATAAAGTCTGATAGGCTGCCCGCTTGTTCGCATCCATCTCGCCCCCCCAGAAACGCTTCCTGTTGAGACGGACATACCAGTTACTCAAATCGTTGCCTACAAAACTCTCGATGGCTCGGCCCGCACGCGTCGGCTCATACGACTCATAGTATTCCGTCACTTCCTTCACAAGCGAATTCAACTTCGACAGTATCCAGCGGTCTATCTCTTGTAAAGCAGACTCCTCTGCCGACTCCTCTATGCTCCAACCGTCCACATTGGCATACAACGCAAAGAAGGAATAAGTGTTATATAATGTCCCGAAGAACTTCCTTCTTACCTCCTCCACTCCTTCGGGGTCGAACTTCAGGTTCTCCCAAGGCGATGAGTTGGTCAGCATATACCATCTTACAGCGTCTGCACCATACTGGTTCAGCATACTGAACGGATCCACCGCATTCCCTAATCGCTTCGACATCTTGTTACCGTTCTTGTCAAGAACCAAACCGTTGCTGATAACATTCCGGTAGGCCACCTCATCGTCTATCATAGTATGGATAGCATGGAGAGTGAAAAACCAACCACGCGTCTGGTCCACACCTTCCGATATGAAATCTGCCGTCCGGGCCGCATCCTTATGCTCAAAAGGATAGTGGTTCTGAGCGTAAGGCATCGCACCCGAGTCAAACCATACATCTATCAGGTCCGACTCACGCTTCATCGGCTTGCCGGAAGCTGACACCAACACAATATTATCTACATACGGACGATGCAAATCTATCACCTTCGGGTCGTAATTCTCTTTCGAGTAGTCTCCCGCTTTGAAAAGTGGCCAGGGGTTCTCTTTCATTACACCGGCCTTCCGGGCCTTCTCTATCTCTTCCATCAGCTCTTTTATCGAACCGATGCAGATTTCTTCCGTACCGTCTTCTGTACGCCAGATAGGTAACGGAGTCCCCCAATAGCGGCTGCGACTTAAGTTCCAGTCATTCAAATTCTCAAGCCACTTCCCGAATCTGCCCGTACCTGTGCTCTCGGGCTGCCAGTTGATAGTCTCGTTCAACGCTATCATCCTGTCTCTTGCAGCCGTACTCTTGATAAACCACGAATCCAACGGATAATACAATACAGGCTTGTCGGTACGCCAGCAGTGAGGGTAAGTATGCACATGTTTCTCGCTCTTCAATAGTCTGCCGTCACTCTTCATCTCCAAACACAAATGCAAATCCAAACTCTCATCCTTCTCTGTCAAAGTGGAGTCGTATGCGTTCTTCACATATCTGCCTGCATACTTGCTGTACAACGCATCGTTCACATTCGCCTTATACCACTCCTCATCCAGCTCTTCAACCTTCCAATACTTGCCGCTGAAGTCCACCATCGGACGCATGCCGTTCACCTTGGTCTGCATATATAAACCGGGTACACCTGCTTGGTCGGCTACCTTCTTGTCGTCCGCACCGAATGTAGGAGCAATATGAACAATACCCGTACCATCATCCGTTGTCACATAATCGCCGGGAATAACCCGATAAGCACCCGCACCCGGATTCACCCACGGAAACAAAGGACGATAACGCAATCCTATAAGGTCCGTCCCCTTCCCGCGCCATATAATCGACGCATTCTCTCCTAACTCTTTTTGATAAGCCGACATGCGCGCCTCTGCCATAATTAGCACATCCTCGTCCCGTCTGACAGCTACATAGTCTATCTTCGGACCTACACACAACGCCGTATTGCTTGGAAGAGTCCAAGGTGTCGTGGTCCACGCTATAATATAAACTGGCATATCCGTGCTTGGCAGACTTCCTGCGCCATGCGTAGTGCTCTCCCCCCTTTCGCCTTCACTCTTCTCCCGCTCTACTAAAAACTTTGCTGTGCATGTCAAGTCTTTTACATCTCTGTAGCACCCCGGCTGATTCAATTCGTGCGTGCTCAACCCTGTGCCCGCTGCAGGAGAATACGGCTGTATAGTGTAACCCTTATACAAGTACCCCTTTTTATACAACTCCTTCAGCAGATACCACAATGTCTCTATATATTTGTTATCGTAGGTGATGTACGGATTGTCCAAATCCACCCAATACCCCATCTGCTTCGTGAGATTCGTCCACTCCGCTGTATATTTCATCACTTCTTTACGGCAGGCGGAATTGTACTCGTCCACACTGATTTTCTTGCCGATATCCTCCTTCGTGATACCCAGCATCTTCTCTACTCCCAGTTCCACAGGCAGACCATGTGTATCCCAACCGGCTTTGCGGTGAACCTGATAGCCCTGCATCGTCTTGTAACGACAAAAAGTATCTTTTATCGAACGGGCCAACACATGATGAATCCCCGGCATACCATTGGCGGAAGGAGGACCCTCGAAAAATAAAAATTGCTTACTCCCCTCGCGCGTCTGAACAGACTGCTCAAACAAATGTTCCTTTTCCCACTCTGACAGTATCTCGCGAGATACTTGTGCCAAGTCTAACTTGTTGTATTCGTTAAATTTCTTCATGTTCAGTCTCGTATATCATTTCGAAAACATGTCAAATCGACCGTCTTCCTCTTGCTTCAACCTGCAAAGATACACTTTTTCCTGAAATTATACAACAATGCTGGCGCTTTCAAGAAAAATAAACCCGAATCGTGGTATCATGGCAAAACTGCTCCCTGTCATAATTAACACAAATCCAATGGTTTACTTTGATTTTAAACTTAAAAACCGGTGTAACTCCCTCATAATCAGTATAGGCAAACATAAGATAAACATAAGATGAACATAACATCAACATAACATCAACATAAGATAAGCATAATATCAACATATTAGGATAAAGCCCTATAACTACCATCCCAAACCACCCGAAGCCATTTCCAAACCACCCGAAACCATCCTAAAACACCCCCAACCACTCCCTCAGTCACTTTTCTCTTTCCTCTTTTCACTTTTCTTCGTACCTTTGCGGCCTATTAACAATATTCCAACTGATATGAACGATTTCCTTAAATTTGCTAAAGGCATGGGCATGAATACCATGCATGTGGAAAATGCTATGCAGGCTTCCGCCTCTTATATCTCCCCTTCCATTCTGGAAGAACGACAACTCAATGTAACACAAATGGATGTCTTCTCCCGCCTTATGATGGACCGTATCATCTTCCTCGGCACTGAGGTGAATGACTATACCGCTAATGTCATTCAAGCACAACTCCTCTATCTTGACTCCGCCGATGCTGACCGCGATATATCACTCTATCTCAATACTCCCGGAGGAAGCGTATATGCCGGTTTGGGTATCTACGACACCATGCAGTTCATCAATGCCAAAGTAGCAACCATCTGTACCGGTATGGCTGCATCCATGGGAGCCGTACTCCTCGTGGCCGGAGAGAAAGGCATGCGTGCCGCACTCCCTCACAGCAGAGTCATGATTCATCAGCCCATGGGAGGTATTCAAGGACAAGCCTCCGACATCGAAATCACCGCCCGCGAAATACTCAAACTCAAGGAAGAACTCTACCAGATTATCTCCAATCATTCCGGACAGGCAATGGATAAAATTATCGCCGATGCCGACCGTGACTACTGGATGACAGCACAAGAAGCACTTCAATATGGTATGATTGACAAGGTGTTTGACAAAAAGAAATAAAGTAATGGCAAAAAAAAATACCCCAAAAACTCTTTGTTCTTTCTGTGGAAGAGAAGTGCCTAACCTCCTTTCAGGTATAGACGGGGCGTATATCTGTCCTGATTGTATTGAACAGGCAAACGAAATTCTGAAAGAGATGGGGCTGATAGCGACTCAAAAGGACGACTCCCCAAAAAACACCCGGAAATCCGCCAAAACAGAACTCGCACTTGACAAACTGCCCAAGCCGGCTGATATCAAGGCGTTCCTCGACATGTATGTCATCGGACAGGATGATGCAAAAAAATACCTTTCTGTAGCGGTGTATAATCACTACAAACGCATCCTTCAGCCCGCTGCTGCGGATGATGTGGAAATAGAAAAATCCAATATAATACTCGTCGGACCTACAGGAACTGGCAAAACGCTCCTCGCCAAAACCATCGCCAAAATGCTGCAAGTACCCTTCACCATTGTGGATGCTACTGTACTCACGCAGGCAGGCTATGTGGGGGAAGATGTCGAGTCGCTGCTCTCACGACTCTTGCAGGAATGTGACTATGATGTCCGTCAGGCGGAACGAGGTATCGTCTTCATTGACGAAATCGATAAAATCGCGCGGAAGTCCGACAATCCGAGCATCACACGAGATGTCTCGGGCGAAGGTGTACAACAGGCACTGCTCAAACTCTTGGAAGGCTCCGTGGTCAATGTGCCGCCACAAGGAGGAAGAAAACATCCCGAGCAGGAATTCGTGCATGTCAACACGCAGAACATACTCTTCATCTGCGGCGGCGCCTTCGACGGAATCGAACGTAAAATCGCTCAACGACTCAATACGCAGGTCGTTGGATTCGACTCCGTGGGCAAGCGTCAGCAAATTGACAAAAACAACCTTCTCCAATATATTGCCCCGCAAGATCTGAAGTCATTCGGCCTCATTCCCGAAATTATAGGCCGGCTACCCGTCATCACCTATCTTCAGCCGCTCTCTATGGAAGCGCTCCGCAATATTCTCACCGAACCGAAAAATGCTATAGTGAAGCAATATGTCAAACTGCTTGAGATGGATGGTGTGAGACTTGCCTTTGAACCTCAAGTGCTCGACTATGTAGTGGAAAAAGCAGTGGAATACAAACTGGGTGCACGGGGACTACGCTCGCTCATGGAGACACTCATGATGGATGTCATGTACGAAGTGCCGGGCAAAGAAACCAAAAATTCAGAGTATGTTGTCACACTCGACTATGCCCGTCAAAAAATAGAAGCGGCCAACATGCTCCGGCTGAAGAATGCTCTGTAGAAAAAGAGATAAACGGAATTTGACCGGAAACAAATAAAAGTAAGGTTATATCAATCTTTTGAAGGTATCCTAAGAGCGTGAATTTTTTAGCAGTACCCTCTTACTAAGAAACAGTCTTACTAAGAAACAGAGATATAGTATTTCTGTTTTCTTAAAGTAATGGTTGATGCTTGAGAATCTGCTTAATGGGCCTCCAGCCAGTTACTGCCGTTGCCGCAGTCTGCCACCAATGGGACACGTAATTCAACAGCGTGCTCCATTTCGTATTTCACTATATCTCTAACTTGCGCCAACTCTTCCTGCGGTACATTGAAGTTCAACTCATCATGTACCTGCATAATCATCCGGGCACGAAGATGCTGCTCTTGCAGCCGTTTGGCGATACGCACCATCGCTATCTTGATAATGTCCGCTGCTGTCCCTTGTATAGGTGCATTGACGGCGTTTCGCTCGGCAAAATTGCGGACGGTGGCATTGCGGGAGTTGATGTCCGGCAAATAGCGTCTTCTGCCAAACATGGTTTCCACATATCCCTGTTCCCGTGCCGTCTGCTTTTGTTGTTCGATGTATTGCATCACTCGCGGAAAAGATGCAAAATAACCGTCAATGAGTTCTTTTGCTTCCTGCCTTGAAGAGTGGAGTTGTTGCGATAGACCGAAGGCGGATATACCGTAGATGATGCCGAAATTGGCGGTTTTTGCCCGTCGGCGCATGTCCTTGCTCACTTCTTCGATAGGGCAGCCGAATATCTTCGCCGCCGTTGCGGCATGAATGTCCTGTCTTTCGCGGAATGCCTGAAGCAGATGTTCGTCTTGTGAAAAATGTGCCATCAGACGGAGTTCTATCTGTGAGTAGTCGGCACTGAAGAACACACAGCCTTTGTCAGGTATCACCGCTCTGCGAATATCTTTCCCGCGCTCACTGCGGATAGGCAGATTCTGCAGGTTGGGATTGCTGCTGGACAACCGGCCGGTTGCCGTTATGGTCTGGTTGTAGGTGGTATGCACCTTGCCTGTAACAGGGTCCGACATCGCAGGAAGTGCCTCAACATAAGTGGATAACAACTTCTTTATCGCGCGATAGTCTAATATCTTTTCCACTATAGGGTGCTTGCTTTGCAACTCTTGCAGTACCTCCTCTGAAGTAACATACTGCCCGCTCTTTGTCCGCTTGGCCTTAGGATCAAGTTTTAAGGTCTCAAACAATACATCACCTACTTGGCGGGGGGAGTTGATGTTAAAATCAGTGCCGGACAATTGTAGTATCTCTTTTTCCAAGGTGTCCAACTCTTCTTTCAGATGGAGCGATGCTTCATGCAATACCTGTGTGTCAAACTTCACTCCCGCTGTTTCCATATCTGCCAATACAGGAATAAGTTGCATTTCCACACTCAATATATCGTATGAGGCATTTTGCTGCTTCCACTCTTGTTGCAGTCGCTCGCACAAACGCCATGCCGCCGCCAACTTGCTTGCAGGAGTGTCCTCGCATGCGCAATGAAGATATATCTCTGCCAAATAATCTGTCTCATGACGCTGCTCAGGCTGGAGAAGATAGTGTGCAACAGTTGTATCATACAACTCTCCCTTCAGAATCACTCCTCGTTTTTTTAACTGCTTGTAGTCGTTTTTCAAGTCAAACCCTGTCTTCCTTATCGTACAGTCTTCCAATAGTCGTTTGACAGAGCTGTTTAAGTCGGTTTTATATATGGCTGTTCCGTCTGTAGTAAGATATACTGTCAGAGGCTCTTCCTCCAAAGCGGAAAAGAGGTCTCGCACAGGAGTCGGAGTCGTCCCGCCCTGCACCACTGCTATGCCGAGCCATGAATCCGTAATCCGCGGTGGAAGACCCTCTTGTGGTTGAACATCCAACTTTGTTAATGCCGGTACATCCGCTACTGCCGTCTCTGAAAACAAATCCGTCTCTCCCTGTTTCTTTGTTGCAGGCACAGGCGTAACAGAACCCTCATCCTGCGGTATGTTATATTTCTTTAGCAGACTGCGGAATTCAAGCGACTGATATATTGCGGCAAGTGCAGGCAGATTTATTTCCTTGCATCTGAACTCCTCTTCTTCTATGTCAATGGGTACATCCGTCCGTATGGTAGCCAGAAAATAAGAGAAACGAATAGCTTCTGTTTGTGTCTCCACTTTGGTCCGCAGAGCACCTTTTAATTGTTGCGTATTGGCGAGCAGGTTCTCTATGTTGCCGAACTCTTGTAACAGAGAGACAGCCGTTTTCTCTCCCACACCCTTGCAACCGGGAATGTTGTCGGAACTGTCTCCCATCAAGGCTAACAAATCAATAATCTGAGCAGTTGAATTTATGCCGTATTTGGCACAAACTTCCTTGGGTCCCATGTCTTCAAAGCCTCCGGTATGTCGCGGTCGGTAGATATGTACATTCTCTGTCACCAACTGACCATAATCTTTGTCGGGGGTAGCCATCAGCACTTCAAAGCCTTCAGCCTCCGCCTTTTTTGACATAGTGCCTATTACATCATCGGCTTCAAAACCTGCCACTTCCAGAGTGGCGATATTCATAGCCGACAAGATGTCTTTAATGTAAGGAACTGCAGCATGGATGTCTTCGGGTGTGGCTTGCCGCTGCGCCTTGTATGCCTCAAACGCCTCATGACGGAAAGTCTTTCCCTTGGGGTCGAAAGCCACGGCTATATGCGTCGGCTGTACTTTCCTGAGCAGGTCTTCCAAGGTAATGACAAACCCGTATATAGCGGAGGTGTTTTGTCCGAAGGAAGTAACTCGCGGATGTTGCATGAAAGCGTAGTACGCACGATATATCATCGCATAGGCATCTATAAGCAAAAGGCGCTTCATATATCTTTTCTTTCTAATGCATGATTTTGTATATTAGTTCTTGCCATAAAGCAAGGTCGTCGGCAGAAGAATTGCCAATACCCTTACTCCGAGCATCAGTCTCTCTTATCCAGCCGATAATGCGGAAAGTTTTCATTGCGTTGTATCTGCGTGCTGCGGCAACATAGTCCTTTACAAAATAACGATTTATTCCCAAGACTTTTTCTACGGCAGGGCCCGACTTGTCCGGCAAATAATGAAATATCATCAAATTCTGGAACCAACTGAAAAGCGATATCAACTCTTTCTGTATGGAGTGTTGTTTGCTTTGGGCAAAGTAGCGCACAATGCGGTTGGCTTTCAGTACATCCCCGTCACGCAGGGCATTCTGCAGCTCGAAAACATTGAAGTCTTTGCTGATGCCGATATTTCTCTCTACAAGTTCGGGAGTTATCTCGTTTACTCCTTCAGGGCGTCCGTCGGTCAGTTTTTTCAGTTCTCCCACTATTTTGGTAAGGTCGTTGCCTAACGACTCTGCCAATAAAGCTACTACCTGTTCACTGATAGTCACTTGCTGACCTTTCTGCTTGTTCCAGTCCCTAATGTAATCCAATATCCATTTTCCCACCTGAGAGTCGCGGAGCAGTTTTGACTCCATCATCACTCCTCCCGCTTCTTCTATGCGTTTGAACACTTTCAAACGCTTGTCGGGTTTGCCGTATTTGTAGCAGAACACCAGCAGAGTGGTGGGCATCAGCTGTTGCATATAGAGGTCCAAGGGCTCAAAACTCTTGATATTTTGTGCTTCTTTTACAATAATCACCTGCTTGCCCATCATCGGGAAACGCCGTGCGGCAGAGATAATGGGCGACATGTCACGCTCATAGTCCTTGCCATATACAACCATTTGGTCAAACTCGCGTGCCATATCATCCAGAATGTTATTTTCTATATAGTCGCTCACCCTGTCTATATAATAGGGCTCCTCACCAAAAAGAAAATACACAGGCGCGTATTTTTCCTGCTGCAGGTCACGCATTATGTCATCGTAACTTTTCATTTCCTCAGTTTTCCACTTCCTCCATCAGTCAAATCTCAAGTGCTTCAATGTAATGGTGTTGTCGCGGATGGTTTCCAGTGTGCGGATGCCTATTCCCAGATGTTCGCCGGCAAAGACAGCCGTGGTCTTTTTGTCTGTCTCGTTGGTTTTGATACCGTCGGGTTCCAGTGGCTTGTCAGATACGAGTAGCACCGCACCGGTTGGAATACTGTTGTAAAATCCGGCAGAAAACAAAGTGGCGGTTTCCATATCCACGGCATACGCTTTGCTCTGTTTCAGCTTGTTGCGAAACGCCTCGTCGTGTTCCCACACGCGCCGGTTGGTGGTATAAATGGTTCCGGTCCAATAGTCATGTCCGAAGTCACGGATACAAGCGCTTGCTGCACGGAGCAGGTTAAAAGCGGGTAGTGCCGGTATTTCGGGCGGGAAATAGTCGTTGGAAGTGCCTTCTCCACGGATGGCGGCAGAGGGAAGAATATAGTCTCCTATCCTGTTTTTCGTGCGCAATCCGCCGCATTTGCCGAGAAATAATACGGCACGAGGATTGATTGCTGGCAGCAAATCCATAATCAAGGCAGCATTCGGACTGCCTATTCCGAAGTTGATAATGGTTATGCCGTTGGCACTCGCATTGGGCATGGAACCAGACTCTCCCACTATATCCACCTGATACTTCTCGGCAAATAGTTGCACATAATGGTTGAAGTTGGTCAGCAGTATCAAGTTGGTGAAGTCATTCAGATTTCGCTGAGTGTAGCGCGGAAGCCAGTTGCTAATAATTTCGTTTTTGGATTTGAGCATAGTATTGTCTGTTTTATACTCTTTTCTTTCTTTGTTTTTCAAGACTTTCAATCGGCAAAGATACAAATTATAATTAGAAATGGAAAATCAAAAATAAAAAAACCTGTAAAAAGTCACCGGTCTGTATCAAAGATAAGAGTTTTTGATGTCAGATGTTTTTTAGTAGCCTTTGTTGAGAGGCAGTACGGGCTTTTGATGTTTCGATGATCCTTCGATGATGCAGGGATGCTTCTACCATACTGCTATCATACTCCTATTAAATATAATGGCATGAAATTCCAATTATTCCACAAAATATGTCAGTTTGCGGCATCATGTATGGATAAAAGAAAGTATCTTTGCACCATGAGAAGTGCGCATTGTCGGGATAAGGAGAGATGCGCAACTGAACTATGAAACGAGACTATTATATATAGAAATAACAAGCAAAGGCGATTAACTTAAAACATATAAACATGAAAAAAGCATTAAACAGATTTACCGCTCCAAAGTCGGCGGCTCCTGAAAAAATCATTCAGTTTGGCGAAGGTAATTTCCTTCGTGCGTTTATCGACTGGATTGTATGGAATATGAATGCCAAAACCAATTTCAACGGTTCGGTGGCAGTGGTTCAGCCCATTGACAAAGGTATGGCGGAATGGCTCAATGGACAGGACTGTCTCTATCATGTCAATTTGCAAGGGCGTTTGAAGGGTGAGACTGTCAACTCGCTTGAGCGTATTGATGTCATCAGTCGTGCCTTGAATCCTTACAGCCAGAATGCCGCCTTTATGGCACTGGCCGACCAGCCGGAGATTCGTTTTGTCATCTCCAATACTACTGAAGCGGGTATCACTTTCGACCCTGCTTGCAAGTTTGCCGATGCTCCCGCATCGTCTTATCCGGGCAAGTTGGTGCAACTGCTCTTTCGTCGCTACAAGACCTTTGAGGGTGACCCCAAGAAGGGTCTTATCTTTATGCCGTGCGAACTCATCTTCCTCAACGGGCATCATTTGAAAGACTGCATCCGCAAATATATCGAGTTGTGGAAAGATGACTTCGGTGCCGACTATGCAGGCTTCAAAGAATGGTTTGAAAAATACAACTATGTATGTGCCACATTGGTTGACCGCATTGTGCCGGGTTTCCCCCGCAAGGACATTGCCGAGATTCAGGAAAAGATAGGCTATGCCGACAATTTGGTTGTGCAAGCCGAGATATTCCATCTGTGGGTGATAGAGAAACCCGAAAACATGTCAATAGCAGAACTTGAGGCGGAGTTCCCTGCCAACAAAGCGGGTTTGAATGTGCTGATTGCAGAAAGCGAGAAACCTTACCACGAGCGCAAGGTGACTTTGCTCAACGGTCCTCATACGGTTCTTTCACCTGTCACCTACCTGAGTGGCGTCAACATTGTGCGTGACGCCTGCAACCATGAGGTGTTGGGCAGGTATATCCACAAGGTTATGTTTGACGAGTTGTTAGAGACCCTCAATCTTCCCAAGGACGAGCTCCGTGCTTATGGTGAGAGTGTATTGGAACGTTTCAATAACCCTTATGTTGATCATGCCGTTACCAGCATTATGCTCAACTCCTTCCCGAAGTTTGAGACGCGTGACTTGCCGGGCTTGAAGACTTATTTGGAGCGCAAAGGTGAACTGCCCAGGGGCCTCGTGCTCGGCTTGGCGGCCATCATTACTTATTACAAGGGCGGCACTCGTGCCGACGGTGCACCCATCCAGCCTAACGATGCACAGGAAATCATGGACCTCTTGCAGCAACTTTGGGCAACAGGCGACTTAAGAAAAGTGACAGAAGGCGTGCTTGGTGCTACCGACATCATCTGGAAAGAGTCGAAACAGAATCTCAATGAGATACCCGGTCTGACAGATATGGTATGCGGCTTCCTGAAAGACATCCAAGAGAAGGGTATGTTAGAGACCGTAAAGTCGATTCTCTGAATACAGACCGGACATATTATGTTTTCATGTATAGGGCGGGTAGATGGACCCGCCCCTACCTTTTTGTACAATCAATTTTTATTCATATCTTTGCAAACGATAACGCCAGTGCTAAAAATCTATTTATATGACTTCTGTTCTTAAAATCAATTCCGCTGACAATGTTGTGGTAGCCATTCAGCCTCAGCCGAAGGGGGCGGTGATAACCGTTGACGGCAAACAAATAACCGTTTTGGAAGATGTACCTGCGGGGCACAAAATTGCCATACGCGACCTTGCCGAGGGGGAGAATGTGATCAAATACGGTTTCCCTATAGGTCATGCCTGTGAGACGAAGAAGGCGGGTTCGTGGATGAATGAGCATAACATTAAAACCAACCTTGCAGGCCTGCTCTCTTATGAGTATCACCCCACAGATGTGGTGCTCAATATCCCTGACGAGCAACGCACTTTTCTTGGTTATCGCCGCAAGAATGGTAATGTGGGTATCCGCAACGAGTTTTGGATTATACCCACCGTGGGGTGTGTAAACGGAATAATAGAGAAGATAGCAGCGCGTCTGCGTCAGGAAACAGGCGGAGATAATATTTTCGCTTTCCCGCACAACTATGGGTGCTCGCAATTGGGCGACGACCACGAGAATACGAAGAAGATTCTGCGCGACATGGTGCTTCACCCCAACGCAGGTGCTGTGCTGGTAGTGGGGCTCGGCTGTGAGAATAACCAACCCGATGTGTTTGAGCAGTTCATCGGTGACTACGACCACGACCGTGTGCGTTTCATGGTATCACAGAAAGCGGAAGGAGACGAGGTTGAATACGGACTCAATCTCGCCCGTGAGTTATATCAGAAAATGCAACAAGACAAACGCGAGCCCATATCGGTCAGCGAGTTGCGCATAGGTCTGAAATGCGGAGGCTCCGACGGTTTCTCAGGTATCACTGCCAATCCGCTTCTCGGCATGCTCTCCGACTGGCTGGTGGCTCAAGGAGGCACCACCGTGCTTACCGAAGTGCCGGAGATGTTCGGCGCTGAGACCATTTTGATGAATCGTTGTGCCAACCGCGTGTTATTTGACCAAACCGTGAGCCTCATCAATGACTTCAAAGACTACTTTCTCTCTCATGGTGAACCTGTGGGCGAGAATCCTTCGCCGGGTAATAAAGCCGGTGGTATCAGTACACTGGAAGATAAGGCGTTGGGCTGTACACAAAAGTGCGGCAAGTCGCTTGTCAGGGGCGTGATGGCATACGGAGAGCGGATACAGACAAAAGGATTGAATCTGCTCTCTGCTCCGGGTAACGACCTTGTGGCAAGTACAGCGCTTGCCAGTGCGGGCTGCCATATAGTGCTCTTCACTACAGGACGCGGCACACCTTTCGGGACCTATGTTCCCACAGTAAAGGTAAGCACCAACAGCAACCTCTACCGCAATAAGCCCAACTGGATAGATTTCAATGCCGGCGTCATTGCCGAAGGTGAGCCTATGGAAGAAGTAAACAAACGTTTTATTGACTTTGTATTGGGTGTGGCAAGCGGCAATCTCACCAACAACGAGCGGAGTGGTTATCATGAGATAGCAATCTTCAAAAATGGCGTAACGTTGTAAGACGCAGTATTGTCTTGAACCAATTCTAATCATTATAGTCTGAAATATGAAAAAAACAACATCTTTTTTGATATTAATATTCTCGGTTGCGAATCTTTTTGCCGCAACTCTTCCTGAGTTGGGCAATGGCAGAATTCTGGTGCTGGCTAATAATCTGGAGAACTACTATTACAACTATGCAGAGTCTGCACGCCCCGACTATAATACCGAGGCGGGGCTTGCCGAGAAGACGCACAAGATAGCCGACATGATGCTTGCAGCAGATGCCGACATCTATGCTTTCTGTGAAGTGGAAGCCAAACCCATTGTGCTACAGCAGTTGGTGGATACACTCAACAAGATGGCGGAGGCGGAACTCTATGCCACTGTCAGCGACGGTATTTACGAAGCGACCGATGAGTATGACAATGCGCTCAAGTCGGGCTTCATTTACAGGAAGGACAAAGTGCAACCCTACGGCAGTAGTCATCCCGCTTCCACATGGACATACTACAAGAACACAATGCGCATTCAGGTGTTCGAAGAAATTTCCACCGGTGAGCGTTTTACACTCAGCATGAATCACTTCAAGGCCAAATCCACAGATTCCGACAAGCAGCAGCGAATCAACAATGCCAATCATCTGCTTAATGCCTTACCACAGTATGCTACCGACCCCGACATCCTAATCATGGGGGACTTGAATGCGCAGATCGACGAGGAGTGTATTGCCCTTATTCAGAATGCAGGCTATGAAGAACAATTGCTCCGTTTCGATTCCACCGCCTATTCTTATTGCTGGAACTATAGCGGCGAACTCATCGACCATGTGTTTGCTAACGCTTCTATGGCGAAGCAGATAACCGGCGCGGGAGTGTGGCACTTGAACAATCTTTCGTGCAACTGCTATAGGTGTTACGACTATTCCGACCACGACCCCTACCTCGTTGCTCTTGACCTCGGAAAACGGCAAGAACAAGGAGGCGAAGATGACAAAGATGATTGTCAGAATTTTCAATACACCGAGACTTTTGCCTCCTCGTTGGGTAGTTGGGAGGTCGTAAATGTAAAAGGTGAGTCCAATTGGTTCTGGTATTCAAACTACTCCTGCGCATATATGAATGCCTACCAAACACTTCCTGATGAAGACTGGCTCGTATCGCCCGTCTTTGATTTCCGAGGGCAGAAGCATGGCTCTGTCTCTTTTACACATGCGTTGGGCTATGGCAACAACCCGCAAGAGTGGCCTCAACAATGCATGCTGTTTGTCTCTGACGATTATGACGGTGATGTGCAAACTGCCGCATGGACCCAACTCGACATCACCAATTGGGGGAGCAGCAATTGGGAGTGGAAGGACAACACTATTGCCATCCCCGATGAATTTATGGGTAAAGAGGATGTCCGTTTGGCATTTAAGTACGATGCACAAACTTCGGCACCCGCATGGGAAATAAAAAACCTGACCGTTAGCGCTCAATGTGACAACACGTGCAATAGTGGCGAAGATGGCGCAGAAAACAATAGCACCGGCAATGACGATGAAGAAGAGTTGCAAGAGGACGGAGTAGATGACATCTTGCGCGCTGCAGATACTCACTCCGGCACCCTCATCCTGCAAAACGGAAGCCTGTACTTACTGAAAGATGGTATCACCTACACCATCCTCGGACTGCCCGCCAAATGACATAACAACAAAACCATTTGTGTGTGTTATAATGTGAAAATGTTATAATTACCCCCAAAGAATCTTAAGATAGTCTTAAAATACCCGTATTTTCACATTTTAACACATTACGCACATCGTTTACACCGTTCAGTTTGCAGCATCGAAGGATCATCGAAACATCAAAAGCACAACAATACACATATAGATGCCCCGAAAATATGAAATATATTTTTGTTGCGACATTTAACGCTTATTTCATTCCGATATACTTCTGCGTTTGTAGTGACAACCGCCACCACGGATGCTTGAGTATGTACCTGACGATGCGTTTGGTGTTCTGCAGAGAACAAGGTTGGAGATAGTTGTACGGAGCGTGCACTATCTGAAGCCATTTCTCCACATCCTGACCCGTATAGACAATTTTCATCTCATCCACATTGTGAAGCAACACATGGGTTCCTTCTTTGGGCGAGCAAGTAACCCAATCAATACCTTTCGGAAGATACTTGGTGCCATTGGTCTCAATAGCAATACGGTTATAACCCGCTTTGTGCAACGCATCTATCAAATCATCATCAGCATGTAATGCAGGTTCACCGCCCGTCAGAAGCGCCATACAATCCCGATGCAACTTTATGCATGCCCCCACTATCTCTTCCGCACTCATCAGTGTGTATTGTTTGAAGTTCGTGTCACACCACCGGCAACGCAGGTTGCAACCGGAGAACCGAATAAACACAGCAGGTCTTCCCGTGTGATATCCCTCACCTTGAAGAGAATAGAATATCTCGTTGATGCGGTATCTCTTAGTCTCGCTCATATATTGCAATATTACCCTCCGACTCTTGAACGCTCACTTTATAGCAGTTCTCCACATGTTCGCATATCCAACGGGCGATGTTCTCGGCAGAGGGATTGACATCCAGCACATCGTTGATATACTTGTGGTCAAAGGTGTCTTTCACGACACGCTTGATATGGGTGAAGTCGGTTACCATCCCGTCTTGGTTAAGTTCTTCCGCCTTGCAATAAACCACAATAATCCAATTGTGTCCGTGCAGACTTTCGCATTTGCTTTCGTAACTCAGCATCAAATTGTGTGCTGCTGATATCTCTATGGTCTTTTGGATATAATACATGACTATCTGTTTATCTGTTAACGATTCGCCATTACCTATTCATAAACTGTTGTGTCATTTACTCCCGCTTCGGCAAGCGCTTGACGCCGTTCCCTGCAAGTGCCGCATTTGCCGCAGTGAACCTCTCCGCCCTTGTAACAACTCCATGTCTCACTATAGTCAATGCCCAAGGTCTTGCCATGTCGTGCAATTTCCGTCTTGGTAATATTGGTATAGGGTACAAGCAGTTTTATTCCGTTCCATGTGCCTGCATGTATGGCGGAAGACATAGCCTCTACAAACTCAGGACGGCAGTCGGGGTACACTGTATGGTCGCCGCTATGGTTGGCAAGCATGACATAGTGCAATCCTTCGTTTTCTGCAAGACCTGCCGCCACACTCAGCATAATACCATTTCGGAAGGGCACCACCGTGCTCTTCATGTTTTCTTCATCGTAGTTGCCTTCAGGAATAGCCTCTGCGCCCTCAAGCAAAGACGAATGGAAATATTCCTTCATGAAAGGCAAAGGTATAACGATATGCCGTATGCCCAGCCGCTCACAATGAAGGCGTGCAAACCCTATCTCGCGCTTATTATGATTGCTGCCATAGTCGAATGATACAGCCAAAGCGATACGCTCTTTGTATTCATAGAGCATAGTGGTGGAATCCAGTCCGCCTGATAAAACCAATAACGAATCTTTCATTATTTCTATTTTTACACTTCAGATTTCACATTTCTCCCGCCATCTGTGCGGCAAGTCTTGCCTTGCGAAGTTCGTCATGCTCGGCATCGGCATAGTTTGCGAAAGGGATGATACTGATACCTCCACGAGGCATAAAGTAGCCACACACCTCTATATATTTCGGGTTCATGAGGTTTACAAGGTCTTTCATAATAATGTTGACACAGTCTTCATGAAAGTCTCCATGGTTGCGGAAGGAGAATAGATAAAGTTTCAGCGACTTTGACTCCACCATTCGATTGCGCGGGATGTAACGGATAACTATCTTGCCGAAATCCGGTTGACCTGTTTTGGGGCACAACGATGTGAACTCAGGGCAGTTGAGCGTGACTAAATATTCGTTTTCGGGATGCTTGTTAGGAAAAGTTTCCAAGAGTTCAGGAGCATAATCCGTAGGGTATTTTGTTCCTTGATTACCGAGAAGGCTGATGCCTTCCAATTCTTCAGAAGTTCTCATTGTTTTCAGTTTTTTTGTTGTTGGGAGGAAAAACAGTAGCTCCCTGTTATCGGCTGCAAAGGTACAAATAAAAAATGGAACATCAAAAATGGCGGAGGACATTGGAGTAGGTTCCTCCAACATAAAGTGTTGCGGTCTTTCATGAGGCTTATGTGGGGATTAGTATGGGCTTTTGATGTATGGTTGATCCTTTGATGATGTATGGTTGCTCCTTCGGCACCGATATGGTGTCGCTGCCTATTTTGTATGGTAGATATTGTCCGGTGTTGTTTTGGATGTCGCGTTTTTCGTGTATGGATTTATTTTCATCAAAAGAAAAATTTTGTGCGTTACCAAAGAATGTTGTATCTTTGTAGCGTTGATGGGAGTGAGAAGGAGCAGTTTATAAATAGTATATTACATTATGTATAAATCATTTCAGCAACATTTGTGTGAGGAGTTGTCTGCGATAAGAGAAGCGGGTCTTTATAAGGAAGAGCGTATCATTGTGTCTCCTCAGAGTAGTAGTATTCGCGTATCATCCGGTAAGGATGAGCAGCAAGTTATAAACTTCTGTGCGAATAATTATTTAGGTCTTGCGGACAACCAAGAGTTGGTTGCTGCAGCCAAACAGCGTATGGATATGCGCGGTTATGGTATGGCATCCGTTCGCTTCATTTGCGGGACACAGGATACTCACAAAGAGTTGGAGCGGGCAATCAGTGATTTTTTCGGAACAGAGGATACTATTTTGTATGCTTCGTGCTTTGATGCGAATGGCGGTTTGTTTGAGCCATTGCTGACAGAAGAAGATGCTATCATATCAGATGCATTGAATCATGCGTCGATAATAGACGGAGTTCGTCTTTGCAAGGCAGTTCGTTATCGTTATAAGAATGGTGATGTTGCCGACCTTGAGGAGCAACTAAAGAAGGCACAGGCCCAGCGTTTTCGCATCGTAGCTACCGATGGTGTATTTTCCATGGACGGCAATGTGTGTCCGTTGGACAAGATATATGCTTTGGCAAAGAAATATGACGCATTGGTAATGGTGGATGAGAGCCATTCGGCAGGTGTGGTAGGCAGTACGGGTCGCGGTGTGACTGAACTATACAATCTCAGGGGACAAATAGAAATCATCACCGGCACGCTCGGGAAAGCCTTTGGCGGCTCTGTTGGAGGTTTTACTACAGGTAAGAAAGAGATTATCGCAATGCTCCGTCAGCGGTCGCGGCCATATTTGTTCAGCAACAGTATACCACCTATG
Organism: Paludibacteraceae bacterium; assembly: GCA_905236355.1. Taxonomy (GTDB): domain Bacteria; phylum Bacteroidota; class Bacteroidia; order Bacteroidales; family Paludibacteraceae; genus Colicola. Next base: position 38,370 of record CAJOPG010000134.1, on the reverse strand, counting down.
ATAGCGGCAGCGGGCGTGCGTACTTTTGAACTACTGAGTCGTGACAATGTGCTCCAAGACCGTCTGCACGAGAATACGCGCTATTTTGTAAGCCGGATGCAACAAGCAGGTTTTGATATCAAACCCACACAATCGGCGATATGTGCCGTAATGCTATATGATGCCCGTCTGTCACAAGAGTTTGCCGCAGCATTGCAACAAGAGGGTATTTATGTAACAGGTTTCTATTATCCGGTAGTGCCTAAAGGAGAGGCCCGTATTCGCGTGCAACTCAGTGCGGCTCATACGCAGAACCATCTTGACCGTGGCATAGCCGCCTTTGTTAAGGTAGGCAAGAAACTTGGGGTGTTGAAAGGCTGAAATATAGGATTTAGGAATTTTGAGATTTTCTATTATGAAAGCATTAGTAAAGCGTTATCCGAAGCGCGGTATCTGGATGGAAGATGTTCCGATGCCGGAAGTGGCTGTGAATGATGTGCTTGTCAAAGTAAAAAAGGCAGCTATCTGCGGGACCGACTTACACATGTATAAATGGGACGAATGGTCTGAACAGCATTGCCGTGTGCCCTATATCATGGGTCATGAGTTTGTAGGAATAGTGGTGGAAACGGGTCCCGGTGTGCGGAATATACGGGTAGGTGAGCGTGTAACGGCGGAGGGACATATTGTGTGCGGACATTGTAGAAACTGCCGTCGTGGTATGGGGCATGTGTGCGAGAATAGCTTATCGGTGGGAATCTTTGGTAAGGATGGTGCTTTTGCAGAATATGTTACGATACCAGAGAGCAATATTGTCAAGTTGAAAGACAGTATATCAGACGATTTTGCCGCGATTATGGACCCCTTTGGTAACGCTACTCATACGGCAATGGCATTCCCTTTGTTAGGAGAGGATGTGCTGATTACGGGTGCCGGATTGATAGGTACAATGGCTGCCGGGATATGTCGTTTTGCGGGAGCGAAGAATATCATTGTCACAGACATCAACCCGTTGCGATTGGATATAGCCAAGCGTATGGGCGCCACGCTCACTGTGGATGGTTCGAAGGGTGAGACGGTAGCGGCTGCAATGGAACAACTGGGAATTCGTGGCTTTGATGTAGGATTGGAGATGTCGGGGGCACCTTCCGCTTTCAACGATATGATACAGCACATGTATAAAGGTGCTAACATAGCCCAGCTGGGTATTCTTCCTTCTGACACAAAGGTCAATTGGTCGGATGTTATCTTTAATGCTCTTACCATCAAGGGCATCACCGGCAGGCGTATGTGGGAGACTTGGTATCAGATGGAGCAAATGCTATTGGGGGGACTCGACTTAAGCCCTGTCATTACGCACCATTTCAAGTTTGAAGACTTCCAGAAAGGTTTTGACATTATGGAGTCGGGGCAATGTGGGAAGGTAATATTGGAGTTGTAATGTTGTCGTTCCAAGATCCTTAGTCAAACAAAGTTCCGTTTGGCTCTTGCTGCCAAGGTGTCTTGCCAAGATGTCGGTAGGCGAGGTCGGTTACTTCTCTTCCTCGCGGTGTGCGTTTGATAAAACCTTCCTTAATAAGATAGGGTTCATACACATCTTCTATTGTACCGGGGTCTTCGCCCATTGCAGTAGCGATAGTATTGAGTCCGACGGGTCCTCCTTTGAACTTGTCGATAATGGTGCAGAGGAGTTTGTTGTCGATTTCATCAAGTCCAAAGGTGTCGATATTGAGTGCTTCAAGAGCATACTTGGCAATGTCTAAATTGATATTCCCGTCGCCTTTCACTTGTGCAAAGTCGCGCACTCGTCTAAGCAGTGCATTGGCAATGCGTGGTGTTCCACGGCTTCTGCGTGCTATTTCAGCAGCGGCGTGGCTATCTATTGCGACATTCAGCAGTCGGGCAGAGCGTTGCACGATGCCTGTAAGCACATCGGCATCGTAGTATTCCAGGTGGCAGTTGATGCCAAAGCGTGCGCGCAGCGGGGAAGTGAGTAGTCCGCTGCGAGTGGTAGCGCCAATCAGGGTGAATCGGTTGAGGTCTATCTGGATGGTGCGTGCCGAAGGTCCTTTGTCAATCATGATGTCAATCCGATAGTCCTCCATGGCGGAATATAGGTATTCTTCCACAATGGGTGACAAACGGTGTATCTCGTCAATAAAAAGAACATCGTTGGGTTCCAAACTGGTGAGTAACCCTGCCAGGTCACCGGGTTTGTCCAGAACAGGTCCGGATGTTACTTTGAACCCAACTCCCAACTCATTGGCGATGATGTTGCTTAATGTGGTTTTTCCCAAACCCGGAGGTCCGAAGAGCAGGGTATGGTCCAAGCTCTCTCCGCGCAGGCGTGCTGCTTGAACAAAGATACGCAGGTTGCTTACAATCTTTGTCTGCCCTGCAAAATCATCAAATTTCAGCGGTCGCAAAGCATTGTCCTGTTCTTTTTCATTCAGTTGGCCACGTATGTCGAATTCACTCATGTTGTTACAATAAATCAGGTGGTTAATCGGCGGAAAAGTTCGGTTAGATTGTTCAAATCGGTGGTATCGTCTTTCACTTGTCCTTGTGCAAGAATGATAACCCGGTTGCACATGGCCTGCACTTCCTGCAGAATATGCGTGGAGAGTATTACTGTGCAATTTTTTCCTATTTCACGAATCAAATTACGGATGTCGTCTAACTGGTTGGGGTCGAATCCAGTAGTGGGTTCATCCAGAATCAGCAACTCAAAATTGCCGAGTAGGGCTTGTGCCAACCCCACTCGTTGGCGATATCCCTTGCTCAGTTCCCGTATTTTCTTATGCGCCATCGGAGTTAACCCCACCTTTTCTATCAACTCTCCTGTTTTCTGCTTACGCTCTTTCCGGGGGATGCAGTGCATTTTAGCCATAAAGAGGAGGTACTCCCGCACATACATGTCTTTGTATAGGGGGTTGTCTTCGGGGAGATATCCTATCAGGCGGCTTACTTCATGAGGGAGCTGTCTGTTGGCGTTGATACCGCAAACACTAACGGTTCCTTGCTGAAAGTCCCACAAACCGGTCAAAATCTTCATCAGTGTTGACTTGCCTGCACCATTGGGTCCTAACAATCCCACAATCTCACCTTTACTAATATTGAAGGTGATGTCGTGCAAGATTTCTGTTTTCCCAATACTCTTGCTCAGGTGTTCAACATTGACGGTCATGCGCTGGTAGAGGTTTATATTCTTTCAAGTACGGTGCGGACAAGTTCTTTGATGCGTGGTTTGTAGTCGGTGTTGGCCGCTTCCGCTTTGCGTTGTGCAATGACGCAGCACACCGTCATGGCTTTGTGTCCCATCAGCAGACTCAATCCGGCAATAGCACTACCTTCCATTTCATAGTTGGTGATGCGTTGTCCTTCGTAGCGGAAGTTGCTAATGCGCTCGTTGATGTCAGGCACGGCGATGTCGCAACGGAGCACTCGTCCTTGCGGACCATAGAACCCGTTAGCGGCAATGGTGCAGCCACGCAACATATCGTTGCCAGCCACACGGTCAACCAGTTCTTTATTGGCGGCGACCACATAAGGGCGTGCGGCTTTTTCAGGATAGTGGATGAACTCTATCAAAGCTTTTTCGAAGCCTAAATCTGCTATTTCGTCACGACCTTTATAGAAGGACAATACTCCATCAAAGCCAATACTCTTTTGGCTGACAAGGAAAGATCCCAGAGGAATGTCGTCTTGCATAGCTCCACAGGTACCGATGCGTACAATTTCCAAAGAGCGTTTTTGTGTTTTCTCTGTGCGTGTTTCAAAGTCAATATTAGCAAGTGCATCAAGTTCGTTGAGCACAATGTCAATATTGTCGGTACCGATACCTGTGCTTACGCAGGATATGCGTTTGCCTTGGAATTTGCCTGTGATAGTGTGAAACTCGCGACTTTGTATATCGCACTCTATGCTGCCTTCGTCAAAGAACGATGCTATCATATTTACCCTGTCTTGATCGCCGACAAGGATGATTTTATCTGCTAAGAACTCCGGACGGAGGTGCAAGTGAAATGCACTGCCATCGGCGTTGATAATCAGTTGAGATGCAGGAAATGTCTTCATGGTATATTAGATTTTGTCTATAATTATCAATTCTAAAATATTAAAGTCCAAGCTTCGTAGTGCGCATCATGCTTCTCCTCCACCGAAAGAGAGGGGGAAGGTACTTCCGGGAGCGGGGTGTCCGGTCATTTCTATTTTTCCGAACTGTTGCTCGTATTTACTGATATTGTCTTGCAGGGCAAACAACAGTCGTTTGGCGTGTTCCGGGGTCAGAATGATGCGTGACTTTACTTGTGCCTGTTTCATGCCCGGCATTGTGCGTACAAAGTCCACCACAAATTCGCTGGATGAGTGGGCGATGATGGCGAGATTGGCGTATGTACCCTCTGCTATTTCAGGCGTGAGATTGATTTGCATTTTTTGCTCTTCCATAATGTGTATTCATTATATAGTTAATATATTCCAGGGATCACCATCTTTGACGGCGTTTGCCGATGACGGAATAGTGAAACATCAGTGCCAATGTGTTCAGCGGCAGCCAGATATCGAAGAGCAGTATTGACGGTCCGAATCGGCGTGTGCCAAAGTGGTTGGCAGAAACATTGATGATGGTTATTTGCCAGCAGAAGCGCAAGATGAGCATTGCTATTGCAATGATTTTGAAGAGTAGCGGTGATAATATGCAGACGGCAATTGCTGCGGCATAGAACAATGCTCGTGTAACGGGTTCGAGAGTAAGGCGGCATTTTGTGTCAAAACGATATTGCGGTGCCACTCCCAGATGGCGTTCTTTCTGTTGGAACCATTGTTTGAATGACTGCTTTGGTACAGACCAAGTGACACTATTGCTGTTGATGGCGACATTGGTGTTATGGCGGGTGGCCACTTTGTTGATAAACAAGTCGTCGTCTCCCGCTCTCTGTCCCAATGTACCGGCAAAGCCTTTATGTGTAAGGAATGTTTCTTTCCGATAGGCAAGATTTCTGCCTACGCCCATATAGGGGTGGCGAGACAATGCCATACCTAAATAAAGAAGTCCGTTGAATAAGGTGTCGTATGCAATAACCTTATTCAAGAATCCTTTTTGCCGGAAGTAGGCACCGAAGCCGAGAACAATCTCGGTATTGCCGGTAAAGTTGCTGCAGATGTTATTCAGCCATTGGTTGCTTTCCGGACAACAGTCGGCATCGGTTAAGACCAAATAATCATATTTGGCAGCCTTTATGGCAAGAGTGAGTGCCAGTTTTTTCGTGCTGCGTACGCGTGCTTGTTGCGGCACGAAGGTGGTATGCAGATGAGGATAGTGCAGTTGGTATTGTTCCAATACATCGTGGGTGTTGTCCTGACTGCCATCATCCACCACTATCACCTCGAATTGCGGGTAGTCTTGTTCAAGTAATTTGGGTAGATAGGCGCACAGATTATATGCTTCGTTGCGTGCACAAACGATGACAGACACGGGTGGGCGGTCGTTGCGTTGCGGAGTACGACCTTTTTTATCTCTGTTTGCCCGTCGCAACACGCCTGCTATGTAGCGCAGGTAGAAATAGAGCTGATATATCCATGCTGTAGTAAGGATACCCAAGAGTATCCAGTCAAACAGAGTAATATGTACGGGAATAAGTGTCACAGCAATCAATCATAAACGAGGCATATATTGTCAATCCAGAAACTATTGCCATCGTAGCCGGTGAAAGCCTCGTGGTAGTCGGATGTGACATTGATGATGATATGTGTAGGTTGTGTGTTAGGTGCTGCCCATCCGATTTCCTGAACAGGCACAATTTTGCCTTTGGAGTTCATGGACCGCATAGGCAGGTGGAATCCCATGGAAGCCTCATATTGTTTGAAGAGCGGTGTATTGCTGATGTCTCCGTACACGATGGGAATTTTATGGCCATTGATCCATTCGTTTTGACTTTTTGTATAGCGTTCGAATCCTGTAGCGATGCGTTCGGCATAGATGTTCCCGTTGGCATCTTCCCAACGTTTTTGCAATACAACAAGAGCTTGCGGTTCTCCGTGTCCCTCTACCTTTTTAGGTTTGCCGGCTCCTTTTGCAATGTAGATGAAATTTTCAGTAGATACTTTGGCTTTATAGTCGAACATGAGTGCAGAAGGGCGTTTGGTAAACTTGACGCCGAAATCGATGTTCTGATAAGGGTCTTTTTGTGTGCGGATGGGTTCGATACCGCGACCGGTATAGAGTGTGCCGGAAATCAATACCTTGATATCAATAATTCCCAAGGCGGTGACAACTTCCATTTTGGAATCCATACGGCAGCAGTATCCGTTTTTGGCATCTCTGTATTCGGGGTAGAGAGTGCCGCTTGCCTTTTCTACACCGGATACTTTGGCGTATGCATTGCTCACGCCCCAGATATTGCCTTTTTCTCCGTAGCGGAAGGGAATATTAGCCTTAATAGTATCAGTAGGTCCGATGGCATACAGGACATTGGTTTTCCCACCTATTATATTTGACTCTTTGATATAGCGGACAGTCCAATGTTCAAAGTCGGCATAAGGTAGTTTTTCTATCCTCTGCGCATTTGCAAAGGAGACTGCAAGAAGAATGAAAAATAAGGTTTGTAGTGATTTTTTCAGCATAGCGATTATTTTTTTGTTATATAATCGGCAGGTATAGTATTATACGGATGTCAAAGTGTTACTTACTGATTTTCAGAGTCATCAACTGGCAAATAGACGGTAGTGTAAACGGGTGTCAAGTTGTTGCCTTGCGGGATGTTGATGTATTTATTGAGGGGTTTGATTTTTTGTGATTCTACGGCTTCGGCAAACATACTTGCGACAACAAGCGCTCCCAATTCCCGCAGGTGTGTGTTGTCGGTTTTTCCTTCGGGGTATTTGCTGTATTCTCCAGGTTCCATTTTATAAACGAAGTAGGGTTGTGAAGCGGAGTCCCCCACTTGTGTCAACCAGTCGGAAGTTGTTTGATTGAGGTCAACCAAAGGAACTTTGGTGGCTTTAGCCACTCTTCTTGCTGCTTCCACATATCCCCCGTGTTTATTGATGAGTTCCCCTGTTTCCATGCTGAAAGCGCGTCGAGTTATAGGTGTGCAGAGGATGGGTTTGGCTTTTTTCTTTTGTGCCTGCTTTATCATGCTTTCCAAGTTGGCTTGGTATTGTTCGATAGAGGTATGGCGTACGGAGTCGGTCTGTTTAGTGTCGTTGTGTCCGAATTGTATAATAACGACATCTCCTTTTTGCAGTTGGTTGACGATTTCACTCCAGCGCCCTTCTTCTATGAATGAGCGGGAACTTCTTCCGTTTTTTGCGTAGTTTTTGACGATGACATTATCGTTCAGGAAGGTTGGTAGTACTTGTCCCCACCCACGTTCGGGAGTTTCAATAGTGTCCTCTCGGTCGGCCATTGTGCTATCACCTGCCATATAAATGGTAAGAGGTTTTTGGTCGGCATTGACAAACAAGGTCAGTGTAATGATTGCAGCAAAGGCTGCCAAACAAATTTTTTTCATATCCGTTTTCATAATTTGTAGTGGTTTTATGTTTTATTTTTTAGAGTTTTCTCCAAGGGGCACTCTATGAGCGTACAAAGGTAATATATTTTTTTGTAATTAGCAAAGTATTTGTTTGGGTATTGTTTTTTTGCAGATACAACGGATATATTTACAGACAGAGCAGATGCTTGATTTTTTTTCATCGTGCAAGTGTTTATCCGGGCCTTTGATATTATGTTTATGTTATGTTCATCTTATGTTTATCTTATGTTTGCGGGTGCTGATTTTTAAGGAGTTATAATGGTTTTTGGGAGTGTTTGGCGGGGTAAGATATTGTATTTGTGTTGGTTGTAACGGGAGATTATTTTATTCTGAAATTCTCTATGGGGGTATGGAAAAATGTTTCTGTTTGCCCGATTGTTATAAGCTTCTTGCAGAGATTAAAGAGTTTTTGCCGTCGGAATTTATAAGATTTGTTTCATAAGGTATTGAAAAAGGAAATGAGTTGTTGCGTATATTTGAAAAAAAGTGTACTTTTGCAGATTGTAAGCGAATGCATTTTGTGTGGAATGGTGAATAAGAGTATAACTTAATTATAAATAAGTACTTATGGTTGAAGAGTCGCGCCGTTACAAGGTATTTGCCGGCAGTCGTGGTGAGCATTTGGCTCAAGAGATTTGCAATCAGTTAGGTTGTAAATTAAGTCGTGTCAATATTGAGCATTTTTCTGACGGCGAGTATGCTGCGGAGTTTGCTGAATCAGTGAGGGGTCAGGCGGTTTATTTGGTACAGCCGACATGTCCGAGTGCGGACAATTTGTTGGAGTTGTTGTTGATGGTAGATGCTGCCCGTCGTGCGAGTGCAAGTTCTGTGGTGGCGGTGATACCTTATTTTGGTTGGGCGCGTCAGGACCGGAAGGATAAGCCCCGTGTATCAATAGGCGCCAAACTGATTGCGAATATGCTTCAGGTAGCAGGTTGTGACAGGATTATTACTTTGGACTTGCATGCGGAGCAGATACAAGGATTCTTCGATATTCCTGTGGATCACTTGTATGGTTTGAACACTTTTGCCGATTACATACAGAGTCTTAATTTGCCGGATTTGATAGTGGCGTCGCCCGATGAGGGAGGTTCAAAGCGTGCCGCCAAGCTTGCTATTCGTTTGCAAACGCCGATGGTGATGTGCTATAAGAATCGTGCCAAGGCTAATGAGATAGCCGAGATGCGCATATTGGGTGATGTACGGGGTAAGAATGTGGTTATCATAGATGACATAGCGGACACGGTGGGTACATTGTCGAAGGCTGCTAACTTAATGATGGAGCAGGGCGCCAAGTCGGTGAGGGCTGTGGTGAGTCATGGCGTAATGTCAGGCAATGCTTGCGAAAAAGTGGAGAATAGTGCTCTGACGGAACTTGTGTTTACCGACACTCTTCCTTTTGATGCATCTCGTTGCCCGAAGGTGAAGATTCTTTCGGTGGCAAAACCTTTTGCCGATACTATATTAGCGATACAGGAGCATCATTCTATATCAGAATTTAACCAGAACAAATGATGCGTGCGGGAAGGGGATACGGTGTGTTGATAGGATTCGCGGTTGTGCTGTTGCTGTTCTCATGCAAGTCGCAAGGCGGTCATGAAACGGTGGCGGTGCAAGTGGAGTTCTCTGCTGATTCGGCTTATCGTTATGTGGCAGAGCAGACTGCTTTTGGTGCGCGTGTTCCGGGCAGTGGAGCCCATCGGGATTGTGCCTTGTATCTTCGTCGGCAGTTGGAGCGTTTTGGTGCGGAGGTAGAGGTTCAGCAAGGTGAGATGCCGGATTATAAAGGTGACATGCAGCCGATAGTGAATATAATAGGTCACTATGGGGTTGGCAATCCGGGGAAGAAGGTGTTGCTTGCTGCTCATTGGGACAGCCGTCCCTGGGCGGACCAGGAGGAAGATTACGAGGACAGACAGAGGGCTGTGCTTGGTGCGAATGACGGTGCCAGCGGAGTAGGTGTGTTGCTTGAGATAGCGCGCCAGTTGGGTAAGCGTGATAGTGTGAGAGGGGTGGATATAGTGTTTTTTGATTGTGAGGACATGGGTACCCCTGATTTCTATACGGGTCAGGAGCGTGAGGACACATGGTGTTTGGGGTCGCAGTTGTGGAGCAACAGGAATCGGCATCGCCGCGAAGAGTATCAGTATGGCATTGTGCTTGATATGGTGGGTGCACCTGATGCTGTATTTCCGAAGGAATATTTCTCGATGGAATATGGTCAGCAGTATGTGGAGAAATTGTGGCGTACTGCCCGTAAGGAGGGTTTGACACAATATTTTCGTGATGAGTTAGCCTATCCGATCACCGATGATCATTACTATGTGAATACGATTGCGGGCATTCCCTGTGTTGACATTATTCATTATGACACCCGTTCTCAGACCGGTTTTGCTCACTGGTGGCATACGCAATATGACGACATGCGTAATATCTCGCCTGCTACATTGGATGCAGTAGGCAGAGTGGTACTCATGACGATAGGAAAATAGAATATAGGAAAAAAGATGGAAAAGGAATTGATGCTTGATATACGAGGTTTGCATGCTTCAGTAGGGGGCAAAGAGATTTTGCGTGGAGTGGATTTGACGATAGGTGCAGGCGAGGTGCATGCCATCATGGGGCCCAATGGAGCAGGAAAGAGTACTTTGAGTGCTGTTCTAACGGGCAATCCTGCCTACGAGGTAACGGCTGGAAGTATTGTTTTTAAGGGTAAAGATTTGCTCAAGATGCCCCCGGAGCAACGGGCACGGGAAGGTATTTTTCTCTCGTTTCAATATCCTGTGGAGATACCCGGTGTCAGTATGGTGAACTTTATGCGCACTGCCGTTAATGAGAAGCGTGCATACGAGGGCAAGGAGGCATTGTCGGCAACGGAGTTTTTGAAGTTGAAGCGTGAGAAGGAGGCATTGCTCGGTATCACAGGCAAGATGCAGAATCGTGCGGTGAACGAGGGTTTTTCGGGTGGAGAGAAAAAGAAGAACGAGGTATTTCAGATGGCGATGCTGGAGCCTTGTTTTGCTATTCTTGACGAGACGGATTCCGGTTTGGATGTAGATGCTTTGCGTGTGGTGGCGGAGGGTTTTAATAAGATAAGGAAGGCTGATACCTCAGCTATTGTCATCACTCATTATGAGCGTCTATTAGAGTATATTCAGCCGGACTATGTGCATGTGTTGTCGGCAGGCAGAATAGTGCGTTCGGGTGGAGCGGATTTGGCAAAGGAAATAGATTTGAAAGGGTTTGACGGTATTGTGGAATAGATGGCAGAACGATTAGAGATAGGGGCCGGTGAAGCGTTGGAGCGTGTTTTGCTTAACGAGCATGCTCTTGATTTGCATATTGTGCAGCAAGCGGGGTCGAGGTTGCGTTTGGTGTTGATAAATTATGATGCGGCCAATGCGGACAATTGCATTAGAGTGGAGCATCGGCAGGAAGGTTGCGAGACCGAAATATACGGGATGGTGATAGCCGGCGGCGAAACAAATGTGAGCAATCGCACTTTCTTATTGCATGATAAGGGCAAAGGAAGGTCAGAGCAGTTGTTTAAATATGTATTGGGGGGTAAAGCCCGGGGGTATTTTGAGGGATGTCTGAAGATTGCACCTGATGCGCAGCAGACATCAGCGACTCAAACCGATAGAAATCTTATATTGTCAGATGGGGCAAAGATGCGCACGCTGCCGCAGTTGGAAATTTATGCGGATGATGTAAAGGCTTCTCATGGTGCGACAACGGGTCAGTTGGATGAGCATGCATTGTTTTATATGCGTCAGCGCGGATTGTCAGCGGCACAGGCAAGATGGTTGCTGGTTAATGCTTTTATAGAAGATATTATCAACGAGGTGCATGATACGGTTTTGCAGAACAGGCTGCGGAAAGAGGTGGAGATACGCTTGCAGCAACTAACAGAGAATGTTTAGTGGATATTCAGGAAAAGATATTGAGTCCTATCAGGAGTGAGTTCCGTCTTTTTGAGGAGGAGTATGAGCGCGTATTGCGCACTGATAATCCTTTGCTGAGAGAGGTGTTGTCATCGTTGTTGGCAAGGCGTGGCAAGCAAATGCGCCCCATGATAGTGCTGCTGTGTGCCAAATTGTGCGGCGAAATCAACGAGAAGACGATAAAGACGGCAGTGGCATTGGAGCTGTTGCATACGGCTTCTCTGCTGCATGACGATGTAGTGGACAACAGCGATATGCGCCGTGGAATGCCTACTGTGCATAAACAATGGAATAATAAGGTGGCGATATTGGTAGGTGATTTTATGCTCTCCAAGGTGATAGAATTGGTAGCCTCGTTGCGTAATGTCAGGATACTGAATATTGTGTCGGATATGGGCAAGGCGTTGGCGGGTGGCGAATTGTTGCAGTTGGAACATAGCGAGGAATTCTATTCGTCTGCAGACCTGCTTTCTGAGAGGCAGTATTTTTCTGTGATAGAGAACAAGACTGCCCGTTTGTTTTCTGCATGCGCAGAGGCAGGGGCGGTGTCGGCCGGTGCTACTTTGCGTCAGGAAACGGCACTGACGACCTATGGAGAACATCTCGGCATCTGTTTTCAGATGCAAGACGACATCCTTGACTTTTCTGATTCGGAGGAACTTGGCAAGCCTACAATGGGTGACATTAGGGAAGGCAAAATCACGCTTCCGTTGCTTGTTTCACTTCAGCGCGCCACTCAGGATGAGCGCAGAAGGATATTGTCGCTTTTGCGTGGTCCTATAAATTTTGATGCAGAACAGGACATCCATTCTTTCGTTCTTCGATATGATGGTATCCGCTATGCCCGCAGAAAGATGCAAGAGCATTATAATATGGCTGTCAATGCACTTCAGTCGGCCGTACGCCCCCAACATGACACGCTGACCGACCGCTTGCTTTCCTCGCTCATTGCCCTTGCTGATTACGCCGTCAATAGAGTTAAATAATAGTCGGAATAGAAAGATGTGCTATTCGGTAAAACACTGTACAGTAAACGTTTAGTGTTTTGGCACGGTGTTTGAAACTATATTTATGAATGAAATTAACCCTAAACATTTAACCTGTTAAATCAAGAATGTTATGAAGAAGATTGTATTAGCACTTATGATGTGCGCAGCGGTAACCGGTATTTCCGCACAAACCGAGAAAGGAAGGCCTCAGGGTCAGCGAGAAGGGAAAGGCAGACAAGAGCAGTCCCAGCAGCGTCCTTCTGCCGAAGAAAAAGCAAAACGCCATGCAGAGAAGTTGCAAAGCAAGTTGGCATTGGACGACAAACAGTATGAACAGGTATATAAATTGTTTGTAGAAGAGGCGAAGGCTCAGGAACAGCGCATTGCTGAAGAAAAGAAGAAGAAAGAGGCCGAGCGTGAGAAACAGCGCGCTCAGCATGAGAAAAAGATGAAGAAGATACTGAATGATGCGCAGTTTGAGCAATACACCAAGTTGATGGAAGAATGCCGTGCACAAGGGCAAAATTGCCATCAACGAGGCGAAGGTGATATCCGCCAACAGCGCGGTGAAGTACAGCAAGGAAGACCCGACTTTCGTGAACGACCGGTAAAAGAAGAGCGGTTTAAAACCGATCGGCCTCTCAATGGTCCTCATGCCAAACCCATGCAGCCCGGAAAAGTAGGATCGGACAAAGGTGAGTTGAAAGTAGCCGAATAATTACCCGTACTTTTATTTGGGCTATCCGACAATTTTACCTATCTTTGCAGTCGATAATGCAGAACGCTTATGGACGGGCAAAGACGGGTAATATTGTTTTGTGTGTTAGCGCTTGCTACGGTTGTTTCGGCACAACAGTGGCATACTACTATTGATGTTTTGCATCACCCCGCCAAGGTATTGCCCGATGCTTATGCCGATTTGTTGATTGTCAACTATTCTGTTGCTCAACCTGCGGAGTATGGACATGTTGTTTTGCAGAATGGGCAGAGTGCAGGCAGTGTGGCAGTTGATTTAGGCATGGCGGCGGAGCGCATGCTGTTTGCGCTGAGCGAGGTGCTTGATTATCAGAGTACATTGGCTTCTGTGGCGTTGCTTCCTGTCTCACAAAACAGTTCAGAGAGCATTTATGGCAGTACTCTCCCCTCGGCGCAAGAGGCTGCACAATGGATGGCAGACTATACATCCAACGAGGTGCTGTCTTTGGATAAACTTATTCTTTACGACAAAACCGACTGTTACCTTACAATGTCGGATGACTATTATGCCTACTTGGAGGTCTACCTTATGTCCCGCTGGACCGCACAGACCATTGAGGGCAACAAACAGCAATATGTCTTTGCGGATACACTTTATTGGGAAGGGAAAGGTGATGTGCCTTCTGAGGCTATAGCACAACTACCTGACCGTCAAACCGCATTGCTTGATTTTGCGGCCTATGCCGGCGAGCGTTTCGGGCAGCAATTCTTGTCGGCATGGCAACAGGAAGATCGCTATTTTTATGAGGACAATAAGAGATTGTTGCGAAGTGGATTCCAACAACTCTCTCTCCGCCGATGGCAACAGGCACAACAGGAATGGGAAAAAGTCTATAATGCAACCGATAATCGTCTGACAAGGGCTTATGCCGCCGCTGATATCGCCGTTGCCTGTGAGTTGCAGGACGATTTTGAGGCGGCCATCAGTTGGGCGAAAAAAGCACAGACACATTTCTTACAGTCCAAAGGGGCGGAAGCCGCACAACAAACGCTTAATGTGGCTTTTTATATACAACAACTCAGGCGCCGTCAACGGCTATAATCTTAATCCGTTAGAAGTATGAAAAAAACGCTGAAAATAGCAGTTATAGTGACAGGAAGTATTCTGCTGCTTCTGTTGCTGATAGAGTTTGTCGGCTCGCCGATAGCGAAAGTTGTCGTGCAAAATCATAGTGAACAATGGATAGGACGCAAAGTAGAGATAGGAGGCCTGCATGTCTGTCCCTTTAATGGCAGTGTACGCATCAAGAACCTTCATTGCACTGATGCCGGTTCTGATAACGAGTTTGTCGGATTCCGTGAACTGTATGTACGGGCAAGTCTCTTTAGACTTATAGGAAAGGATGTTTGTCTGCGCAGAATTCATCTTACCGACTTCAATGTCAATATCTGGAGCAACGACACCTGTTTCAATTTCTCGGATATTCCGCAACGCTTCGCTTCCAACGATGCTCAGCAACCGCAAGAACCTGACACCACTCCTTCTTCTTGGACAATAGACCTCAACGACATTCGTCTGCGCGGAGGAAAAATTGCTTATCAAGACCGCAAACGCCATAATGAATGGAATATAGAGAATGTTAACCTCGTTGTTCCGGGACTGCATTTTGACAATCAGCAGTCTGATGCCGGTCTCTCGCTCGATTTGCCTGACAATGGAGGTAATCTCCGGTTGAGAGGGGCATACAATATGTCATCCAACATGTATTCCGTTATTTTTGACCTCAAAGATATCGATTTGACTCAGGCAGAGCCGATTGTCAAAGAGTACCTCAATATCCATTCCTTTCACGCATGGCTCAGCGGACACCTCCTTGCCTCCGGGAGTCTGGACAATATTATGGGGGTACGCGTGCAGGGAAATGCACAAATTGACAATCTGGAGTTGAAAGATGAAGATAGAGACCCTGTCGTCACCCTTAGACAAATGGCGGTCAAACTGACAGAAATCAGTCCCGGTCCACAGGTGTATAACATAGATTCAGTACTTGTTGATAGTCTGCATGTCAACTTTACCCGTGCACAAAACTATACCACTCTTTCCCGCCTTTTTGATGTGGAGGAATCAGAAGAGGAGCAAGAGGTTGACACAATAGAGACGGAATCCGCACCGCCTGCAACGCAACCAACCGTCAGCAACCAACCGACAATCAAAATAAAGAATTTCCGACTCACCTCTTCATCGGTCAACTATGTTGATAAAACACTCTTTTCCAAGTTCAATTATAATATCAGAGGGATATCCGCTTCTGCCAATAATGTAAATCTAACGGGTGATAACCATATTGTTCTGCGCGGATTACTCCCTCATGGGGGAAGTTTTCTCGCCAATTGGAGGGGGGCTGTCAATATGGAAAAGGGAAATACACGCATTGTGGCGATGCTCAAAAATGTGCAGCTTGAGGACCTTTCGCCATGGGTGGAATATATGTTTGCTTATCCCGTCAAGGAAGGAACTCTTTCTGTAACCAGTGATAATGCTATTAGGAAAGGGGTAATTGATGCTACTGAGAAAATAGAAATTTATAATTTCAAATTGGGGCGCAAAAACAACCGTTTGGATGCTGAACTCAAGAATGTCCCCCTTAAGGCAGGCATCAACCTTATGACTGATGTGAACGGAAAAATCAATCTTGAAGTGCCGATTACAGGGGATATCAACTCACCTAAATTCTCACTTGGCAAAATCATCGGGCGTGCCATTGGTAATGCGCTGCTTAAAGCCACGGCGGCACCATTCGTCGCTATCGCAGCCGCCGCCAACAAGGATGTCGGCGACCTTACACAAATTCAAGTGGATATGCTTCAGCCTGACTTCGCATTGGAGCAGTACAGAAAATTGGATGCCATTGCACAAATGATGAAAGAACACGAAGAACTCACGCTCTCGCTCTATCAGCAATTTAACTTACAGGATGCTATACAGGAAAAGGCGGTCTTCAATCTCAAAAGAGCCTACTATGAGTCGCAACATACTGACCTTCCGCCCGGACCCCTTACATTAGTGGATATCGATCGTATTCGTGCTATTAAAGATAACAACAGCGGCTTTGCTGCATTCATCGAACCTATGGTTGGTAAAAAAGGTGGTCTGCAGAAGCGCGCAGTAGAATATTATACGGCTGACTCTCTGCAAACACAGGTACTGCAAGATGCCAATCAACGCAATCAGTTCGTGGTACGCTACCTTACCGAACAACAGGGAGTCAACAAACATTCTGTAACGGCAATTACTGCCCCGGTTGATGAACTTGCCGATTATAAAGGAAAAAGCCGATATGAAATTAGAGGCGAAACCGAATAAGAAGTTCAACAAAAAGCAGATAAATAAGCAAACATACTAACAGAAAGTGGTATTCTGCCAATTTGGCAGAATACCACTTTGGCATATTATTGGCTATATTTCTTGCGGTTGATTTGGAAGGATGAACAGCGGGTATG
This sequence comes from Paludibacteraceae bacterium, assembly GCA_905236355.1. GTDB lineage: Bacteria > Bacteroidota > Bacteroidia > Bacteroidales > Paludibacteraceae > Colicola. The sequence goes on along the minus strand of CAJOPG010000134.1, from coordinate 21,723 downwards.
CAATATGCTTCGATGAAAAACCGAATAAAAGCGTGAGTGAATATAAATCAATATAGAGAAGATCAGGTAGGAGCAGAATATCGATATGCATATAATCAGGTAGCAGCATCGAAACATCATCGATACATCAAAAGCATATCAGAAGCATAAAGGAAACCTATTATAAATGTATTCTAAACCACACCAAACAATACGGAACAATACTAAACAACATAACAATTATGGCACAAGGTAATATCGGGGTAACATCAGACAATATCTTCCCCATCATCAAAAAATTTCTTTATAGTGACCACGAGATTTTTCTTCGTGAGTTGGTAAGTAATGCGGTGGATGCTACCCAAAAATTGAAAACACTCTCATCTGTCGGAGAAGCCAAAGGCGATCTTGGCGACCTGCGGGTGCGCGTCAGCATTGACAAGAAAAAGAAAACGCTTACTGTCAGTGACCATGGTATCGGTATGACCGCCGAAGAAGTGGACAAATACATCAACCAGATTGCTTTATCCGGAGCTGAAGAGTTTGTCAATAAGTATAAGGACAACGCTGCCGCTATCATCGGACACTTCGGACTCGGATTCTACTCCGCCTTTATGGTCAGCAAAAAAGTGGAAATCTTTTCCTTGTCTTATAAAGAGGACGCCAAAGCGGTCCATTGGTCATGCGACGGCTCTCCCGTCTATGAAATGGAAGATACCATCAAGGCTGAACGCGGTACCGACATCGTGCTACATATTGACAGTGAAAACAAAGAGTTTCTGGAAGATAGCAAAATCCAGGAACTGCTTACCAAGTACTGTAAGTTCCTCCCTGTTGAGATTGCCTTCGGCATGAAAAAAGAGTGGAAGGACGGACGAGAGCAGGAAACCGGCGAAGAAAATGTTATAAACAACACTACACCCGCATGGACACGGAAGCCGGTCGACCTCACGGAAGAAGACTATAAAAATTTCTATCACGAACTCTATCCCATGCAGTTCGATGAACCCCTCTTCCACATACATCTCAATGTGGACTATCCTTTCCACCTGACTGGTATTCTCTATTTCCCCAAAATAAAGAACAACCTCGACATCCGTCGCAATAAAATCCAACTTTATTGCAATCAGGTCTTTGTTACCGATGAAATAGAGAATATCGTACCCGAGTACCTCACTCTGCTACATGGTGTTATTGACTCCCCTGACATCCCCCTCAATGTAAGCCGCTCTTATCTGCAAAGCGATGCCGCCGTCAAGAAAATCAGCGGACACATCACCAAGAAGGTGGCGGACAAACTCGCCGAGATGTTCAAAAACGAACGCGAAGACTTCGAAAAAAAGTGGAACGACATCAAACTGTTCATACAGTTTGGTATGCTTTCCGATGAGAAGTTCTATGAGCGTGCCGTCAAATTTGCACTCTTTGAAAATATCGACAAGAAATTCTATACACTTGACGAATACAAAGACTTCATCAAGGAAAAACAAACCGACAAGGATGGCAATCTTGTAGTGCTCTACACCCAAGATGCCGATGCATCTTACGCCTACATACAGCGTGCAAAGGAAAAAGGCTATGATGTTTTGTTGATGGATAGCGAACTGGATGTGCATATTATCTCGCAGACCGAACAGAAAAACGAGAATATGCGATTCACACGCGTTGACGCAGATGTTATTGAAAATCTTATCAAGAAAGAAGACAAGGAAAAGGTAACTCTCACAGCAGAGCAGGAAGACGCTTTGCGCTATTCCTTTGAGAGCCTTCTGAACAATGAATCGACGGAACAAAGCGGCAAACCCGACTATACCGTTTCTTTGGAAAGTGTCAGCACAGATGCGCTGCCTGTCTTCCTGACTCAAAACGAGTGGATGCGCCGTATGAAGGAGATGTCTGCTCACCAGCAAGGCATGTCTTTCTATGGGCAGATGCCGGACCAATATAACCTTGTGCTCAATACTGCCCATCCACTTATTCAACGCTTGGCAGAAGATGTGGTAGAGCAGACCCATGAACAAGTTGCACCTCTCTCAGAGCAGATAACAGCCAAAGAGCAGGAAGAGCAACGCTTGCGTGACGAACAGAAAGATAAAAAGTATGATGAACTTACGCAGGAAGAGAAAGATGCTGTCAGCAATCTGACCAAAGAAGTGGCAGATCTCAAAAACCAACTCAAGCAACTCTATGCCGCTGTTGCCAAAGACAATAGTCGCATGAAACAGCTCATTGACATCGCCCTTCTTGCCGGTGGAATGCTCAAAGGTGAAAGCCTTGCCAAGTTTGTCAATCGTTCCGTAGAACTACTCTGACATATTTGACATACATACATTTTAGGAGAGAGACTGCGTACGGTCTCTCTCCTGTATTACATGTTTTATTTTATAGTATGATATGTATATATTCCATACATATCCATACAATTTGCGGGTGCTTGGTGTAACATTTTGCTACAAAAAGCACTTTTTATTTGTACAAAAAAAAAAAAACGCTTATTTTTGCAGCGATTTTTATAATATTGGCGTAAAATCGTAACATTTCGATATTGAGTCATGAAAAGGTTAGGTCTGTTGATAGTAGTATGGGGGCTTTGTGTGCCTGTATATTTCTGCACGCATGCTGCTCCTGTTTCAATGTCAGACCTCCCTTATTTTTGTGGCTTTGAAGACGATACGGAAAATTCACAGTGGGTGCTGAATCAAAGTGCTCCTACCGACAATCTGTGGTTAGTGGGGACGGCGGATGCTTACGATGGTTCACACGCAATGTATATATCTTCCAATGCGACTGCCGCTGTATATAATCCGTCTTCTGCCAATATTGTTTTAGCCTATCGTGAATTGCAGTTGGAAAAAGGTGATTATGACTTCGCCTTTGACTGGAAAGGACAGGGTAATGGGGATGAAGGGTATGTAAGGGTGTTGATAACCTCACAAAATGGGTCTGACTTATACTGCCGGAGTGGGAGTGGAGAACCTGCTTTTCTTCAGAACAGCAAATCTTTTTCAATAATGGGCGAGAATGTGGTTCGCCTCTCGGGTGAGGAAGAATGGCAACATATTCAAACCAAATTTTCTATAAGCGCGACATGGGAAAATGTACAACATCCGACGCGTAACTTGTCCCTGTTGATAGAGTGGTTGAATACTGCCAAGACAAATCCGACCCCTTCAAGTATAATGCTGGATAATATTCAATTGTCCAAGTCTCCGGAATCAGAATGGCCGCAGAACGCACATGTAGATTATTTGCAAGGTTATTCCAATCTGTATTGGGAGGCATTCGAGGCCGATAAGTACGAAGTCCGTTATCGTAAACTGTCGGATTCAGGACAAACGGGAGCTTGGGAAGAAGGTGAAACAGCCAACTCTGTATTCTCTAAGTATCAGATGGAGTTTGGGGCTTATGAGTTCTGGATGCGGGGAATAGTTGGGGCGGACACCACTATATACTACTACATCAAGCCATTGTATGTATATGAAACCGATTGTTTTGATGCTTTGAACATGTATGGAGCGACTTATGAAACCGGTACTTGGAATGCAAGAACGGGCAAGTCTCCGTCAGGTTATGAAAAAGTGGACTGGGGGTATGCTTCGGAGAAAAGTCGCCATACAACCCATTATATGCAGGATGAATATGATGTGCGAACTATAGGAACGAAAGATAAAAACGGGAATCCAATCAGTCTGAAAACAGTTCCCGAAGGTGCATTTGGCTCTGTTAGATTAGGCAACTGGGAAACCAGTTCACAATATGAAAGTATCACCTTTAATTATACTGTTCCCGGAAATATGGGGTCGATTTTGTTGATTCAGTATGCTATGGTGCTACAAGAAACCGGCGACCACCCAGAACAAGACCAACCGCGCCTGACAATAGATATATTAAATGCTGCAGGCGAACCCATTGATATAAAATGTGGTACGGTGGACTTCCATACACCGACAAAAGCCGAGAAACAGGACGATCCGCAATACATGAGTTTGTGGTATGAAAATAAAGAGAAAGGCAATTGGTGGCAAGATTGGCGCGCGGTAGGACTTAATTTGGATGATTGGATTGATTCTACACTGACAATTATTATAACTTCATACGATTGCGATCAAGGCGGTCATTACGGTTATTGCTATTTTACGCTAAATTGTATATCTTCCGAGATGGAGGGTATCCCATGGGGGGAAGATTCTTCGACTAATGTCTTCACCGCCCCGAACGGGTTCAACTATGAGTGGTACAAAGAAGGAGAACCGGAAAATATTCTGTCAACCGACTATAAGTTTGAAGTGAATGAAAATGACACGACCAACTATTTTTGTCGTATCATATATGCGTCTAACAGTGAGTGCGATTATTTGATGGAAGCCACAGCCCGTCCGCATACTCCTAAGGCTGAGATTCAGTGGGAGTGGGTTCCTGAAAATTGCCAGAATGGGATTATTGTAAGAAATGCGAGTCATGTGCAACTGCATAATCAGATTACAGGTGAGATAGAAGACAGGTATGATATGAAGCTGATGACGGCATTATGGGAATTGCCTGATGGAACCCAGACCGATCAGTTGAACTATGATGGTTGGTATATACCTTGTTCTAATGAGGGAGAAACCTTTGTGTACTCGCTACATGCAAGCAATTGGGTGCGGGGGAAAGAGTATGCAGACAGTGTGCGGAATGTCACAATAAATGTTCCGGCAATAGACAAGGTGGATACCTACTTGGCGGATACAATGATATGTGAGCTGCAAGATGGAAGCCAGTCTTTCTTATGGGCCGACTCCTTATACAAGAATATTGCGGTAGGCAACTATTCAATGGTTGATACACTTAAGACATGGACGGGTTGTGACAGTATTGTGCATCAGTTGCTGAATGTAACGGCAATTCGTGACTCAGTATTATATGATACTATTTGCGCAGGAGGTTCCTATCGGTTTGGCGGGATGGAGATAAACAGGGCGGGGAACGATTATATTGCTACTTTTACATCCGAACAGACGGGGTGTGATTCAATAGTGCATTTACATCTTGCCGCGTTGCCCGAATTTGCAGTATCGCTTCATTCTGCCCTTATTTGTGCAGATGAAGATGCCTTTGTCTTGAAGGTGAGCAACTCGGAATATGCGGATAAGATAAGGGTATATATACCGGCAATAGGGGAAGACTATGAGTTTGAGGCGGACCAACCGGACATGGAATTGGCCATCCCGTTGAATGGGATTCCTTCGGGCAATATGGAGGCGGAGGTTGCTATTGTTACACCATGGTGTGACCCGCAGATGTCGTATGTTCCGTTTGTCGTTAATCTGCCTAAGAGTATAGTAAAGGCAAAATGGGATAATGTACTTGCCATACTGAACGAGAACTATAACGGAGGGTTCCGTTTCAGTTCCTATCAGTGGTATTGTAATGATAAGGCGATAGAGGGTGCAACGGGTTCTTGGATACATGCCGACGGACTAAATGATGCAACCAATGAATATTATGTAGAGGTAAAGTTGGAAGATGGAACACCACTGATAATCTGCCCGTTTGTGTTTGATATGGTTGTTCCTGACAATTCGGATGCCTCGGCAAAGAGAGTTAAGAAGGTGTTAGAAAATCAGCGGTTATACATTGAAACGGATGACATCCGCTACGATATATTTGGTAGAAAAGTAAGACGCAATAACTGATGAAAAGAATAGCAAACATATTGCTGCTTTTGTTGTTCGCTATGGGAATGAATGCGCAAGCATTATCCTCATATAAGTGTGATTTTGAAGATGCAGTTGAAAACGCACAGTGGAATCTGAATACACCTAAGAACTCGAGTATCATATGGAATAACTTATGGTATATCGGCAGTGCGGTCAGCAATGGAGGAACGAATAGTTTGTATATTTCTTCAGATGGTGGTGTGACGGCTTCTTATGCGCAGACCAATCAGATTATGATAGCATGGAGAGAATTGACATTGGAGAGCGGAAATTATGATATTGTGTTTGACTGGCGCAGTATGGGTACACCGGGTTCTTACATAAAGGTATGCTGGGTTCCGGAGAGCTATTTTGACGATTTTGTATGTGGCAGCAATTCGACCATTTCAGGGCGCAAATGGATAACGGATAATGAATTGGAGTTGCAGGGGGTAGATACTTTGTATGGCTCTTCTGCGTGGCAGCATGGTATGTCTTCTTTAACATCAGATGGAACACCCCACCGTTTGCTTTTCGTTTGGCGTACCACAAGTACTGCTGCGGTATTACTTCCCGGTGCTTGTATAGATAATATTCAAATAGCCCGGAACAATTGCGGGCGGCCGACTGATTTGGAAGTTAATATGCATGGTACGATGGCAACTTTTTCCTGGCACTCGTCTGCAGAGAGGTTTGCTTTGAGATATAGTCGTTTGGATGAGAACGAATATCAAGTGATAGACGACATTATCGGTTCTTCTGTGACGGTTCCTTTGCAGCATGGTGTGTATAATGTCAGTTTGCAGGTATATTGTCAGGGTGATACAAGTGTTTGGTATGCGTTTCCGCCGGTAATTGTGTATGATTCCAATTGTTTCAATTACCTTGACCTGACGGATGACAATTGTTCTTATTCTGATTCGACGGCATCTGATTACACAAAGAACAAGTATAAACCGGGTAAGTTGGACTATGGTTATGCGGCTTCATATTCATACCATACTATTCATTATCTTCCCGGCGAGTATGATGCCCGCACCTATAACAGCAAGGATGAGGATGGGAACGATGTGAACCCGCTTCGCACTATTCCTGAGGGTGAGATAGCCTCTGTGCGTATCAATGGTTGGCGTGGTCGTCCTGCTTCCGTGGCTGGTAAATCGGAGGAGAATGCCCGAGTGGCGCGGGTTACTTACGATTATGTGGTGGACAAAGCGGATGCCTCCAATTTGATATTGAAGTATGCAGTAGTGTTGCAGGTGCCCACTCATGATGAGTTGCAGCAGCCTCGTTTTACATTGGATATTGTGGATGCGGAAACCGGAGAGGCATTGAGCCATTGCACAACAGTTGATTTTGCCGCCACTTTGCTTAATGCAAAGAAGGAAGGTTGGTATTTTGGGACGATTGAAGACGGGGACAGTAAGGTAATATGGAAAGACTGGACAACAATAGGTCTTAATTTGGCAGAGTATGACGGGCGGCATATTCAAGTGGTTCTTTCCGCTTACGGGTGTACGGCTTCCGTTCACTATGGTTATGCCTATTTTACACTTAATTGTATTAAAGGCGGTATTGAAGGTATCCAATGCGGGAATAATCTTACAGAGCAGTTCATAGCCCCCGAAGGGTTCAAATATCACTGGTATAAGGAAACCAACCCGTCAGAAAAGCTAGCAAATGCAGATCAACGCATTTTCCCTGTGGCTTATGACGATACCACTCATTATGCCGTAGAATGTATTTATCCGACTGATGCCGGTTGTTCGTTTGTGCTGACGGCTTGTGCTACTCCTCGTTTTCCTATACCGGAGATTTCTTATTCCTTGCAGCAGAAGGATTGCAAGAATATAGTAAGGTTGGTAAACACGAGTCATATCCGTACCAAGATAATAAAAGAGGACAGATATATAGATACGGAGGCGAGGCCCGATTATGTATTATGGGATTTGGGCGAGTTGGGTTCCCAGACATACGATTGGGAGCCGGAGATATCCGTTCCGGCGACGGGTGGTCGTTATCTTGTTTCTTTGAGGGCTGCGGTGGGATTGTGTGACAGCACTCAGTATTTGGAGTTGGTAATACCAGCCATAAGTGATACTGTTGTTACTGATTCCATACAGCTTTGTGCGGGGGACTTCTATGTGTATCAGAGCCGAATGATATCCTCCGACACTACTATTATAACGGAGGGGAAGACCATTGCCGGTTGTGACAGTGTTCATCAGTTAAAGATAAAGTTTGTAGATAAGATTGAAGTCAGGCTTGACACTGTTCTTGCCGAAGGGGATACGCTTTGGTGTGATGGAGTGGCAATGACACAGACTGATACATACACTTACAATTTTGTGTCAACTGCAGGCTGTGACAGTGTGCTTACCGTGAATCTGACAGTGGTTCCCCGCTTGAGGGTTGTGGCAGATTCAGTACTGATGCCCTGTGGTGATGAGAAAACGGTTGCCATTCCCTATAAGGTGACATCGGGCACTGCATCCGGATGCAAGGTGGAATTCTCTGAAGAAGCAATTGTAGCAGGTTGGAGGGACACGGTGTTTGTATTCACATTACAAGAGGGGGAAATGTTGTTGTCCATTCCTGCGAATATCCCCGGCTGGTATAGCCTGCAACTTCGTTTTGAGAGCGAAGAGAACGGCACTGTGCTTTTGCCTATAGAAATAATGGTGAGATATCCGTCTTCTTTGTTATCACAGCGTTGGAGCGATGTTATAGGAATAAAGAGCAGTGAAACTGAGTATGCCCGATATCAATGGTATAAGAATGCGGTTGCTGTTGACAATGCCGATTCTCCGTATCTGTATGTGCCGGATGGTTTGGAGATTGGTGCGGAGTATTCAGTCGAGTTGTTCACTATTAGTGCGGAACGGGGTGTAATGTCTTGTCCGATAGTGGCAACGGCTGTGGCTGATAGTGAAATAGAAATTACTCCGACGGTTGTGAGCGAGGGTGTTCCGGTTAGGATTCGTCTTTCGGAATCTGCTATGATGCGTTTGGTTGGTGTAGATGGTGTGTTGTTGTTGCAGCAGCAGTTGGAAGAGGGGCAGACATTTGTTTCGTTGAATGTGTCAAAAGGGATTTATTTTTTGCAGCTTCAGCCTCGGAATGACAAGGGCAGAGTTGTTGTTATACAAGTAAGATAAGGCTGGGAAGGTAGAATCTATTATGTTGATTACGATGTATAATCGTGTGTGATTAGAAGAACATGGAAAGAATCCAAGTGCCCTGTTGAGATACAATGAGTTGCGGAGGTGCTTTTTGGATGTTAGTTTCGGACAAACGACTTTTTCTTTTAGAAGAAAAGAGAATAATCAGATAAAAACCAAACTAAAACTATTTAAGGTATGAAAAAGATGTTTACTCGTTGGTTAACCTTGTGTCTGTTGTTGTTTGCGACAGTAGTTACCAATGGTCAGACAAATGTTCTGGCAGAGGACTTTGAGAGTAATGCATTGCCGGAAGGCTGGACACAGACGGGTTCAGTGTGGCAATTTGCGAACTCGTGTGCTGTATTTAAGACAGATCAGAATGTGGCAGATACACTTGTTTTGCCGGTTCTCGATCTGACGACTCCGGTAGAGGAAACACAGATTATCCTTTCGTATGCTTTATTGCCCTACGAGGGGACCTCTATTGCTGACACATTGTCTATATTGTGGAAGAAACAGGCTGATGACGAGTGGCAGACATTGCTGCAATTGAGCGATGTGAAGAAGAATCAAACTCAAACGAGTGTTTTGCTTCCTGCCGTCGCACAAGGCAACAAAGTCCTGATTGCACTATCTGCCCGTCCTGCCTTTGCGGGTGGAATACAGGTGGATAATGTGAATATCACGAACCGTTTGGTTGCAGAGTGCAATTATATTCCCGAATTTGAAGAGGTGACAGAGATAACTTCTTCTTCTGCCACTCTTGCCTGGGTGGCACCTGATGCCGACAATTTGGAATTCTCTCACTTGAAGGTATCGACCCGTCAATTAGCAGATCCCGGTGTTGAAGAGGCAGATATTTATGACAATGCGGAACTGGAGAACTTTGATTTCTCATTTGCTGATAAGGGAATAGTTTTGTCCGCCAACACGACCTATTATGTATATCTTCAGTATATTTGCACGGAGTCGGTTGGTGGTCCTTGGGTAGAGCAGAGTTTTAAGACTACCTGTTCCATTCTTTCAGGCGAAGTTCTTCAAGAAGATTTTGAGGCAGAATTGTCCACTTGCTGGACCTTGGTGCCCTCTACGGGCAGTAGCGACATAGTCGGTGTATCTTCTTCTTATGCTTATGAAGGTTCCTCTTCCTATGTATTTTCAACGGCAAGCGGGAAATTTGCATATTTGTATATCCCTTATATTTCGGGCAACTTATCGGATTATCAATTGTCGTTCTATGCGGCAACAGATGACGGGACGGTAAACAGGTCGATTACCATAGGAGCGAGTGCGGCTCCTGACGGTGTGGACTTCAAAGAAGGACCATCCTATTCGTTACCTTCTGCCCATAGGTGGGTGAAGATTACCTGTCTGCTCAAGTCGCTTGAGGGGAAAGGAGGTTATATCGCATTCCGCGGCGGTGATGCAAATGCCTCAAACAAGGTCTATATTGACAATGTTCGTTTGGAACCGGCTCAAGAGTGTTTAGCACCTATTTTTGTGCGGGCTTCAGAGATAGGCGACAAGAGTGCCAAACTCTCATGGACGGAAAGTGCGGGTGCGAATGCATGGAATGTGATTGTTTCGCCTACCGCTTTGAGCAATGCACAGTTGTCTGACGAAGATTTTGTTGCCGAATTGGATGAGTTGTATGAGACGACACAGAATCCATATACGGTAACCGGTCTGACCCCGAGTACGACTTATTATGTATATGTAAACAGTTCTTGTCAGGGTGCTTTGTTGTGGTCGGAAGAATTCAGTTTCAAAACAGCCAAAGAGATTACCTTCCCCTATTCGGAGAAGTTTGACAAGTATGATGCCGAGTTTTATACAGACGACCGTTATGCCGTACCTTTGGGGTGGGTAGTAGGCGGTCGTACAGTAGATACCGATGAGGAGTATTCTTATAACAGCGGGAAGACGACCTCAACAGGTTGGGCTTATGTAAGCACATCAGAAGATGCCGGCGGAAGCAACTATGTGTCAGCATCATTACAGTTAAGTGGTTTGAGCACGAGAGTGGCATACGCTATGCTTCCGGCTATGCCAAACGATGCTCCTGCGCTGAACGAATGTTTGTTGGAGTTTGATGTACATTCGTCCAATATTGACGGGAAGATTGTAATAGGCGTAAGTGAGGAGCAGACTTGGGACAAAGGTGCCGGACAGATGTTTAAGAACGAGGGTGCCAACTTTACGGCGATAGATACTATTTCTTTAACGACGGAGGCCTCCTCGGGCTGGCAGCATATTGCTCTCAACCTGGAGAAATATGCAGGGACGGGCAAGTTTCTTACTTTCCGCACGCTGCCGGCTGCCTCCACTTTTGCGCCTTATGTTGACAACATCTCTCTCGTGAAGGCGCCTACATGCTTCAATGTGCAGAATCTGGCGGCGGTGGCAGAATCCATATCTACTATTGCTTTGTCATGGAACGAAATCGGCAAAGCAACGGAGTGGGAGGTTAAAGTAAGTTCCGTTGAATTGTCGGATATGTCGGCAAGTGCAGATATGTATGATCAGATAGTGTCGGTTCAGTCTGCTACTATCAATGGTCTTTCAAAGAATACCACTTATTATGTATATGTTCGTGCCAATTGTGAAGAAAGCGAGTGGCAGGGCACAACCGTTACTACTCCTGATGCATTAACCTTGCCTGTATTTTACGACTTCACATCCGGAGTGAATGCATCTGGAACTGCCGGCACGGGAACTGCTTATCATCCTGCCAACTGGGTGACAGGCAACTTCCAGTCAACCACTGCTACCTATGGGGCGTATGTTACTACCACTGCATGGACAGGCGCACCTGCCGATATTGTCAAGAATAGTTTGGAATTAAATGGCTATTTAGCACTTAGGCGTGCATCATCAACGAATTCTATATATGTGAATGCGCGTACGGCATACGCAGTGTTGCCGCAGTTTACCGGTTCAAAGGCTAAGGATATGGTAATGCAGTTCTATGCCTATGTAAATAATGCTACTACTGCGACTTACACCTACTATCTTGATAAATTGTGGATAGGTGTCAGCAACACCCAAAATCCGTCGTCAGTCAGCGATATCAAGAAGATATGTCAAATTGAGTTGGATGAGGCGAAGAAACCGAAGTTCTTTAACTTGAAATTGTCAGATTATGTGTCAACTGATGAAGAGTATCTGGTTCTCTTGGCGGAAGTGCCCGAACCTGTTGACAGTGATTGGCCAACGACTAATACTACATGGTATAAGTGTGCGCAATATTACATAGATAATCTTTTCATAGGTTTGTCGTCTTCTCCCTGTCCGATAACCGGTCTTACAGCAGAGCCTACCAGTGATGGCGCTGTGCTTTCGTGGACAGAGAATGGCAATGCCACGCAGTGGGACATCAAAGTATATGACTCGTCCATATTGAATCCGTCGGTAGAAGGGGCCGCTCCTGTGAAAGAGGTAACAGCAACGAGCAAACCATACACACTAACGGGACTTGACATGAGCAAGATGTATTATGTGTATGTGGCAGCGCAGACAGGTTCGGAGACAGGCAACTATGCCGGCACAAGTTTCAAAACCACTTGTGGAAGTATCACTTTGCCTTGGTTTGAGTCGTTCAACTATGTAGGTGCGACTACTGCGTATGATGCCACCAATAAATGGCTCACGCCATGTATCAGTTATGCCAATGGTGTCGGGAATCCCACCTTGGCAACGGCTACGGGAACAAGTTTTGGCTCAACTGTTTGTCCTGATCATATTATGGGGCAGGGTTTGACGGAAATACCGGCAGAATCAAGATATGTAGCGGCGACCAATCCAAATCACTATATAGTGAAATTTCAGGCGGGTTCTACTGCCAGTTCCAAACTGATGCAGATTGATTTGCCTGAGATGCCTGCCCAGCTCAACACTTTGCAGTTGACCTTCTATCTTGCTCCCTATTCTTCGTATCATTGTGCTGTGCGTGTAGGTGTGCAGACTGATACAGAGTTTATTCCTGTGCAAAACATAGTGGGTGCAACAGGTCAGTGGACGGAATGTGTTGTGAACTTCTCGTCGTTGTCGGATGATGTAGAGGGTAAGATTGCTATCCGTGCCGACTATGATTTCTTCAAGAATACGGAAGGTTATGGTTTCGGTACCAGTTATACAGGCGGCTTTGTGGACGATATTTTGGTGGAGGCAATTCCGACTTGTGCAAAAGTTACACAAATTAGCGTGAATAATATAGATTCAGTCAGTGCCGCCATTACCTGGCAACCTGCTACGTATGAGACTCAATGGAACCTGAAAGTGTCGTCGGTAGCAATGAATGATCTTACAGAGACTGCAGATGTGTTTGACGGCGTGGTAAGTGATACTCCTCAAAAGGGACTTACCGGTTTGGAGGAACTCACCACCTACTATGTATATGTTCAGTCAGTTCGTCCGGCTGAAGGATGTGCAGGCGATTGGAGTGATGCCGTTACCTTCAAGACTTTGACCAAAGCAAAACCGTTACCTTACTTCAATGGTTTTGAAGAAGAGCCGGAAGGTGTTATCACTAATACTGACGCACAGATTATTTATGTTCCATCCGGTTTCATGACCTGCGGGGAGGAAAACAGTATGATATTTATGTATCAGCAAAACGGTGGCGCAACCTTAGCGCAACCATTGGGTACATACGGTATGCACATGAAGACCTCCAAGGACAAGGCCAACTATTTGGTTCTGCCTCCGTTCCAGACGGATGATATCAAGAAGTTGCAGTTGGAATTCTACACCAATACGGCAAAGTTAACCAATCCGGATTATAACTACTTTGATGTGGGTGTGATGTATGATCCTACCGATCCGAGCACCTACTCAAGTGTTCTGCCTGCAGAAAAGGATAGTGCAAGGCGTGTATATGGCTATTTCAGTTTCAATAATGATTCAACATGGTGGATAAAACATATCTTCACCTTTGAAAATTATGTTCCGGAGAATGAGAACAAGGTTGGTCATTATATAGCTATCCGGCCGATGGAGGCACATGCTCTGTCCAATGGGGCTTTAAGTGCCGGTAATTTCTATTTGGATAACATCACAGTCAAACTGCGTGATACGGAAGAACTGATAGAGCCGTTTGCCGTATGGGCTAAGAATCGTGCTCGTGAAGAGAATGGCACTACCGACAAAGCAACCATTTCTTGGCAGATGACGCATAAAGAGGGTATCAGTTTCCGTGTGAGACTATTGAAAGGGGGTCTCGGCGATGTTGACAATGATGCAGCAGTAGTTGATACCGTGGTGACAGCTGCCGATTATGTTGATGTAGCGGGTCTTCTGCCCAACACGGTGTATGCAGCGTATGTGCGTGCAGAAAAAGAGGGCAAGCAGTCAGTCTGGAGCGAGCCGCTTGTTTTCCGTACCACAGTAGAGTCGGCGCCTGCGTCATCGCTTCCGTATAAGGAAGATTTTGAATATCCCTATATGGAGAATGTAACTGCTCCCACAGTGGCAACAGGTTGCGGTTGGACGATAGTGAATGCAACAGGGGCTCTCAGTACAACGACGGCCTACCAGAAAGGAGGTAGTGTTTCACTTAACCTGGCGAAAGGTGCCCAATTGATGACGCCTGCCTTGAGTGTTGCTGATTGGAAGAAGGCAACCATCAGTATGGATGTAAGGAATCAGGGATCATCTGCAACTGCTGCCTATCAAACGGAGTTATCCGTTTATTTGGCAACCACCAACAATGCAGAGGGCGTGACCAATGCCGAACTGCTAAGGACAATTACTCTGCTGGGCGGTGCAGGTTTTGTAAAAGTGATAATTCCTGTGGGTGATGTTCTTGAATCTGTACAAGAGTTCAAGTATGTCTATTTGACCACTTCCAATTATACTACAACGATTGACAATTTCCTTATAACCACTGAGACTTCATTCCCTGTAGATAATCTTACATTGAATGATTTCGGTGATACATGGGCGGCCTTCTCATTTGATGAATATACGGCGGGTGTAGAAGAATGGGTGGTTGAGTATGGTGAGAGCGGCTTTGCTTTGGGTGAAGGAATACAGAAGAATATTTCTGCAACCTCTGATACTTTGACCGGACTTACAGCAGATACCTCTTATGACATCTATGTAAGAGCCGTTTCGTATGACGGTTGGACGGGTCCGATATCGGTTCATTTGGTAAAGGCGGCACACGGTATCCCGTATTATACTGGATTTGAAGATGCAGAGGACAATGCTTTGTGGGAGTTCAATAACAACCTCAATTTGAAGACCTATCATAATGCCTTCATCATTGGCGATGCAGCCCAAGTGGGCGGTACAGGCGAAAAGGCATTGTTTATATCAGACGATGGTGAGAATTACCACTACTACAAACCCGACGGTTTCGGTACTGTACGCGCCCGTCGCACCATAGAGATAGACGCTCCCGGCTCATACACCTTCTATATGCGCATCAAGAGCAACGGTCTGTATGACGGAGATGCTCCGGCAGTATTGTTGGTTCCGGCGTCAGCTAGATTTACAGGCGGTTCTTCTTCCGGAATAAAGACACTGTCAAACAACAGCATAAGCTATGTTTCGGATAGTGAAAGCAATCCGTCGTATGTGCTGATTCCGTATAATGGAACATCCGGAAATAATCAGCGCGTGTTCCATACTGATGGTGAGTGGGTGGAAGTAGTAGAAAAGAAGGATATAACGAAGGCCGGAACTTATCAACTATACATTTTGTGGAACTGGTATATGCAGGGCGAATTGGGAGAACCGGTTGCTATTGACAGCATAAGCATTGAAGATTATGAATGCACAGAGTCCAAGAATGTGAAGCTGACCGCAGTAAGTGGCAATTCTGCGTCGTTCTCATGGTACGGCGGCAAACTCAAGAATTTCGAGGTGGTTGTTTCGCCCTATAAGAAACTGAGTAATCCGTTTGAAATAGCAGAAGAAGATCTCATCTCACATGAGACCATCACATCCGGTCCTACTTACACCATAAGCGGCCTCCAGCCCAATACCGAGTATGCCTTCTATGTACGCAGTATATGTGTGGGTGCACCTACAGATACTTTTAAAGAGTACGATTTTGTCACCGCTTGTGAGGCGTATGGAGTGCCCTTTACCGAGTTGTTCGGCGAAACACCTGAATGCTGGACTCTCTCGCAGGGGGTTGCCGCAACATCACATGCTGTGAAGACTCCGGAGATGCAACTGAGTGGTGCTTCCGACAAGTATAATTATCTGTCAATTCCGAAGGACGGATATGCTATATTGCCCTTGCTGGATGCGCCTATCAACAATCTGGATATAAAAATGGAAGTATGGAATGTAACATCCACGGCATCCTATCCTATCTATGTAGGTGTGGTTTCTGCTCCTAATAGTATGGACGACTTTGAGACACTCTACACCTATCAGATGCGGAATACCAATAGTACCTACGGATCCTATCTCTATATTGATTCCGAAGAGTTTGAGTTCTATACCAACTCGTATTCCGGTACCGGCAACTTCCTTGTTATCAAAGGCAACTCGCAGGCAACAGTAGGTGTAAAGTCGATTCAGATTACACAATTGCCCTCGTGTGTTCCCGCTACCAAGGTGGAGATAACACAGATTGAAGAAAATCAGGCAACTGTGAACTGGCAGACAAATGGCGGCAGTGCATGGAATATCTACTATGATGACGGCACCGGCGAAGAGAGCATCTATGTAACCGAGCAGCCCTATACACTCACAGGTTTGCTTTCCGGAACCGATTATACTGTTTCCGTTCAAACGGTATGCGGCGAAAACGAAACGAGCAACAAGAGCGTGCCTGCCACATTCAGAACACTATGCGGCGTATATGATTTGCCGTTGCTGGAAGATTTCTCTACATTACCCGCATTGTCAGCGGTTCAAATCAACTGCTGGGAGAATATTGTGCTCAATATTCCGGTGAACGATGTATTCAACGGAGCATCCATCTATAACGGCAACTACAATATTTCAGAGCAGAGTCAGAATAGCACCTACTATCCTTCTCGTTCCTGGCATAATGCCGACTTTTGGCATAACTGGATGGACAATACACAGCAGATATGCTCATGGGATAATGGAGGAGAGTATAACAAGACAAATACCAAGTGGCTCATCACACCGCAATATGCAATAACTGACGATGCACAGTTGCTATTTGATATTACCTATCTGTATCATCCGCTCCAAGGCGATAATACCGATCCGAACAAAATTTCCAGCAGCCGTTTGCTGGTTCTGGTAAGTACCGATAATGCGCAGTCTTGGAAACAGGCTGATGCCACAGAGATTGACCTCACTGCTTATGGCATTGAACCCAAGAAGGCAGTTGTGGATATGTCCAAGTTCAAAGGACAAAATGTGCGTATTGCCCTTTGCCATGAGATTAACTACACTTTATCTACCAACCTGTTCCTGTTCATTGATAATATAGGACTAATGACCGGCACGGAACAGAACTATACCGACAATATATGTGCAGGACTTGCCTACTCCGGCTATGGATTCAATATCTCGGCAGAAGAACTCAAAGTGGGGCAAACCAATGTATTTGAACGAGTCGCAGGCAATAATATCACAACGCTCACACTGGAGGTTGAACCCATTGCACGGACAGAAAAAACCATCAATGTGTGCGAAGGTGATATCTATTCCAATAATGGTCTGACCTATGCAAGCAACAACATCTTCTATGAAAATGCTTATAACGAAGAAGGTTGCTTGGAGCAACGGCATACCACTCTTGTGTTCAATCCGGTTGTTACCAATGAAAAAGGGAACAAGGAAATCAGCCTAAGCGAACTGCCGTATTCTGATGGTATAATCACTTTGGATGAAAATACTGAAATTGGTGTGATTGATACACTGGTTCAAGTTCAGGGACAAACCTGCGAATGGGACCACTACATCATCACCGTCAAAGATGTGACCACTAATTTGTCTGAATTAAACGGAAATGCAGGCTCACTTGCATTGATGCCTAATCCGGCAGAGAGCGGTTCACTTGTCCGGATTGAAAATAATATTGCCAACATGCAGATGCTTTCTGTGCGGATTTACAACTTCGCAGGGGCTTTGGTGCAGACTGCAACGCCTACCCAATCGCTTGAATTGTATGCTCCGATGCAAAGTGGCATGTACACCGTTGTATTGGAAAATGCTACACAGAAGTATGTGGGCAAACTGATAGTTAAGTAATCAGGTCGCAGGGCAGACCATCTCGCCCTTTAACCTCTAATACGGATATCCCCGTTGGGTCGGGGATATCTGACAAAACCGATAACGACAAATGAAAAGGGTTGTACTATTTATAGGTTGCATTGCAATGTTTGTTGGGGCAAAGGCAGAAGAGCGAACACCCCGGCAGGTGTTGCAGATTGCTGAGGACTTTGTTCAGCAGCGACACATGCAAGAATCAAGGTCAAGCCTTAAACGCACTGTCGGGACTATAATAGAACCACAAATTGTACGGAAGACTCCGGCATATTATGCAGTGAACAATGCCTCCGGCTTTGTGCTGGTGGGTACGGAGCAACACTTCCCCGCTATATTGGGATATACGGATGACGGCACTCCCTTCTGCTACGATTCGTTGCCGGACAACCTCAAATACTGGCTGGCATGTTATGAGCAGCAGGCAGAAGAAATGAAGGCAGACAATCAACTGCAGCCGCACAAGACTCCTGCCGCCACGGAGTCGGTCGTGTATGTCGGACCCCTCATTACAGCCACTTGGAATCAAAACTCTCCTTACAACAATCTCGCTCCCGTCTATCAGGGCACTTCACATGCGGCTACGGGTTGTGTGGCTACCGCCGCCGCACAGATAATGTACTATTGGAAATATCCCGAGCGGGGAACCGGACAACATTCCTATACTTGGACCAATAGTTTTGATAATACAAAAAACACACTTTCAGTCGATTTCTCTTCTGCCGTCTATGATTGGGCAAAGATGAAGGATAACATCACAAACGCTTCCGCACAAGAAACAAAAGATGCAGTAGCCACGCTGATGTATCATGTCGGAGTGTCATGTGATATGAATTATGCATCCGACAGAACTAGTTCCAGCGGGGCAGTGCCTACTAATATGGCTACAGCCCTCAAAAACTACTTCGGATATGACGCCAATCTGCAAAACAGAGTCTATAGAAGCAACTATTCTTCCGACGATTTTGAGCAACTGCTGCGTGATGAAATAGATGCAGGAAGACCTGTCTTCTATTCCGGATGGGGAGATGTGAATGAAGAAACAGGTAAACGACCGGGACATAGTTTTATATGTGACGGCTATAGTAGCGACGGACTGTTTCATATCAACTGGGGATGGGGCGGCTCCGCTAACGGCTATTTCATATCGTCGCTGATGAACTATTCCAATCCGGGAAATGGTGCAACCACCGGCATATATTATGCTAATCAGGAAATAATGGCAGGAGTTCAGCCACCCATGCAATATCATATCTTGCGTATGGACAGCCTCACATGCAGTGTTGCTTCCACCACAAGAAACGGAAAGTTCAGTGTCTTGTTCCACAACCTGAAAAATCTCGAGTGGGGAAGTTTCAGTGGAACCCTTGGAGTGGCATTATATGACGAAGAGGGAAACAACCGTCTCGCTATTCTGTCTTCCTCCTCTCAAAACATTGCTGCAAAAGGCACTGTCAACAAGACTTTTTCTAACCTCACCATACCCGCTTCTTATAGTGAGGGATACTACCAATTGGTGGCAGTATACAAAGATACCGATGGCGTATGGCGACCTGTTTCGGCAAAAGGAGACAACTTCCGTATGGTGCAACTCACGGCCTCCTCTGTTGAGTTCTATTCTGACAATACTGAACCGGTACTCACATTGGAGAGTCAGATAACTTTTGACAACAATGATGCCGTGTCACATCAAGGGGCTGTGTTATCTTACAGAATCAGAAATACGGGAGGAACCTTCAGGGGAGATGTACAGGCATTTATTTATAAGGGAAAGTTGGCCCGTGGAGAATTCGGGAATATGATATCACGCAAAATCAAACGGAATTCCACAGAGGATTTCGCAGTAGTGGACAACCTTTCCAATGACCCCGGAACATACAATATCATTCTTAAATATAGACTGTCTGAATCAGACAACTGGACTGATTTTACACCGTCGGAATATGCCAAAGTGTCCATTACATTGCTCGATGACCAACTGCCATCTCTTCAAATGGCAGACCCCGTCGCATTCCCTAATCCTACAGGGGTGCCCTATAAAAATGCAACACTGCTATTCAATATTGCAAATACAGGAGGTCCGTTTAACGGAACAATAGCGGCATTCCTTTATGAAAACGGAAATAATAAAGGACAGGTGGACACACCTAAGCAGATAAGTATGAGTAAAAATACTTCCTTGCAGGACACCATATTCTTGAACTTTGATACCATCCTTTCCGATAAGATTTCTTACAAACTCATTGTTTATTCCAAATCAGAGGAGAGCGACATCTGGGAGGATATCCCGTTGGCTGCTTATGCAACCACCACTTTCCGATTTATGGAAAAAATTAATACCTGTCAGGATGTATATGATACTATCTGTGCAGGGGAATCAGTAGAATTCCAAAAAACAATATATTCTCAGACAGGTGATTATATATGGAAAGGAACAGCCCAAAGCGGGTGTGATAGCGTCATCACACTCCATCTCACAGTCTTGGAACCACAGACACAGAATCTCACGCTGACCATCACGGAAGCAGACCTCCCTTGGACAGACGGAGTTGTGACCATTCCTGCTGACTTCATTGAAGATACATACATAGAGACCGTTCCGTCACCTACGGGGTCTTGTGTTACTCTTAATTATAACATCAAGATTGACCGTCCTTCTGACCCGACCTCTATGGAGAATCCGGCATCGCCGTCCATACAGGTATTTAAGCAAGATAAGGGGAGTACCTTACTTTTGCAATCTGAGACACCACTCAACCAAGTGAGTGCTTATTCTGCAGACGGACGCTTGCTGCAGACGCTAAAGGATATTGACGAACAGACAACAATCTCATTGCCTTCTTCCGGTGTCTATTTTGTTCGATGTCTTACAAACAACCAACCACTGATAATAAAAATTGTAGTTCCATAAGAAAGTGCGCAAAACTCTATGCATATTATTGTCCGTCTTTGTTTGGACGGTTTCGCTGCAGGCGAAAAATAGTACTCTCAAGCAAAATAGCCGTCATTATATCACTGTTGACGGCGGTATCGGCTATTCCGCTCTGATGCACAACACGGATGCTGCTCCGTGGAAGGGCCTCGTCGGAGCTAACTTACAGGTGGGATACGAGTGGCGATACAAGTCCTTCCTGCTTCATTCGGGGCTGGAACTCAGTAGTATCAACAATAGTAATCCCGTCCTCGATTTTTCGCAGCAGTGGCAGGGCGTTTACGCTGACCCTTTAGGCACCACCGCAGGAATTACGGAAAACTTCGCTTTCAGTAATTACAAAGAAACACAGTTGCTCGGACAACTCAACATACCTCTGATGGCAGGTGCCCGTTTTAACAATTTTTATTTCCTGGCCGGTGCCAAAGTGGGAGTCCCTTTGTGGCATACTGCCAGGGCGAAAACCATCCTCTCCACCACGGCACGGTTTGACGACCTTGTAGGAGAAATGGCGGATATGCAAAATCATAATCTCTATAATGCAGAGGAATCTGCAACTAACGCCTTCCCTGCACGAATCAATCCGCAATTGTCGGCAGAAGTAGGTTGGTATGTATATGAAACACAACCTAAATCGGCCAAAGGGAAATCAAGCTCCGGCAAGAAAGGCAAGAAGCCGATGGCACTGCGTGTGGCACTCTTTGCAGACTACGGATTCCTCTCTTCCGTCAATACGGCTGCCGACTATGCCTCGGTTAGCGACCCC
>CAJOPG010000133.1 GCA_905236355.1 Paludibacteraceae bacterium | reverse complement strand
TTGGGTGATTGTTGGGTGATTGTTGGGTGATTCTAAACCCATATAAAAGCAACAATGTAGATAGATTGCTGCACTCTTGCATCTTTGTTATCCTCTGCTCTTCCATAAGGGAGCAGAGGATAGTCTCTTCTATTCGCCCTTTGTCTTCAGCCATTTGTCGGCTTCTATTGCCGCTTTGCAGCCGGATGCCGCTGCGGTAATGGCCTGGCGGTAGTGTGGGTCGGCCACATCGCCGGCAGCAAACACACCTGCCACATTGGTTAGCGGAGTGCCCGCTATGGTTTTGATATAGCCTTGTTCTTCACATTCTAAATAGTCTTTGAACAAATCACTGTTCGGATGATGACCGATAGCAAGAAAGAATCCGTCAATGTCAATATGTACTTCCCGCTCGTCGGTTTCACCTTTTCTATATACAAGGTCTGCACCCTGCACTTTGCCATCGCCGGTTAGCCGTAGTGTGTTATGTTCGAAGAGTACCTCTATGTTAGGTGTTTCCAATACGCGCTTTTGCATAATCTGAGAAGCACGCAGATAGGGCTTCCGTACAATCAAATACACCTTTTGACAGAGTCCTGCGAGATAGGCTGCCTCCTCACAGGCAGTATCGCCTCCACCTACTACGGCAACCGTCTTCTTCCGGTAGAAGAAACCGTCACAAGTGGCGCAGGCACTCACACCCCGCCCCTTGTACTCTCGCTCGGAAGGCAGACCTAAATATTTGGCTGCAGCACCGGTAGCGATAATCACAGCGTCAGCCTCCACTTCTTCCGTGTCCTCAATAGTGATGCGTTTGGGGGAAACGGAGAAATCTACCTTGGTGACGATGCCGCTGCGAATAATCGTGCCGAAGCGCTCGGCTTGGCGGCGCATATCGTCCATCATCTGGAATGGCTCTACACCATCGGGGTAGCCGGGGAAGTTTTCCACTTCTGTCGTAGTGGTAAGTTGGCCGCCGGCCTGTGGACCTTCATATAATACAGGATTGAGGTTCGCCCTTGACGCATAGATAGCTGCCGTATAACCTGCCGGTCCGCTACCGATAATCAGACATTTAATGTGCTCCATAAAAGATGTTTCTTTCTGCGATACTTATTGTTATATACAACGCTGATGATTCGTTGTGCAAAGATATGATAATTATTTCATTCCGCAAAGCCATTCTTGCATATTCTAAATATTTGCCGTATCTTTGTCGCGTCAATCTGAAAGGATCTGACACACATGTTGAAAAAGAAGCGTTTGCCTACTCTTGTTCCTTGAAAAATTATGAAAAAGGAGTTTGAAAATTTAGGGAAAGATATAGTTCAAACCTTTGAAATTTTCATGCAAGAGATGTAAGGAGTGTAGCAGGTCTGTATTCTTTATCTCAAATCGTTCAGATAGGCGCCCTCTTTCTGTAGCAGGAAAGAGGGTTTGCTTTGTGTGTAGCGGGGGGCCTTGAAAGTAAGAGTCGTCTGTTTGCTGACCGACTCTTTCATAGTGGCGCTCACCGGTAGAAGGTTTGCCTTGTCAAGCGTCAGGGTGAATGATTGCACACCGGCACTCTTATCGGTTGGCACAAGGGTTATGACATATTTGTCGTTTTGCTCTTTTGTGGTAGTGGTGCAGTTGTCGGTCAGTGCCTTTGCAAACAGCAGAGGGTTAGCCTCTGTGAGTTCTTCCTGCGTGGGTGAGGAAAGCGTGAGCTCGTCGGTGTCCTCTGAATAGGAATAGAGTGTTTCTCCGTCATAGGATGCCTCAATACCCATAACATTCACAGCAAATTGTTCTCCGTGCATAGTGAGAGTTCCTGTATAAGTTGTGGGGGCAGTCGCATTATCCTGCATAGTCAACGAAAAGGCACTCTCCAAAGTTTTTTGTTCCAACTTCTGGAAAAAGTCTTGCAAGACTTCCGCCCGTCCTATGGAGAATACGGATATCAGCGATATGATAAGAATAAAGCGCTTCATTTGCACAATGATAAGCAGACAAATATTATTTTCTATTTATCCGAGACTCATCAAAATCTGTTCCAAAGTACCTTCATCCTGTACAAGCACGGCACGGCCCTTGGGTCCGTTGTTGGGACCGACGATGCCTGCTGCTTCCAATTGGTCGGTGAGCTTGCCGGCTCGGTTGTATCCTATCTGGAACTTGCGCTGCAGTACGGAGGTGCTTCCTTGCTGGTTGGCGACTACAAAGCGGGCGACATCGGTGAACATAGGGTCTAATTTTTTGAGGTCCACACTGCCGGGGGCAGATTCGCCGCCTTCGCCCTGTTCACCGACATATTCGGGTAACTCGTAGGGCGCAGGATATCCTTGTTGCTCGCTGATGTTTTTGACGATAGCTTCCACTTCCGGTGTGTCCACAAAGGCACATTGGATACGCTGGGTCTCTGTGCCGCCACTATAAAGCATATCTCCTTTACCGACAAGACCTTCGGCGCCTTTGGCGTCAAGTACGGTGCGCGAGTCCACCACTGATTGTGTGCGGAAGGCGATACGCGTCGGGATATTTGCTTTGATGGTACCTGTGATGATATTCACCGACGGGCGTTGTGTGGCAAGAATCATGTGCATACCTACGGCGCGCGCCTTCTGGGCAATGCGGGCGATAGGCCGCTCCACTTCTTTTCCTGCCACCATGATGAAGTCGCCGAACTCGTCAATAATAATAACCAGATAGGGTAGAAAACGGTGGTGTTGTGGTTTGCCGGTGCTGTCCAGTACCTCCTTTTCGGGATTGAGCCGGCGGCTCACAAACTTCTCGTTATATTCTTCCAGATTGCGGCAGCGGGCATCTTTGAGCAGAAGATAGCGATTTTCCATCTCTATCACAAGCGAGTTGAGTGTGTTGATTACCTTGGTGCTTTCAGTGATAATGATGTTCTCATATTCAGGCATGGCTGCCATATAGTATTTCTCCAACGGCTCATAGATACTGAACTCCACCATTTTGGGGTCCACCAATACGAATTTCAATTCGCTTGGATGTTTTTTGTAAAGGAGTGATGTGATGATGGCATTGAGTCCTACAGACTTTCCTTGTCCGGTTGCACCTGCCACCAACAGGTGAGGTGTCTTTGCCAGGTCGAACATAAAGATCTCGTTAGTGATGGTTTTGCCCAACACCACAGGCAGACGCATTTTCTGCTCTTCCTGGAACTTTCGGGATGCGATAACCGAGTGCATCGACACCACTTGCGGTTTTTTGTTCGGGACTTCTATACCTACCGTTCCTTTGCCGGGCATAGGCGCTATCATGCGGATTCCCTTGGCTGAGAGCGACATCATGATGTCGTTCTCGAGGCTTGTAATACGGCTGATTTTGATACCTTCTTTAGGCACAATCTCATAAAGGGTGACGGTGGGGCCGACCGTAGCGGAGATACTTTTTATTTCAATGCCGAAGTTGCGGAATGCCTGCACGATATTGTCTTTGTTGGCGGTTTGCTCCTCCATATCCACCACGGGAGTGGTTTCGTTGTCATATACTTTGAGCAGGCTGCTGGAAGGGAATTTGAAGTGGCTCAAGTCTAAACGCGGGTCGTAGGGTCCCAGTTTTTTGAGCCAGTAGTCGGGGTCGTTTTCCGAGATTTCTTCTTCCACGCTGTTGTTGATTTTCAAGCCGACTTCTGTCTCTTCCGTTTCAGCATCGTCGTCGGTAGGTTTGGTTGGCAGATTTTCGTTAAGGATGTCGTCCATATTGCCGGTGCGGACAGTGAAGCCCTCCTCATCAGTCGGAGGATTGTCTGCAATAACGATGTCCTCGTCTGTCTTCTCGTCGAAATTCACTCTAACGGCATTTTCTTCATCCTCATTGTTCTTATTTTCCTCTTCCTCTTCCGGCACTTCTTTCTTTTTCTTTTTGAAGATATTCTTGACCCATAGTCCGAAGCGTTTGATATTGGGGATAGTGTCGGGGTCGATACATATAAAGAAGATGAACAGTGTAGCAACCAACAGCAGCACGGTGCCCACAATCTGTATGTAGGAGGTGAGCCATGTGCTAACCACTTGTCCGTGTGCACCGCCCCATCGGAAAAACGATTCGGCTCCGCTCACTTGTTGAATGAAACCCAAAGTGACACTTCCCCACAGGAGCCAGAAGGCGGAACAGAACAACAGTTTCCATGCGCGGAGTGATTGCTTTAAGTGTAGCAAACGCACAGACCAGAGTGCCATGAAAGCCACTATGGCGGCAGAGGCGATTCCGAAGGTGCTATCAACAAAGAAATTGGCAAGGTATGCCCCTTCCATGCCACCCCAATTTCGGATGCCACTGCGCAGTTCGCGCAAGGTTTCATGTGGTTGCGACATCAGTGATGAGTCGGCCTTTCCTGTGAAAAAGAAAGAGATATAGGCAATGAGTATGTAGATAGTCAGGGCAGCCAACAATATGCCTGCCACCAGTTGTACGCGGTCGTTGTGTAAGAAGTTAGTTATTTCTTCTTTATGCGGCAGCTTTGTGCGGTCTTTTTTTTCGTCTTCAATGACTTCAATGTCAGACTGGCGTGTGGGTCGTGTAGGTCTTCTTGCCGGCATGATTCTTCGTTTTTTATGTGTCGATAAAACCGTTTAGCCTGCAAAGATACAAAGAAAAGTGGAAAGCGGAAAGTGAAAAGTGAAAATATGCGTTGGGGCGAGGTTCATTTGTCTTGTTGTTTTTATGCTGTCAGGGTCGGTAGGGGCCGGTTTAACGATGTTTGTTGCAGGGGTAGCAGGTGTGCTTCCGAATATGTTGATGTTATGTTTATCTTATGTTCATCTTATGTTTATCTTATGTTTGCGGATGCTGATTATTAAGCAGTTGCAATGATTTTTTATGTTTTGCGAGAGGTATAAGTGATTGGTATTTTGCATGTTAGCCTGGTGTGTGATTAGGCGTGAATGCAGGGAAGGGAGTGGTTGGGATTCGTTAAAATTTGACGGAAATTATGTAAAAAAAACTATTTGGGAATACTCGATTGAATATATTCAAAAAAAAATGTACCTTTGCGCACTCTAAGAAAGATTATGTCGGAATCTATCAAACACGAAGGAATAGTGGAGTCGGTGAGCGGCGGCAGTGTTCATGTGAAGATTGCGCAGGCTTCTGCGTGTTCGGCATGTCAGGTAAAGGGCAGTTGCATGGCCGCCGATGCCCAAGAGAAGTATATAGATTGCAATGCATTGGAGGTGTTGCAGGCGGGCGATCGTGTTGTGGTGGAAGTGGAGCGGAGTTTGGGTTGGTTAGCGGTGTTGCTGGCTTTTGTGTTTCCTTTTTTGCTGCTGATGTTGGTGTTGTGTATAGGGAATATGTATTTGCAGGAGACAGTAGCGGGGACTATTGCGCTTTGCAGTTTGCTGCCGTATTATGCGGTTCTTGCTTTGTTCAAAGGTAGGATAAAGAAGAAGTTCCGGTTTACTGCCCGGAGAATATCTGCCACGGAATAGAAAGAAAACAGAAACAAAAAATACTATAAAACGATGAATCTTATTTTGATTTCTCTAATTACCTTGGGTGTTGCGGGTTTGCTTGCAGCATTGATACTGTATTTTGTGGCCCAGCGTTTCAAGGTGGAAGAAGACCCGCGTATAGACCTTGTGCAGGATGTTTTGCCGGGTGCGAACTGCGGCGGTTGCGGTTTTGCAGGTTGTCGTGCATTGGCGGAAGCCTGTTGCAAGGCGGCTACGCTTGACGGATTGCTTTGTCCTGTCGGTGGTCAGGAAGTGATGAAACAGGTGGGTGACATACTGGGTTTGGCCCCTGCGCAGACGGACCCGTTGGTGGCAGTTGTCCGTTGTAACGGGACCTGTGAGGCTCGTCCGCGCACCAGCGAATATGACGGTACTCGCAGTTGCAAGGTGGTCAATAGTTTGTATGTAGGCGAGACGGCCTGTGCATTTGGCTGTTTGGGTTGCGGGGACTGTGTGTCGGCCTGCCAGTTTGGTGCTATTCGCATGAATGCAGAGACGGGTCTGCCTGAAGTGGATGACGAAAAGTGTACATCCTGTGGCGCTTGTGTGAAGGCCTGTCCGCGTCATATTATTGAACTTCGGAAGAAAGGTCCGAAGAACCGTCGCATTTGGGTTGATTGTGTGAACAAGGACAAGGGTGCTCCGGCGCGCAAGGCTTGTTTGAACGCTTGTATAGGTTGCGGCAAATGTGCGAAGGAATGTCAGTTTGAGGCTATCACGGTGGAAAACAACCTTGCTTATATAGACTGGCGTAAATGCCGTATGTGCCGCAAGTGTGTCAGCGCTTGTCCTACGGGTGCCATTCATGAGATTAACTTCCCGCCCAAGCCCCAACCCAAACCTGAGGTTCAGGCAGTTCAGACAGAGCAAGAGGCTCCGGCGGCTGCATCCAATTCGGACGCACCAACCACTCCAACAGTAGAATCCGTAAAAGAGGAGGCAAAACAATGAAGACATTTCGTATAGGCGGTGTACATCCGCAGGACAACAAGATATATTCGGCTCACAAGCAGATAACAGAGGTACCTTTACCAGAGAAGGCAATTATTCCGTTGGTTCAGCATATAGGTGCCCCTGCCAAACCGATTGTGCAGAAGGGTGACAAGGTGCTGGTGGGTCAACTCATCGCCGAGGCGGGCGGATTTGTGAGTGCCAATATTCATTCTCCGGTGAGCGGGACAGTGGCAAAAGTGGATGTGGCAAAGGATGCTTGGGGACTGTCGATGCCTGCAATCTTTATTGATGTAGAGGGTGACGAGTGGTTGCCGGAGATAGACCGCAGCGATGTGATTAACAATCTCTGCAAGTTGTCTTCACAGGAGATAGTGGAGAAGATCAAGCAGTCAGGTATTGTCGGCTTGGGCGGTGCCTGTTTTCCGACGCATGTGAAACTACTGCCGCCTCCGGGGAAGAAAGCGGAGGTGCTGATAGTGAACGGCGTGGAATGTGAGCCGTATTTGACATGCGACCATCAACTTATGCTTGAGCATGGTGAGGAGATAATGATAGGTATTCAGATATTGATGAAGGCGTTGAACATAGAGCGTACTATCATCGGTATAGAGAAAAACAAGCCGGATGCGATAGAATATATGCAACATTTGGCCTCTCGCTTTCTGGGTGTGTCGGTTCAGCCGCTGAATCTGCGTTATCCGCAAGGCGGCGAGAAGCAACTTATTGATGCATGTATCCGCCGTCAGGTGCCGAGTGGGGCGCTGCCAATAGAAGTGGGTGCAGTGGTTGACAATGTGGCTACCATTTATGCCATATATGAGGCTGTACAGAAGAACAAACCACTCATTTCCCGTGTGATGACCGTGACGGGCAAGGATGTAGAGAAGCCGGGTAACTATTTGGTACGCTTCGGTACGCCGCTGAGTCAGGTGCTTGATATGGCGGGTGGCGTGCCGGAAAACACCGGTAAGATTATTGGCGGCGGTCCGATGATGGGACGCGCGATGAATAATACAGATATGCCTTGCAACAAGCGAATGTCGGGTGCCTTTTTGCTCAACAGGGACGAGTCGAAGCGTGCTGTGCCAGAGAACTGTATTCGTTGTGGCAAATGTGTTCAGGCATGTCCTATGGGTTTGGAACCCTATCTGCTATCAAAGCTCTCAGACTTAGAGCGTTGGGACGATATGGAGAAGCACAATGTGATGGATTGTATTGACTGCGGTTGTTGCCAATATACCTGCCCGAGTAATCGTCCGTTGCTTGATTATATACGCATCGGCAAGGCTACGGTGGGCGGTATTATCCGTGCCCGTGCGCAGAAGTAGGCAACGGGTGAAGCGGAAGTCGGTTGAATCTTGGAATAGACACTATGCGTGAGATATTAAATCCGTGGGTAAAGATGGATGGGTACAACTGCTTTGGCTGCTGTCCTGATAATCCTCTGGGTGTGCGTATGCGCTTTTATGATTCAGACGCGTCAGATATCAATGCTGATATTGTGTCGGTATGGAATCCTACTTACGACCATCAGAGTTGGATAAACACTCTTCATGGCGGCGTGCAGGCGACCTTGCTGGATGAGGTGTGCGGTTGGGTGGTGTTCAAGAAGTTGTGCACGAGTGGTGTTACCGCCAAGATGGACATCCACTATAAGAATGCAGTGAGCACCATAAACGGTCCTCTTATCCTGCGTGCCCGTTTGAAGAGTAACAACCATCGTGTGGCAGTGGTGGAAGGCGAGTTGCAAGATAAGGAAGGGAAGGTGTTGACTTTGTGCAAGTGTACTTATTTCTCTTTTCCTGAAGAGAAGGCCGTGGAAATGGGTTTCAAAGAGGCTACGCTTGCCGATGAGGAGGTTACATTGGAAGAGGCTATAGTTCGTTCGATGGTTCCGACTATAAGATATAAAAAGTTATAAAAACGAGAATATCAACAACATTCAGTTAAATTTATGAAGGCGAAAATATTGACAAAAATCAATCTGTTATTGGGTTCGTTGCTGGCAATGTTGGGTTTTGGCGGTTGTGTGCGGGTGGAGTATGGAACTCCTATCGTGGAGTATGGAGCTCCTGTAGTAGAGAAGTATGGTGTTCCATCGGCCGATTTTCGTGTGGAGGGGGTTGTTACTGACGAGTCAGCCAAAGTTTTGGAGGAGATAGAGGTGAAAGTGACTATTCCGTCGGATGATTATACCGGTGTGTGCTATACTGACGAGATGGGTCATTATGTGTTTTCCGCTATCGGTTTCCCTTCCGATTCAGTGAAAGTGGTGGCGTCGGATGTGGTGAATGGTGAGTATCTGCCGGACTCGGCTGTGGTGGCATTAGATTACGACCGTACTAATGCAGACGAGTGGTATAACGGCGATGAGACAGCCATTGTTAATTTTGTCCTTAAGAAGAAATGATAATCAAAAACAAAACAACAATATGAATTCTTTAATTGTATCAGCGGCACCTCATGTTCACAGCAAGGATAGTGTGCGCCGGAACATGCTTAATGTAATTATTGCATTGGTTCCGGCCTTCTGTGTGTCGCTCTTTGCCTTTGGTTGGGGTGCTCTTATTGTTACCGCTACTTCAGTGGCGGCTTGTGTACTCTTTGAATGGCTCATAGCCAAATTTATTTTGAAGCAGCAACCTACTATAGCTGACTGTTCGGCTATACTGACGGGTTTGTTGCTGGCTTTTAACCTGCCGAGCAATTTGCCTTTGTGGATAGTGGTTATCGGTGCTTTGGTAGCGATAGGTGTCGGCAAGATGTCGTTTGGCGGTTTGGGTCAGAACCCGTTTAATCCGGCCCTGGTAGGTCGTGTGTTTCTGCTGATTTCTTTTCCGGTGCAGATGACCACTTGGCCTCGTCCGTTGGGTTTCAGCAGTGCGATGCCTTTTG
Organism: Paludibacteraceae bacterium; assembly: GCA_905236355.1. Taxonomy (GTDB): domain Bacteria; phylum Bacteroidota; class Bacteroidia; order Bacteroidales; family Paludibacteraceae; genus Colicola. The sequence continues at coordinate 7,041 of CAJOPG010000133.1, read as the reverse complement.
TGGATGCAGAGACGGGTGCTACTCCTCTTTCAATCATGAAGAGTGCGATAAAGGCGGCTGATGCTTCAATGCTTGAGCAACTGCCGTCGTTGTGGGATATGACGCGCGGTTTTATAGGCGGTTCTTTTGGTGAGATAAGTGCGATAGCTCTGCTTATAGGCGGCATTTATCTGCTGTGCACGAAGACTATCACATGGCATATTCCTGTCAGCATCCTTTGCACGGTGGCAGCCTTCTCGGGCATTCTGTATCTGACACTTCCTGGTGCAGCTTCGCCTCTGTGTCATTTGCTTACAGGTGGTTTGCTGCTTGGCGCCATCTTTATGGCTACGGACTATGTGACTTCTCCGATGACGGGTTGGGGACAGATAATTTATGGTATCGGTATCGGTATCATTGTGGTCATTATCCGTACTTGGGGAGCTTATCCTGAAGGGATGTCGTTTGCCATTTTGATTATGAATGCGGTGACTCCGTTATTGAATATGTATATCCGTCCCAAACGCTTTGGGGAAAAGAAAAAAGCATGACACTATGAAACGACTTGAAAGTAATCTACTCAATATGTTGCTATCGCTCACGATAGTAACCCTTGTGGCTGCAGCGTTGCTCGGCGGGTTGTATGTACTCACCGAGGAGCCTATCAACCAACAGAAACTTCAGAAACAGCAAAGCGCCATTACCGCCGTTCTGCCGCAAGTGGAGGAACTGCAGATAGCAGAACCCGAACAGGTGGGAGAGAACATTATTATATATAAGGCGTGTGATGCTGCTCAAAACTATGTAGGTGCCGCCGTCCAGACAGAAGAAAACGGTTTTGGCGGTAAGTTTAAGTTGATGATTGGTTTTGACAAGGATGGCAATATTGTCAATTATGAAGTGTTGGAACATCAAGAGACCCCGGGGTTAGGCGACCACATGGTTGACTGGTTCAAGACCGACAAGAACAGGCAATCTGTCATTGGTAAAAACACAGCCACCACCAACTTTACCGTTTCCAAGGACGGTGGTGATGTGGATGCCATCACGGCTGCCACCATATCTTCCCGTGCCTTTTTGAAAGCCGTAGTGCAAGCCTATGAAGCACTGGCTCCACAATCGGTAGAAGGCGAGTCGGGTGCCACTGTTTTGGCAGAGGATGCATCTTTGACTGCAGACTCTGTGCAGGTGCAGGAACAAGACACCGTGCCTATTATTGAGGAAGAACCGGTGGTTGTGAAGGAGGAGACTCCCGCTCCGGTTGTCAAGAAAAAGGCAAAGAAGAAATCAGTCAAGAAAGCGGTGGAACAAGCAGAGCCTGCATCTTCAGCAGAGGAGTCCGCTTCTGCACCGGCCGAAACTACTTTGGTTACTCCTGAACCCGCTTCCGCTGCAGAGACAACTTTAACTACTAACAAAGAAACTACAGAAAGTCATGAATAAGCCGCTGAAAACTTTTACGAACGGTCTCCTTAGGGAGAATCCTACTTTCGGACTGGTACTCGGTATGTGTCCGACACTTGCCACTACCACTTCCGCCATCAATGGTATGTCCATGGGACTTGCCACACTTTTCGTGCTGGTATGCTCCAATGTTGTTATCTCGTTGTTGCGCAATCTGATTCCCGACAAAGTGCATATTCCTGCTTATATTGTGATTATTGCATCCTTTGTGACAATGGTGCAACTGTTGATGCAAGCCTATCTGCCGGCAATCTATGAGACTTTAGGCTTGTTTATTCCGTTGATTGTGGTGAACTGCATTGTGCTGGGGCGTGCAGAGGCTTTTGCGGCAAAGAACAATGTCGGGCTCTCTGCTCTTGACGGACTCGGCATGGGATTCGGTTTCACGCTTTCGCTGACCATTCTCGGTGCTATTCGTGAACTTTTAGGTTCCGGTATGTGTTTTGGGCTGAGAGTGTTTCCCGAAAACTACGGCATGCTGATTTTTGTTCTTGCTCCGGGTGCCTTCATTGCACTTGCTTATTTGATGGCAGCAGTGATGAAGATAAAGAAGTAGAATAAAATAAATATTACTATGGGTAAGAGGTATATACATATTGCACATGCAAAAGGATGGTGCTTACGAAACTGTTAAATATATAGTTAAGTAAAGTATGAAAGGGTTATGTATGAAAGGGTTATATGGAATATTAATATTAATAATTGAATTGTTTGTTTCCTTACAACTTGTCATGAGCGAGTAGCTCCTACCGAAGAGGATAAGATTATATTGGAACATCTTGGGGAATTCCCTTATGACAAAATGAAAAAGTGGGAACAAACACGTAGAGGCGATAGCATATTAGTGCTGTGTCAAAATAAAGATACAATCATAGGATATGTAGAGCATGGTAAGTATTTATTTCAAGAGTATCAACCCACGACTTATTGTCCTCCATTTGTTATGTGTGTTGAAGACCCTATAAGTGAAGAGGCAACTTATACTATTGATATGAATTTAGTCTCAAAGTCTGATACTATCGTAGTAGGATATATGTGGCGATGTTATAGGAATGAGTATAAAATCATGTTTGCTAATAGTATTTATAGCGCACATCCTAAGATATATGATTTTACCAATCAAGTGGAATCGTATAATTATAATGCTATATTTGATTTGTTGCCGGATACTATTACAATAGAAGATGGACCAGTAACTACAACCATAGTTGCTAATATGGGAATTACTGAGATAGAGAATAGATGGACAAATGAGAGATGGGAAATGATATATTGATCATATTAAGTGAAATAAAATAAACGATTATGGTATATTTTTTAATTATCATCAGTGCGATATTTGTAAATAATATCGTGTTCTCCCAATTCTTGGGAATCTGCCCGTTTTTGGGTGTAAGTAAGAAGATAGATACGGCTGCCGGTATGGGTGCTGCGGTGACATTTGTGTTGACGCTTGCCACCATTGTTACCTATCTGTTGCAGAAGTATGTGCTTGTGGCATTCCATGTAGAGTTTCTGCAAACGATTCTCTTCATCTTGGTTATTGCCGCTTTGGTGCAGATGATAGAGATTGTTCTCAAGAAAATCTCTCCGTCGCTGTATCAGGCATTGGGTGTGTTTCTGCCTCTTATCACCACCAACTGCTGCATCCTTGGTGTGGCTATTCTGGTGGCTGACGGTACATGGGCAGGCAAGGTTCCCGGTGCTGAGGCCAATCTGCTGCAAGGCACCGTCTATGCCTTCGCTACCGCACTCGGTTTCGCCCTCGCCCTCATTCTCTTTGCGGGCATCCGCGAGCAGCTCAGTATGAACAAGGTGCCCAAAGCGATGGAGGGAACGCCGATTGCTCTTCTTACCGCCGGACTTCTTGCCATGGCTTTCATGGGATTCAGCGGAGTGGTGTGAGAACGGCTTTATGGAACTGAAAATCATAGCCCGTGCCAGTAACGGCTATACGGAAAAGTTCGGCATACCCCGTCAGGCTGGGTGTGCCGCTTCTGTTATGACGCGCATCATCTTTGAACCTGATTTCCGTATAGCAGAGTCGTTGCGCGGAATAGAGCAGTGGTCGCATTTGTGGCTGCTGTGGGGCTTTTCCGCCAATGAAGGATGGTCACCTACCGTCCGCCCGCCCCGTTTGGGGGGTAACAAGAGAGTGGGGGTTTTTGCCACACGCTCTCCTTTCCGACCTAATCCGATAGGACTCTCTTCTGTCCGGTTGGAGCGCATAGAAAAGACCAAGAACGAGGGACTTGTCCTTGTTGTCAGTGGTGCCGACCTTATGAATGGTACTCCTATTTATGATATCAAACCTTATCTTCCTTATGCCGATATACATGCAGATGCTGCCTGCGGTTTTGCCCCCGGTCCCGCACCATTGCTCTCCGTCAAGTGGATGAAAGGAACAAAACAAGGTTTGCCCGCTTCTGTTGTGCGCAATCTCAATGAGATTCTTTCACAGGACCCCAGACCCGCCTATCAAACAGATAGCCGACAATATGCATTCGAATATGCCGGTCGACATATCACTTTCCAAGTCACAGACTCAGTGCTTACCATTTTGTCTGTGCACTGAAACCACCACCCTCGCATATGCATATAAACAGGTAGCACCATCGAAGGATCATCGATACATCAAAAGCCCACACAAATCCTGACTAATGGGATAAATATACATACAGAAGTGTAGGCTTGCATAAATAAAAAAATCTGTTTCTTGTTGCAAGTACAATAAAAATTCCTTATCTTTGCAGGTGAAATTTCGGTTGTCATGCATATTGTTGTTGCCGGAAATATAGGAGCAGGAAAAACCACGCTTACCCGAATGCTTGCCAAGCATTATGGATGGGAGCCGCGCTTTGAACCCGTAATGGTAAATCCCTATCTGGAGGACTATTATGCCGATATCCGGCGTTGGTCGTTCTGCTTGGAAGTCTATTTTCTCAAGCAACGATTCAAGGATGTGTTGGATATTGGCAAGGCGGACCACACTATCATACAGGACCGTTCAATATTTGAGGGAGTGTATGTGTTTGTGGAAAACAACTACCGACAGGGTAATCTCACAGACCGTGATTTTCAAACTTATATGGAGCTGTTCCAACTAATGACACGCGTCACTCAAATGCCTGACTTGATGATATATCTGCGCAAAACAGTGCCCTGTCTGGTGGCCCAAATCCAAAAACGCGGTCGGGAATATGAACAGCAGATGCAGTTGGACTATCTAAAAGGGCTTAACGAAAGATACGAAGATTTTATATACAATCGCTACAAAGGGAAAGTGCTGACTATAGAGTCGGATAATCTCGATTTTGAACACAACCCCGCCGATTTTAGCGGTATAGTGGATAAAATCGATGCCGAACTCTTCGGACTTTTTAGCTGAGAAGCAGACCAATAGAGGGACTGAATAATCGGATAACAATCAAACCATATCGCCATGCATATCGCAATAGCAGGAAACATCGGATGCGGCAAGACAACACTTACCAACATGCTTGCCAAACATTATGGATGGACTCCACGATTCGAGTCTGTTGAGTTTAACCCCTACCTTGAAGATTTCTATGCCGACATGTCGCGTTGGAGTTTTAATCTGCAAATCTATTTCCTCAACAAGCGTTTTCAGGATGTAGTAGAGATAGGCAAGACGCAGGAAACCATCATTCAAGACCGTACCATCTATGAAGATGCGCGTATCTTTGCTCCGAATCTGTATGAGCAGGGTAATATGTCAGAACGCGACTTCAAAAACTATTGCGACTTGTTTGACCTGATGATGTCGCTTGTCAAGATGCCGGACCTTCTTATATATATAAGGTCTTCCATCCCGAATCTTGTGGCACAAATTCAAAAGCGCGGACGTGATTACGAGGCTTCTATTCGTATTGATTATTTGCAAGGTTTGAATGACAAATACGAGAAATGGATATCTGAATATAAAGGGAAACTCCTTATTATTGACGGAGATAATATCAAGTTTGCAGACCGACCGGAAGATTTCCGTTATGTAACCGACCGCATTGATGCGGAACTATACGGACTTTTCCCCTTCGAAGAAAAACCGGGTATCGGGAAAGAACTCTGACAAAACGACGGTTGAGATAACACATTCGGGTACGAAAATGGCAATGATTGAACGCTTTTTGGAATATTTGCAGGTGGAGCGGCATTATTCTGCTCTGACGATATCCGCTTATGGACGTGATTTGCAAGAGTTCTGCGAGTGGCTCAATCTCTCACAGGAAGAGTTGGAACCGCGTAAAGTGACAACAGATGATGTGCGAGAGTGGATGATTATGCTGCTTGATAATGGGATATCTTCTCGTAGCGTAAAACGCAAGTTGTCGTCGTTGCGTTCGTTCTGGAAGTATTTGCTTCGTATCGGATATACCGATGTTGACATTACCGGGAGTATTATTCTGCCTAAAACCGACAAACCATTGCCTGTGTTCTATAAGGAAACGGAGATGGAAAGGGTGAGGGCGGAGCAGCCGTTGGCCGACGATTTCCGGTCTGTACGCGACAATTTGATAATAGAACTGCTGTATGAAACAGGGATGAGGCGTGCGGAACTTCGTAACCTCAAAGACGAAGATATAGATTTCCCGCAAAAGCAGATACGTATTTTCGGTAAGCGTCGCAAAGAGCGGATTGTGCCTATTGGAGATTCGTTGATAGAGAAACTGAAAGACTACTTATCTTTTCGTTGTGAGGAGTTGGGTGAGTATTCCATAGAACCCTATTTGCTGCTTAACAGGAAGGGAAAACAAATGTCGGAAAGCGCAATATACAAAGTGGTTCACGACCGAATGAGCGAGGTGAGTACGCTCAAAAAACAGTCGCCTCATGTGTTGCGTCATACATTTGCGACTACGATGCTGAATAATGGCGCAGATATTAACACAATAAAGGAGTTGCTTGGTCATGCCAATCTGGCTACCACTCAGGTATATACTCACACTACCTTTGACCGGATACAGAAAGTATATCGTCAAGCGCATCCTCGATCAAAATAAATATAAACCACAAATAAAAAGGAGGTTATCATGAAACTCACGATTAAGGCCGTCAATTTTGATATGGCGGAGAAATTGGAAAAGTACATTGACAAGAAAACCAAGCGCTACGAGAAGTTGCTGGGTGAAAGCGGAGAGTTGGAAGTACGAATGGATGTAATCAAGCGTGAAACGGCTCTCAACAAAGAAACGAAGGTGCGCATTCTCGGTTTGGGACAGGACCTCTTTGCTTCGGAGGTGTGTGACACCTTTGAGCAGGGTTTGGACCAATCGCTGGATGCTATCAGTAGGCAATTGGAGCGGTTGAAAGAAAAAAAGTAAAAGAAAAAGTAACTTTTTTTCAGAAATATTTTGTCATATCAAAAAAAAGCAGTACTTTTGCACCGCTTTTTCGGCGATTGTTTTTTAATGGTCGTCAGATAGGGCAGAATTGCCTCTTTAGCTCAGTTGGCCAGAGCACGTGATTTGTAATCTCGGGGTCGTTGGTTCGAATCCGACAAGAGGCTCAAAAGAGTGATATTTGATTAGATAGTCAGAATTTTGAAATAGAATTTCAAATAGCGGGCGCGTTCCAGAG
>CAJOPG010000132.1 GCA_905236355.1 Paludibacteraceae bacterium | reverse complement strand
GAATATGGTACTAACATGCAATCCCTAAAAATAGTGAAATATAACAGAACAGTGCGTTACCCTTACGGCAGTTGCATCAGAATCAAATATTTTTACAAGCGAGCCTACCTAACTGCCTATCTCCAACGCCTGTAATATCCGTGTTTAGAATCACCCAATAATCACCCAATAATCACCCAATAATCACCCAATACTGCTACGGACTTGCGAAGCATTGCAGATGGCACTTTTTACTATGATTGCCGCATGCAGTGATGTTTCGAGACGGGATGGCACGAAATTTGATAGAGAAAGGGCAAATATCAGAATCGTATGAACAGGAGAATTTATATAGTGACCATTGCGATGCTATGTATGTCGATATCGTCTTATGCCCAGCAAGAAAGCGGGAATGTCAGGCGCGGCAACAAGCAATATAACAAGGAGCGTTACACGGAGTCGGAAGTAGAATATCGGCGTGGTTTGGAGAAAAACGACAAGTCGTTTGAGGCACATTTCAATTTGGGCAACTCTTTGTTCAAGCAGCAGAAGTTTCAGGAGGCGGCAGACGAATATCGTGCAGCCGAGCACTATATAGACAAATCGGGGAATAGCAAGAAGGCGAAACAACGCCAGTCGGCGGTTGACCACAATATCGGCAATGCACAGTTTGCACAGCAACAATACGGTGAGGCGGTGGAGAGCTACAAACGCTCGTTGAGAAACAATCCTTCAGATGATGACACGCGCTATAACTTAGTGAAGGCTATGCAGATGCTGCAGGAGCAGCAAGAGCAGCAAAATCAGGACCAGCAACAACAAGAACAGCAAGAGCAGCAGGAACAGGAGCAACAACAGCAGCAGCAACAAGAGCAGGAACAGGAGCAACAACAACAGGAGCAGCAACAGCAAGAACAGCAGAACAAGATGGATAAGGAGACGGCAGAACAGTTGCTTCAGGCATTGGAACAAGACGAGCAAGAGACGCAAGAAAAGGCCAAGCGCCAACAAGCGCAAGGCGGAAAACGAGTGGAGAAGAACTGGTAGGAACAGTCAATCTGTTTCCTTGATTTCATATAACAAAACACTTTTACGACCAACAGATGAACTACAATCATTGGGTTCTCAGCAAAGTTTATCGTTTCCGGCGGTTCACACGCAAGCGTTATGCTGCCTTTCAGTCAATGCACAAGCAGGTAACGATAGGGCATGTAAGCGGCCGGATTGCCGACTTGGAACTGCTAAAGGCAGGAAAGACTTTGCTGTTAGCGTGTGCAGGTCTGCTTATGTTTCCGGAAAACATAAGTGCCGAAGACGCACCTCCCGATGGCATGGTTGACCCCACACTGCTTCAGATAGACGAAGTGCGTGTGGTGGCAGAACGAAGCCATTTTCAGTCGGAACAATTCCGATTAGTTTCCACTCTTTCCCATAGCGAGATAGCCTGTCTGCCGATACAGACGGCGAGCGACTTGCTGAACTATCTGCCGGGCATAGACATGCGCGAGCGCGGTCCGAGCGGTGTGCAAGGCGACCTGACGATGCGAGGAGGGACTGCCAAGCAAGTGAAGATACTGCTCAACGGCATTGACATCACCGACCCTCAGACCGAGCACTATTCGATGGATCTCCCGATAGATGCTTCCGAAATAGAACGCATTGAGATACTGCAAGGCACCAACTACTCCGTTGATGCATTCTCAGGGGCAATCAATATTGTCACCTATGTCAATCCTGACACCCTCTCTGCAAGCACACAATATTCCCTGCGGGGTAGTCTGAGGGCGGGCGAATATGGTTTGATACAACCGCAGTTGTCAGCGCAAGTGAGCAAGGGGGAGTGGCATCTGAAAGCCTCCGGCTCATACAACCGTTCTTCGGGTTATGCGGCAGATACGGACTACAAGTTGAGCAATGTCTATCTTCACACCGGTTGGCGGGGACTGCAGTTTCAGGCAGGTGCACAGATGAAAGACGCCGGCGCTAATGCCTTCTACACCGTGAAATATCCCAATCAGTTCGACCAGACAAGGACGCTCATCACTTCGTTGGCATACGAGCTGAATCGGGGCAATTGGAACTTGCAAACAAGTGCCTATTATCGTGCGCATTTTGACAGGTTCCACACATATCGGGATAATGTAGATTTGGAGGGTCAGCCTGCTCCGGAATGGTATAAGGGTCCCAACCAGACATGGACGCATGTGAGCGGCGCACATCTGCAAGGCAGTTACAGCAACGACCGGAACAAGTTGACAGCGGGCATTGCCTTGCGTGACGAGTTGGTAGGAAGCAGCAGTTTAGGCAACCACAACCGTCTTCATTTAAGGTATTTTGCCGAAGACCGAGTGTATTGGCGGAGTCTGTCCGTCTCTGTAGGGGCAAGCGGAATATGGAACTCACAGTTCGGCCACGATTGGGCAATAGGTGCCAACATAGGTTACGAGCCCATACGCAATTGGCATCTTTTTCTTAACTTCAACCGTGCCATCCGCATCCCCACCTACACCGACCTCTATTATCACACCGCCACACAGCAAGCCGACTCTGCGACACGGGCAGAGAAGGCTCTACAGTTGGAATTTGCGACCAGATATCAGAACCAACATCTTTATGTAAATGCCGCGGCGTATTACCGTTGGGGGCGTGATATTATCGACTGGGTAAAAGAGCCCGACCCCGCCATAACGCTGTGGCATAGCACCAACCATTCCCGTGTGAACGCTGCCGGAACGGAAATCACCTTGGGTGTGCAGGGCTACGAATGGATACGGCGGGCAGAGGTGAGTTATTCGTTTGCCGATGTGCGTTGCGATGCCGGCGACATGCTATCACTATACGCCTTGGACTATCTGCGCCACAAAGCGAGTGTGCGCATAGAGCACAAGATATGGCGGGGTTTTGGCGCAAGCTGGTGCTTGCGTGTGGAGAGTCGTAAAGGCGAATATACCGCCACCGACGGCAGTGTGCAGGCCTATCAGCCAACCGTGTTGTTGGATGGCAGCATCTTTTGGCAGAACGAGTTTCTGCGTCTCAGTCTTGACGCCCGGAACATGACCAACAGCCGTTATGTGGACATCGGTGGCGTAGTGCAACCTCCTCATTGGGTCAGCGGAAAGATAGCGTTTAAGTTATGAACGACATGAACATTCCGTTGGGGCGGTCGCAATAGTCTTGTGTGACCGCCCCACACGTATATGTCCTTCATCTGTCCGTCAATCATTTTCTCTAATAAACCATTTCATACATCTCACAACCATTTTCGTACATTTCTATGTATTGGATGATGTATGTTTCATTGTTTTTATGTACCTTTGTCCACGAAATGAATATCGGAACACATATCATCATCTCCACTGCCACTGACATGCTCCGTGTCAGTACACGGCAGATTCTCTACATACAGTCTGACGGCAACTATTCCACCCTCTTCCAGACCAGTGGAGAGATGCGACTGGTTTCCTATCAACTCGGTCAAGTGGAGAAAATGATTGCCAACCAGCTGCCGCAGGAAGCCGCAAACGACTTTGTTCGTATCGGCCGCAGTCTCATCATAAACCTGCGGTATGTCTATTATATCAATCTGCCGAAACAGCAACTGGTCCTATGTGACAATCAGCAGGCCAAATACACCCTGACCGCTTCGCGCGATGCGCTGCTCTCACTCAAAGAACTGATAGAAAAAGACATCAAATAAAACACACCTACTTATAATGAGAGAAGATATTAATGATAATGAAATACGCCGAATCGGCGGCACCACACCGCAGGGCAATAACAAGCGCAAATGGCCTTTTGTGGTCATTGCCGCTGTTCTGCTATTGGTAGTGACAGTGATTATGGTGCACATCTTCAGCGGGACCTCTGACACAGAAGTTGACGGCATTTATGAACCGCAACCGGCCACGAAGCAAGCCACCCACCCGCTTAGGGCGTGGTTATATGCGCAGGACTCAATCGCCCTCAGCGGTTGTGCCACTATGGACACCATTGTCAACGACATTGCCGTCCGCATCTATCTGCCACTCAATGCACGACCGGCACTTGAGATAGGAATGCGTCCGCTATTGGACAATCGTGTTATACTTGCCCTCCAAGCCGCTGATATCCGTGCCGACAACCAAAAGATTGTAGGAGCTTTTGTTGAGAAGGGCAAACCTGTTGCATGGGGATTAAGCAAAAAAGGGTATTGTGCTATTCTGCATGACTCCGTCTATGTCGGCATGGCGGACAACTCGCCTTTGTTTGAAGAAGCAACCGATTGCGGCGGATTTTTCTTCCGTCAGTATCCGCTTGTGGCAGATGGTGTCCCGCAGGAGAGCGAACTGAAGACTCAGTCTGTACGGCGGGCACTATGCGAGGTGGAAGAACATATATGTGTTATTGAAACCAAAGACCGTTCCAGTATGCACGACTTCGCCGTTCTGCTTGCCGACCTCGAGGTGAACAACGCTATCTACCTTATCGGCAGTGATGCTATGGGCACCGTTACTGACCTTGACGGCACACGCACCCAACTCGGCAATCTGGTGGAGAAGCCCTACAAAAACACAAACTTTATCTACTGGACCCGAAAGTAATCGGTTTTTGAAGGCAGATGCATTTCAAGCTACCCTAAACCAATGCGAAATCAAGTTGCCGTTTGTCAAGGTTGGCACGCTCCACACGCACCCACACCTTGTCACCCAAAGTATAGCGTTTGCCCGAGCAACTCCCTTCCAGACAGAGATTTTTCTCGTCAAAGATAAAATAGTCGGTGTCGTCCAATTCGCGCATCGGCACCAGTCCCTCGCATCGGTTCTCTTTGATTTCCACATACAATCCCCACTCCGTCACGCCGGAGATGATGCCCTCGTACTCCTTGCCTACATTGTCCTGCATAAACTCCACCTGCTTATATTTGATGCTGGCTCGTTCGGCATTGGCCGCCAGTTGCTCACGAGTGGAGCAATGCTTGCAACGCTCTTCCGTCTCTTCGGCGGAAACCGAAGTCCCTCCTTGCAGGTAACGCTCCAACAGACGATGCACCATCATGTCCGGATAACGGCGGATAGGTGAGGTGAAGTGGGTATAATAGGAAAAAGCCAGGCCGTAGTGACCTATGTTTTCTGTGCTATACACCGCCTTGGCCATACTCTTGACCGCAAGCGTTTCCACCAGGTCTTGTTCCGGACGACCCTTCACCTGACAGAGCAGGCTGTTCATATTCTTTGCCGCTGTCTGTTTGCGGGCGGAGAGTTTCAGATTGTAGCCGAAGCGGCGGATGAACTGAGAAAACTCTTTGAGTTTGTCGGGGTCGGGCACATCATGCACACGATAGACAAAGGTTTTACTACCGTCTGTCCGCTTATTCTGTTGCTCTTTTGTCGTAACGCGAACACCTATATGGGCTGCCACGGTGCGGTTGGCAAGCAGCATAAACTCTTCGATAAGTTGGTTAGCTTGCTGTTGTGTTTTGAAAAATACCGACAGCGGTTTGCCCTTTTCGTCAAGACGGAAGCGCACCTCTTCTCGTTCAAAGGCGATGGCGCCCTGCTCCATGCGGCGGCGGCGCAGCTGTTGTGCCAAGCGGTTGAGCACCTGTAGTTCCGCAGCATAGTCGCCTTCCCCGATGTCAAGACGTTGTTGTGCCTCCTCATAGGTGAAACGCCGGTTACTACGAATAACGGTCTTCTTGATATCGTACTTCAGCACCTCCGCCTGCCCGTTGAGACGGAAGATGACGGAGAAGCAGAGTTTGTCTTCATCGGGACGCAACGAGCAAATGCCGTTGCTCAGATGTTCAGGCAACATAGGTATTGTGCGGTCCACCAGATAGACGGATGTTCCGCGACGGTATGCCTCTTTGTCTAATGGCGTAAGCGGACGCACATAGTGGGTTACATCGGCTATATGAACCCCGACTTCATAAACCGCTGTCTCTTCTCCATTGACTCCTTTGTCTTTCTTTCCTTCTGTCCGTATCGTCCTGAGCGACAACGCATCGTCGAAGTCTTTTGCGTCTTCGGGGTCGATAGTGAAAGTGGTTACATCGCGCATGTCCTTGCGCCGAAGCACTTCTTGTCCGGTAATGCCGGCTTCTATTTGGTTCGCCTCTTGCTCTAATAGTTCCGGATAGTTGTACGGCAGTCCGAACTCGGCGAGTATGGCATGCATTTCAGTGTCGTTGTCGCCTGCCTCACCCAGTATGTCCACTATCTCGCCCTCCGGATAGCGGCTATAGCGCTTCCATGCGCGCAGACGCACCACCACCTTCTGACCGTCTTTCACCTTGCCTAAACGGGCTGCGGGAATAAAGATGTCCTCGTGCAGCAGTTTGTGGTCGGTGCTGACAAAGCCGCCACGGAAGTTGAGGTGGATAACGCCCACAAAGGTGTCCTGTTCTGTTTTGTCAGCTTCATGTTTGCGCACACGGCTTCCGGCAGTAACGGTCTGACTCTCCGAAAGACGGTACTTCTGAGGTTCCGTTTCCGTCAGAAAATCCAGACTGACAAGATTGTCCATGATATTGCGGATGGCGAGACGGTCGCGCACATCCTTGGTGCCTAAGGCAAGCGACATCTGCCTTACGGTAAACGACTTCTCGGGATGACGCAGCAGTTCTTTCTGTATGGTTTCTGTCAACTCTGCTATCCGCGGACGAGCCGCCTGTAGATTCTTCTTACGCATATTTATGACAAGTTAATTATTGGAATGCAGACAGTTTGTCTGCGGGCGCATCATCTTTTCTTTGCAGACCGGCAGTCTGCATATCACAACCTCGCTGCAAAGATACATTATAATAACGAAACAACAAAAACGAAAAAGCCGGAAGCAGGAAAAACCAGTTCAAGATACGTCCTTGTAACTCATTGTAATTCAGCAGGGGTCTTGGATTATTCTTGGGGTGTTCCTAACCTATGTAAATACCCGATGACTATTAGATAGATAAGCACGGATACAATAGCCGTAACCTTCATCTCTCCGACCGCGAGTGTATGCCGGCATCATACACCCGAGGCAGTAGCCCCCTTAAACTATACTAATCCTTTCTCCGTCAAATATCCCCCCTATTGTGGTAATATGGGCACAAGTAATTGCGCTATTGATAGTATTTTTGCACACGTATTAAAGTATATTACTAACACACAACCATACTATTCCATGAAAAGTCTTTTTTCTCTCTCTTTCTTCTCCCGCTCGCAGTCTGCTGCCGTCACCGCTTCCGGCACCCGCTGTCATCGCCATAACGCACATACCACACACATCTCCATGCGCTACCTCTGCGCCACCCTTGCACTACTGATGACACTATCTGTTGAACAAGTGTGGGGAGATAGTGGTATTATTAATGCAGCTGCAAGTACAGATTTAGGAAGCGGTAATTCTCCGCGCTATGTTGTTGAACAAGCAGGTGTAGGTAGATTAATGAAAAATGACGCAGGTAGTTCCAGTTGGTCTTTGTCAAGTGGTTATTTAACAACAGGAAGTAGTAAATTCGCACTACAAACATACAACGAGATTACTTCCATAATCATTACTGGTTACGGTACAGGCAGTAATCGAACATTCTCAAGCATAAGAGTTGGCACAACCACAAGCAACTATGCAGATGCAACTGCGACAGGAACGGGAACGATGTCTAGTTCTTCATCTCCTTTGCAAACTATAACAATAACTCCAAGTAGTAACATCGCCGCTAATTCATATATTAGCATTACATTAAGTGGAAATATTAATATTGCATCTGTTGAACTGGTATACGCTGATGGTGGTGGAGATTCCGCACCAACTTACACCGTCACCTACAAGGCCAATGGCGGAACGGGAGCGGATATAGTGGACGATGAGGCCTCTACGGTAGCTTCCAACACCTTCTCTCGCAGCGGTTACACCTTCGACCATTGGAACACCGCCGCTGACGACTCCGGCGACAACTACGACCCGGGGGATACCGTAACCGGCGACCTCACACTTTATGCACAGTGGGAAGAAAACACATGCCCTACAAGCGGAACTCTATATACATTAGAGATGAAGAGTGTAGCCCTTTCTTCTGTCGCACAAAATACCGAGGTGGCACTCTCTACCACTTATGCTACAGAAACAGGAGGAACCGCATATATCGGAAATAAAAATTCCGATGGTAGTAAAGCACAAATTAAAGCAGAGAATGGTGGCATTATCTATTTTAATGGCGCTGACGCCTATGTTAAAATAGTTTTAGATTGTCCACTTCAAACCGGCGATAGTTTGTATTTCACTAATGGTAACGGTACTCGCCAGATTTGTTTCACTACTACAAATACGCGTGCAACTACTTACTCCACTACGTCCAACAAGTACGAATTTCCGGCTGCCTTTGATGCCGTTTCTACTATTTATGTATGGCGCACAGAGGGTAGTAGTACTTATGTTCACTCAATCAACATAAAACGTTCTTCCGCCAAGACGGATGCCACCGTTTTTGCCTTCTCCAATGGCACTTTCAGCAACTGGAGCAGTTGTTCCGGTGGCACTCTCACGCTCGCAGGTAGTCAAACAGGCGTAAGTTATCAACTCTACAAAGACGGAGCCGTCAGTGGCGCCGCACTTGCAGGCACAGGCAGTGCGCTGAGTTGGACCGTCACCGCCTCCGGCACCTACATAGTGAAGTCGGTTGCCAACACCACCTACAATGAGACCGCTATGACAGGTTCCGCCGTGGTTACTATTCAAGACCCGACCCTTGCAGGACCTTCCACCGTGGTTGTAGGCAGCGCCATCACTCTCACACATCCCAACTACACTACAGAAGGCGGCAATTGGGAGAGCAGCAACACAAGTGTGGCTACCGTTAGTAATGCGGGTGTTGTGACCGGTGTAGCTGCAGGTAGTGTCACTATCACCTTCCATGGTGTGGGCAGTTGCGACGGAACAAAAGAGATAACGGTGACAACCAGTGCTACCACCTACACCCTTACTGCTACGGCAGCAATAAAGACCGGCAGGGCCGGCTCCTTCACCGGCTCCGCCACCATCACCAACAGCCCTGTGGGCAACATACCTTCAGGTACAGCAGTCACCTCTTCCGCCAACACCTTCATAGTGAACGGTACCACCGTTACCGCCCCCGCTACCATAGCCGGTACGGCGGATGTGACGGAGGTTAATCCTGAAGAGGCAGCACCCATTGCCTGCACATGGCGTTTCAACCATTGGGAGAACCTGCCCGCTACCGTTACCGCCGATGTGAGCACTGTTCAGGCCGTGTATGTTCCTACTTTCAACCTTATGTTAGATACCGACGGCGGCACCATCAATGCGGGGAATATCAACTATTACATATTCAGCGGGTCTGACGACCCCTCCACCATTACTGTTCTGCCAACCAATGTGACCAAGAGCGGCTACACCTTCGCAGGTTGGAAACAGCCTGCCTCAGGAAACAACTTCACAGAGATAAACGGAGAATACTATGGCGACTTTGCCGACGACTACCGCCTCGTGGCACAATGGATTGCCGATGGGGACGATGATGACGACTGCAACGACCGCCAGACTCTCTCTAAAGTGGTGTTGACAAGCACTTCCGCCGGAACCGTCAGTGGCTACAACAATGGCGAATATGCGGGAGCAGCAGTTATAGGCGGTCTGGCCACTGGAAATAGCCCTCAGAATTCTGCTGAAGTAGATGCTTCACACGCCGGGAATGAAACGGGATATAAATTGAATGGTAGTGGGAGTGCAATATTGTTCGCAACTTTGGCTAAAGGAGCATTCCATGCAGGTGATATAGTGAAAATAACCATAACATACCAGAATGATAACTATACATATCCTTCTCCTGTCAGTGCAAAAACAGGTATGGATATCTATTATGGTATCAATACAAGCGATGCTACACTTCTCACTACATTATCAGGTGTTACCGGTCCAGGAACATATAGTTACACACTGACTGCAGCAGATGTAACAGCAATAGGCTCCAAGCAAGGAATAGGTGTATTCCGTAAAAGTGACAGGGCACAGAATCATTATGTCTATAGTGTGGAAATCACGGGTTGCCGTGACTGGTGTCTCACACCGGTTATCACCACGCAGCCGGCTGACCAAGAGATATTGGTAGGCCGTACAGCCACTCTCACAGTGGAAGCCACTGCCACATCTCCCACCTATCAGTGGTACAACGCCACCAACAACACCGCCATTGGAACCGGTGCAGCCGGCACAGCAGTAACCGGTGCAACAAACGCATCGTTCTCCACACCCCAAATAGATAACGAAGGCGACTACGAATTCTATTGTGTCATCACTGACGGCGACTGCGAAGTAACCTCCGAGACAGCCACTATTGCCGTTACTACCGATATAGCATGTTCAGACTGGGATGTGGCATCGCTCAGTAGCGGAAGTACAGTAACTATCAGAAGCCGTTTCTCCATAAAGAACAACACCGGCAAGGGCACTACTTCGAAGACGCTGTGGACAGGTAGCATCGTGTCATTAGAGGTGCAGGCAAGCAATGACAAATATGTGGAGGTGGCACTTGTCAACACGGCAGCCTTGTACAACATTTTCTCTGTAGAGTTGGGGGTATCTACTGATCAGGCCTATACTTCCGAATATGTAGTGTTCTTCTCGTCCAATGCGACTTTCAATACTTCCGAGATAGTGGGCTATGAGGTTCTGACCGCTCACAAGAAAGGCGACCATGCCACAGTAACGGTGGAGGTGCCTGAAAATGCAAAGTCAATGCGCATCTACAGTCAAAACTCCAACTTGGGAGGTGCCACTTATGGCGATGGCACCACTGTATTTGTTTACTATATTGACATCTGCTACGAGACCTGCTTCAAGCCCGGTTCTCCTACGGCTACGGCTGCCAATGGCACTGCCGCTCAAGAATATGCGCAGAACAGTGCGGCAGGCAGTATGAATGCCAGCGCTACAGGCGATGTCACCGCTTGCCAGTGGTACAGCAGCACCTCCAACGACATCAACAGCGGTTCGCCTATCAGCGGTGCTACAACGGGAAGCTACGTGCCCCCAACCACACTCATCGGTACCACCTATTATTGGTGTGTCTTCTCTAACGAGTGTAGCAGCGTATCCACCAATACCATTGCCATCACCATCACCGATCCGCGTCCGGCACCGACGGTTGATTGGACAGGCACTACAATTACGGATGTCAACTATGGCGGCGGTGGTTATACCGTAACAGCCACCGTCACTTCTGCCGGCTGGGACGGCACACTGCAAACCGACGACCTGACTGCACCCGACGGAGTAGTGCTGCACGATGTTACCGTCAGTGCCGACGGTAAGACCATTACGGCTACCTTCGATGTCACTACCGCCGTTGAGGAAGAAGATTATCTGACTTTCACATTGGATGTGCCGGCAGCCACCAGTTTCCGTGCTATCGAGAGTGAATATAATGTTCCCTTCACTATGTGCGAAATGGCGGATGCAGAAACCTATGTTCTTCCGTTCACAGGGTCACGCACCTCTTCCGGGACACCTACTTACCGATGGGAGACAGCCTCGGTAGGCTGGATTACTTGCGAAACAGGTGCAAGCAGTGTAGGCACTTCTTCTGCTTCGTATGATGTATTCACTCATTATAACAGCTCCAACAAAAGCAACTATTTGGCATATTCCGAGATTGCCAATATAGGAAAAATCCGGATTTATCTGTATGGGCAGAGTTCCAATACACGGTTGTCAGGTATCTCCACTGCTTCTGCTTACTCTTCTTCTGCCGGCGGTTATTCTGCCGTCAGCATCACCTCCGTCATCTATTCCAATGGTGGGACGAGTTTCAACAGTAGTGAGCAGGGCTACATAGAAGCGACCTTGGAATCACCTATTGCCGCCAATAGTTATATATACATATCCCTTACTGCCAACTCAAAGGTGTACGGACTGAAGTTGATTACTATAGCGGAAGATGCTAATGCGGCAACAACCGACCTCACATGGAGCGGCGGTCTGGCAGACGGTGGTACCGTAACAAAACAAGAAGGAGAAGCGGACTTCGTTTATACCGCCGCCACAACTTCCAACACACTGGGTACCATCAGTTACAGTTCAAGCAACACAGCAGTAGCTACCGTCAATGCTACCACAGGTCTGGTGGACATCAACGACAACATCAGTTGGGGTAGCGATGAAGAGAAAACAGTGACTATCACTGCCACGCTCTCCGTCTCCGGTTGCTACAAAAAGAAGGTCATCACCTACACGCTCATCGTGCAGAAAGTGCCTTGCTATGACACCGCCGGCAGCATTGGTGCATCAGCAGGTGCCGCCTCGGTAACCATCAAGGGCGACAACATCGAAAAGAACATCTGCGACGAAGTAACACTCACCCTCACAGGTTTCACACCTTCCGAAGCCACCATACAATGGTATAAGGACGGTGAAGAACTGGCGGGCGAAACAAGTGCAAGCATCATCGTGGAGGATGCGGGTGTATATAGTGCCACAACCCACAACACCTGCTATCGCGAGTCAACCAACAGCATCAGCATCAGCAATAGGGCAGGCATCACGCTCACCGCCCTCTATGACTATTGGTATATCAAAAACGGGCGGCGCACGCCTGATGTCAAACTCTTCAGCATCAGCGGGTCCACTACCTTTACCGCTTCGCCTGCCAGCATCGGCGGTTGCACCTTCTTTGAACAAAATGGTTTCATATATTTGGAAGGCAAAGCGCCTGAAGGGCTCACCGCAGGCGACCAAACGGTCACCATCACGGCTACCGATGACTGTAATAATGAAATCACTGCCACAATCATTCTCAAAAAGCAGGCGGCTACAGTGAAGCCTTCGTTAGCCTTTGTGGTAGACGGTACAAACGGAGAAGCGGTTACCTCTGTGGCTGACTCGAAGACCTCCGACCGCGAGATATATACCTATCTGGAAGAAAGTTTCCTTATCACCGGCTGCAATATGTACTGGTCCAACAACGAAAGAGAACTGGCACAATACTATTCGCAATACGACATTATCCTCATTACGGATGATCCGGACACCAATCAAAAACCCAAAACAGGAAAGACTTATGTAGATGCCTTCGGTTCCGCCCTGCTTGATGTAAGACCCATCCTCACATTGGAAGCCTATGTAGGTTCCAAGGCCGGATGGCAGGTAAACGGAACACCTTCCTCGCCCAACCCGCAGCAATTCAAGATGACACTGCAGTGCAAAGAACACGAGATATTTGTCGGTACAAGTTACGAAGAAGTAGGTGACGACCGCATCGTGACCATTGTGGACCAAACCAAATCGCCTTACTCGTCTTCCACCGACTACGAGAAGAACCCCGCTCTGCAGGGTTTCGACAAGAGTGCCAGCGCTGGTCTGCTGGGCATCGGAACTATTGCCAACAGAACACTGTCAGCCGGCGTGGAACGTCAGGTGCAGATTGCTGCCCGTATGATGATTCTGGGTATCAACAATAAGGCAATGGCGGCCCTCACTGCCGATGGAAAGCGCGTCATCCTTAACGCCCTGCTCTATCTGCTGAAGATGGATGCAGAAGACATTGCCGACTGCGCCAACTATTTCACCGGTGAGACCAACGAGTATTGGGATGTCGCTTCCAACTGGACTCAAGCCGTACTACCCGACGAAGACCACGAGGCACGCATCCTCGCACCTTGTGTAATACGCACATCTGCCATCGCATCCGATGTGAGGATTATCACCTCCGGCACCAGCAAAAACAGTATCCGGGCAGGCAAGGTATGCAATGGTTCTATCTCCATCACACCGGAAGGGACGCTCGTTATCGGCGGTGTGCTGCGCAGTGCTGTCGGCCCCGACTACCTCTCATCCACACCCACCTCTCCTTCGGATGTCCGCCTGCGTGCCGATGCCAATGGGGCTATCGGGGCTCTTGTCTTCAACGATCCCTTGGGCGAAACGGGACTGGTAGTGGAATTCATCAGTAAAGCCGTGGGTACTTATAATGCAGAACGAACCAAACTACTCACACCTTCATGGCAGTATATAGGCTCTCCGTTGAGTGACGAACTGCATGTCATTGACCATTATTCCGACACTTGGATAAGCGCATGGGGGGAAACTAACGGCACATGGACGGCATTGCACAATGAAGACTCGATGGAACCCTTCTACGGCTATGCTTTTACCCGCCAGATGGAGCGCACCTACTCGTTGGACGGACATATCAATCCCACCACAAAAGTGACGCTGCCCATCACCAGCACCAACGGATCCGCCTACAGGGGCTGGAACTTGTATGCCAACTCATGGACAGCACCTATCGACCTCACACAGATGACAACAGATGACTTCGGAGGTGCCGATGCCACCATCTATTTCTACAACACCGGCAAGTATTCCCAGTGGGAAAGTTATAGCGACAACCCTTCCGGCACAACCACCACCGCCGGACAGTATCTCGCCATACCTATTGCAGAAGCGGCTACTCTGGGCAAAACCACTATTCCGCCTATGCAAGGATTCTTCATTTATACCACAAAAACTTCTTCCAACACCCTAACGCTTGATTACGACCGTATGGTGAGAGGCGGTTCTGCCACCACTCACGATGCACTCCGTGCTCCCAAACGCGTAACAGACGAACTGAAGCAAGTATTGCACATACAGGTATTCGGACAGCAAATGGGCGACGACCTGTGGCTGCTGCAACATCCCTCTTTCACTGATGACTACGACAACGGACACGAAGCCTACAAAATGGGGGCTGCCACAGCCGCTTCACCTATGCTATATGCAAAGGGTGTCGACGATATGGCAGTGCATGCCACTGACAATCTCTCCGGCACTGAGATAGCATTCTGGAAAGGGTCGGAAGATACCGATTACACACTCCATATCTACTACTCCGGTACCGACAGCATTGTGCTGACCGACCTCATCACGGGAGCGGAGATTCCTGTAGGAAACCATACGCAGTATGCGTTCACTGCCTATGAGGGAGAACCGGAAATACGCTTTATTGTCAATACTTTCAGACATTGGGAGCCGGACAACACCGAACCGGGTACGGATGTGCCCACCGACATACAAGTTGTTGTACAAAACGGTGCTTTCAGCGTCCTCAATCCGGGTGCTGAAGAGATGAGCATCACCCTGTTCGATGCCACCGGCAAACTGCTCATGCAGCACACAACAGACACTTCGCTCACTAATATCATCGTGCCGCAACAGGGTGTATATCTGATGTATGTGCAGTCGGCAAATGTTCATAAAGTAGTGAAGATTATCAAATAAGAGAGGGGGACGAAAGGATGAAAAGAATAACTGTTTTATCAATATTGCTGATTATTACACTGCTATTGTTTTCGCAGACTCTCTATGGAATCAGTAGTTCGACAAATGGCAGCAATGCAGGTTTGGCAACTGCGCCGCAGATAACCATGAAGAGTACACAGTCTTCGCTGAATTTTGGTTCCAACCCGTCGGAACATAGTTTTCTGGGTATGAGTTCGGCACGCAACATATCGCAGGAGCGGATTGGCAACATCGAGTCGCCCATCATAATGGGTATTGTCACTCCTCCACCACCTAACGAAGATCCGTCGAAGGAAGATATGATCCCTGTCGGTAATGCATTGTGGCTGATGCTGCTTCTTCCCACATTCTATGCCGCCACCATCCTTCTGCGGAGAAGAAGAGAAGAAATTTAGCATTTAACACCTGTTGGCGGAATTGAACCTGCGCATATTTGATTCTATTCATCGGTATGTTGTCACTATTGAGTATGTAATTGCTATGGTGTGGTCTGCTGAATCACTAATGAATCACTAAAGATTTATTGCTGTTATCTTGCTGCAAACCGGCAGCAGAAGCACTATACTTTATTTCGACAACGAAGATTCAACATAAACATCGTAGGGGTGACCTCATGCGGTTGCTCTTACGATGTTTATCATTCTTTTCCCGTCTCAGCAAATAAGCACATTTTCTTGCAATTGTCTTTTGAAACGTTTCGGAATATACCCCCTTACAATGCATCAATCAAAACCATCAGATCACTGTATATCTATATAATAGTCAACAATCTAAACATTGTTGCTTTAGCCATCAACCTTTCGGAATAAACTCTTTTCGAAAAAAAAACTTTTATTTTGGAAAATTATTGACAATAATTGTTGAATAGTTAACAAAATAGCCATACCTTTGCAACTCGTATAGGAATGCATACAGTTCGTCTGTATATGTGCACCCGATACAAAACCAAACGACATTGAACAGGTAGCAGCATCGGTACATCAGCAGCATATCACATTATCCACATCAAATGCCACTGCCCCCCGACAAATACTGCCATAGAAATCATATATAATGAAATACTTCCATAACATGAGTAGTAATCACCGTCAAATTGAGGCACTACGCCGCAAATCCATATCTGCCCTGAAAAGGCAAATCCTCCCCATTCCTTCTCTTTCAATCTACACGCTTCTGCTGACAATCGGACTACTATGCTCCACAAATACATTCGCTGGAGATTATCGCTATGTTGGTTCTGATATAGGCTGGGCTGGTGCAGACATGCAATCAAGTACCGGAGGTTATTATGAATGGTACGGACCTGTTTCCGGCAATGTGTGGTTTGATATATATTCTCAATCGCCATGGACTCTATATCGGGAAACGGTATATTCCCATTTTAACAATACGGATGTAGATATCAATGCTGGAATTCAAGCATCTGCTAACATTTCTATTGATCCGGCCCCTGCAAATTCTTATTACATCATCGTGTGGAAGCCTAACACTCCCTTCAATAGTGGCAGCGTTCCTGCTATTTGTGCTGCAACAACAAAGCCGGATGATGTAACAATGCAGACCATCTATATGAGGTCGAACGATGCAGGTTGGTTCTCTGCCAATGCCAAGACGGCTATCTATTATTTCGGCTCCGGCAATACCGGTTGGACTGACACCGGTTGGTCAGACTATATGACGCAGAACAGTTGTATAAACACTGTATATGAAGCACAGATACCGGCGCTCTATAGCAACATCATCTTGGTACGACTCAATCCGGCGGGCGGCATCAATTGGGATAGTAAATGGAATCAAACAAGCGACCTCGTTGTTCCATCTACCCCCAACCCCCACTATGTGATTGACAACATCGACGGCGGCTATCTTAACAATGCACAAGGCCATTGGAGCACTTTCTCCTGCTCCACCACCATCTATCTCAGTCCTAATGTATGGGATGTAGCCAACGCTACAGAGCGTTATGCCATCTATTATTGGAATGGCGGCGACAACCATTGGATAGATATGACGCAGATTTGCTCTTCCGGTGTATATACAGCCGATATCCCCGGTGGTTACACCGATTTTATTCTTTGTCGTATGAATGGCACTACTTCAGTCAACGATTGGAGCAGCTGCTGGAATCAAACCGCAGACCAAACCACTACAGGACATGAAAATCAATGCTTCACCGTAACGCAACAACAGAATAATCAATCGGCCACTGGTTCGTGGGCGGCTTATACTCCCACGCTCTATACCATCACCTTCAATGCCAATGGCGGCACGGGCAGTATGGCATCTATAGAAAGCATCTGCCCTAACGGCAGCGAGACATTGCCTGCCAACAGTTTTACCCGTAGCGGATATAACTTCGACATGTGGAACACGGCGGCTGATGGCACAGGCGTTCCTTATGTGGACGGATTCACCGTTACCGGCATCAACAGCAACATCACCCTCTATGCGCAGTGGGAAGATGACTGTGATGTGGTGTTTGCAGGTGCGGCCGGGGGAACGGATGCGGCTCCCACTTTCACAGCTTCAGTGGGAGCGGTCACTCTCTATCATAATAGTACCAGCAATTCAACAGCACACTACACCTACCTCAGTTCCGACGGTTATATTCTGCTGACGGCTCAGGGTGGAGCATCATTTAATACCGGCGACAAAGTGAAAGCGGTTGTATATAATCAAAGCAGCGGAACCATCTATACCACCGGATTCAGAATCGGTGATAATGCCTACACGGAATCCATAGGACCAAGAGCATACAAGACCATTGAGCATGAACTGCTGGCAAGCGAAATTGTGGATGGTAAAGTAAAAATCCTCAGGGGTATTCCCAATAATGGTTACGGTTGCTTCGTCTCCATCAAAGTGCTGCATTGCACGCCCTCCAACATTGTGAACATTCCCGGAACCGTGAACAAAGGGAATGTGGCAGCCTATAGTGCCGATATGACATGGTACGGCGCCAATGACGAGTATTTCAACTTGGGACCGACAGACGCTCTCAATACTGGCCGCTGGATGGAGTGGACTGTCAATTTGACTGCTTCTGATGTTTACACTATATCTGAAATATATTCTTGCCCCAACGGACACTATATATCGTTAGACCTCTTAGAGGGCAACACTATTGTTGCGACCTATGATGGGGAGGCCCATGGAAGCGGAACAGACGGAACTGATATAACATATAACAACACCTGGGATTTGACAGGTGTGACTCCCGGCATATATACACTTAGGGCAAGGAACGAGTATGAGTGGTCGCGACCGAAAGTGAAGAGTCTGACTTTCACGGGAACCTTTACTCCGGGTATGATAACGGTAACGGCATTAAAGGAGACCGATGCGGTGTCATACTTAGGCGGAGCATGGGGTACCATTACGGATACAAGCATCAGTTCATATACAGATATTCCATTAGGAACGACCATAACAGACAACGGTGATAATACTATTACCATTAATACAACCACCCCTATTACCATCACGGCTCCTTTGACAGCAGGCGGTACATTACATGACATTCCCGGCAATACTGAAGATTTGTCATGTACATGGCGTTTCAGCCACTGGGAGAATGTTCCTGCAACAGGTGTAACAACAAGTGTGACCATAAGGGCGGTGTATTTCCCGACCTTTGCAATAGAGTATGAGACTAATGGAGGTACTATCAATGATGCGGAGTATGCTCATTGGTACAGATACACAGGCGACGAGAACGACATCACTCCTTTGCCTTCCGATGTTACCAAAGACGGATTCGAGTTTGCCGGTTGGTATCAGGTAACCACTACACGGTTGTTCATGTGGCTGACAAACAACTATTACGGAGACTACAGAAACGAGTGGTGTCTGAGGGCACACTGGATATTGCCTTGCGATGAGCCTCAGATTATATCCAAGGTGACATTAACGGGTTCGGGTAGTTCGTCTTACACCTATGAGGGTTACAACAACAATGAGTATGCAGGCGTGCCGGTAGTGAATGTAGGTGGCACAACAGCAGTGTATGATATCGATAGCGATGGTAATGACAAGACGGGTTACCAGTTGTCCGCAACCAACCAGATAGTGTTTGCTACTTTGCGCAAGGGCGACTTCCGTATAGGTGACCAGATACGTATAACTATCACTGCCGTGAACACATCGCGTTCCGTAAGTAGTACGACGAATATCATGACATTATATTATGGTACAGGTGCAAGTGATGCCCAACTCTTGGTGAACCTGATGGCTGTCAATGCACCGGGAATATATACATATACGCTTGATGCGGATGACGTGATAGAGATGCAAGCGGCAAGTGCTAATGGTGTGGGTGTATTCCGGGAGGCGGAAAACGGTGAGGACCTATACGTATATAGCGTGGAGATATTTGGTTGCCGTGACCTCATCTTTGACGACAACAACGGTACCGGCATTTGGAGCGATGCAGCCAACTGGGCACCTACCTACCATGAGATTCCCTCCTATTATCAAGCCACGCGTATTATCCGCCCATGCACCGTGGATATTGCTAATGCACATGCACTGAATATCAAACTCTGCAAGCAGAATGGCAACAACGGAAGCCTTACCATCAATGCCAATGCGGCATTGGAAGTCGCACAAATAGTAAGCGAAGTACATGGAACCGACTATGTTACCACCTACCCCGTTGCCGCTGCCGACATCTTAATAAAGTCCAACGCTTCTAATCAAGGCGCCTTTGCACATGGCGATTCCATAGGCAACACCCATGCCACGGTGCAGTTCTATGCCCGCGGTGTCAATGCACCCGCATCTACCGCCACATGGCAGTATATGGGAACACCTTTCAGTGATGTAGCACACGCCGTTGACCACTATGAGAACTCATGGATGTGTCGCTGGAATGAAGACGAGACTGGCAATGCCGGAAGCAACTGGCAATGGGTGACAAATGACGACCCCCTCTCTCCATTTGCAGGATACTGCCTCTCGCAAAACGGAGTCAAGACCTTCACCAACACCGGCACATTAGTGCCTTCCGTCAACCGGACGCTCACGCTCACCTGCAACGGCACCGACTATAAAGGTTGGAACATGTTTGCTAACTCGTGGATGGCACCTATTAATATAGCACAATTTGAAGTAGCCGATTTCGGCACCGGCGCACAGGCCACCATCTATCTGTTCAACACGGGTGTTAACGATGGCAACCAAACCTCTTTCCCAAATGCAGCAGGTACCGCCGGTTCAGCCGGACAATATGTTGCAGTGCCTATTGCCACAGCTTCAAGCATGTTGGCTGCCAACCGTTATATAGCACCTATGCAGGCGTTCTTCATTCTCACCGAGGCCGCCACCAATGTAACGCTCAACTACAATCAACTGGTGCGCAACCCCGAACACGGAACTCTGTCAGTTCTGCCCAATCGTGCGCCCAAGCGCGACATACAGGACACTCCGTCTATGCCCAGAATAATAGTGGATGTGGAGGGCACACGCTTCTCCGACCGTCTCTATCTGTTTGAGAACTCTCTCTGCACCGATAGTTTCGACAATGCATGGGATGGCTACAAGTTTGAAGGCGAGCCTTACACACCGCAACTGATGACCCGCACCGGCAACTTGGACCTTAGTGTGGATGTCTCACCTTCGTTTGCAGGGAAACAGATAGCCTTCCGAGCCGGCGAAGACGAGGAATATACTCTTCGTTTCTCGACCACCGAATATGGTCTGCACCTGCGCGACCTGCTCACCGGAGCACTGATAGAGATAGCAGACGGCAATGAATACACTTTCCGTACCACCGACAAACAGACAGAAGTGCGCTTCATTATTGAAGACAACCGTCTGCCCGCCATACCTACGGCTACAACAGAACCCGTGCAAACCGACGAAGTATTAGCCTATGATATCTACAGCGCCGATGGCCGGCTCTTGCTCCATCATATCGGCAATATCACCCCGCCGCTCGCGCTACCTAATGGTGTATATATCGTGAGGCTGCAAACACGAAACGGCATACAAACAAAGAAGATAACATTCTGAGAAAAGGAAGAGACTTATGAAAAGACAATTCATACTTGCAGCACTCCTTTTCGGGATGTATCTTATGCCCGACGGAGTATATGCACAGCAGTTTACCTCTACTGCCAATCCGACTACTGCCGGGTTTGCTGCCCCTGCCGTCAATAATATATATCTTGCCAACAAACAGACGAATAACAACGACTATCAGCAGTCTTCGTTTTATAACAACACAAGTTTCGGCGGAAGTGTGTTAAGTGAGAAAAGTTTCACCTCCAGACACAGCAGCAAATCAATCGCAGGCAGTGCAGCGGACAATGCGGCAGGAGGCACCATCGTCAACTACAAAAGTATTGCTTCCATCAGCGCCTATCAACAATTGGGCGTAGGCTCTTCAAACATAGGTAGTCCAAGACGGGGAGGAACACCGCCGCCACCGCCGCCCACACCTGACATTGACGAAGAGGACGCCGGTCATAAACTACCCGTCGGCAACGGGATGTGGATCTTGCTATTGTTGACCGCAACCTATGCTGTATTCCGGAAGACTGTACGCAGAACAGATAAGTAACTGCTGTTCTCCGTGGGGCATTATGCAGGGTTTGGAAGAACCCAAGAATGGTCCAAGAGCCCTATTGGAATACAACAAGTTACAGAACCGTTTCCTGAAGCATTTTTCCCGTTCTTCTATAGGGAAGAATGCTTTTTCTTTCTAACAATGTGCATTGTGTTGAACAATTCCGTTGCACCATCCTCATGCACCTTGTAAGACTCCAGCACAATTTCTTTTTTTCGTACTGTCACACGCGTATAAGAAGGTGCACCGGGCTGACCGAACATCCCTGTGAACAGGTCGAAATAGTCGGGCAGACGGTGAATGTGCAGCGAAGCGTCCATCTCCTCACGGGTGAGCGGTGTGTAGCGTTTGGCACCGCAAGTGGCACCTATAAAATATAGCGTTCCGTCGCTCACATCATATCTGCCGTCTTTCTTGCCGGTCATATTGGCCACAGGGTCCATTGGCACATCTGCTTGTTTGCTTACAGCAGAGCGAATAGCCGTACGCGTATCAGGATCAATCGGTCCTATCACTTCATAGGTATGGTCGTGCCCCTGCAACACCAGGTCTATCTCACACTCTTTGAATACCGGAAGCAGTGTTTCACGCATCAGCGGAGTTTCCTTATCCCTCTGATGATCAGAGCCGGAAAAAAGATTCTTGTGCACAAGTGCAACGCGATGCTTCGCCGTCGGATAGCGTTTCACCTGTTCTCTGAACCAGTTGCCGACATCTTCAGAGAAGTAAGTGGAGGTCAGTGTTTCATAGCTATAGTCTCCAAGCCAGAAGTCTTGCATAGAGAACGCCATGAGCAGCAAGTCGCCATATTGGATACTATAGGTGATTCCCTCAAACTGCGGTTTCACCTGCGACTGCTGATTAAAACTGCTGTCCGTATTGAAGTGGTAGGTATAGTTTAGCAACGGGCTGTCATCATGATTCCCATCGGTGGGTACTATAGGCATCTGCATAATCACAGGCCGCAGTGCTTCCTCAAACCAGCGTTCCCATTCCCATTCGGAGTTATATTTGGTGCCGGTGTCCACAAAGTCACCGGGGAATACACAGAAACGCGCATCTGTCTCGTTCCTTGCCACTGCCTCGGCACACAGTCGTGCCGCATCTACATATTCTCTGTCCTGTATATGACTGTCGGTCATATAGATAAACGAAAATTCTTTTTGTTTTTTCCCTGCCGTCTGAAAAGAACCGATTTCACTCCAATGTCCGTCCGTACCCACACGCCATGAGTATTGTTCCCCGGGCTGTAGTCCTTCGGCTATTGCTTTGTGGCTCACATAGCGGAAAGCAGTATGTTTGTTCATTCCCGTAGCCCGGATTAGTCCGGAAGTGGAAATGGCATAATGCAGCGGAAGGGTGGTAGTGGCGGTTGCCTCCACCGTCACAACTTCTGTATTGTTTTCAAAATCGGCTTCCGTTGCATCTTGTTTTTGCAGCAGTTGCACCACCCCGTCTGTCACGCCCTCGTTGGTGAACCAGCAGAAAGCCATGCGCGTTTGGGGGTCACCATTGATATTCGCCACCATGCAATAGGGAGTCTGTTTGTCCTGAAGTTCCTTTTCCGCCTTCAGTAATGCGTCTATATGGGCATCAGATGAGTCTCGACGGGCGGCCTCTCTGGCTACCCAAAACTTCACATACGAAGGTACAGTATAATCTTCCAACCGGTAAAGCGAATCTGCGGCAAGCACCTCAGGATGAATTATCACCACAGGTCGGGGAGTTACGGTTATATACACACTGTCTGTTGCTCTGCCGCTTACATCTGTGGCGGTTACATAAGTATGACCTGCACTGATACCTTTCACCCTTCCATTGTTCACAATAGCCACTTGTGCGTTCCCCGTTGTCCATAGCAAGCGTTTATCAACCGATTCATAAGGTTCTATCACAGCATGCACCTGCACACTGTCCCCTTCATTTACACTCACTTCATTCTCCACAATATCCACACCGCTCAACTCCTTGTCATATTTCTTATACCTTAATGCACCGGCAGTATAGGCAAAGGCGGACTGTTTGCATGGAGAATAGTCCGCATTCAGCACCATCGCTTTCTCGCCCTTTGTCTGCGGCATACCTGCAAACGAAGTCGGGTAGCGGAACTGCGGTCCGTCAGCTGCAAAATTGTCTCCGTTCAGCCATGTTTCCTGAAAGAACTGCGCCTCAAAAGCGTCATTGGCATAATTCGTATTATAAGCCGACAGGCTTTCGTCCGACACATAGTTGGCGGGGTCCACAAATCCCTCTTCCGACTCGTTCCCCCACATAATACTATACTCTACTGTACTCTCCGAATGGATGCCCCCATACCGTTTGCCGTAGTTATTGCAGATGGTGCAATGGCTGACCGTTCCGTTGAAATTTGCGACACCACCTGCATCGGGCCAGTAGTCCCCCGTGGCTGTACAGTTATGAATCAGGCAGTATTCCAGTCTCGCACTGAGAGCCGATGCCTCATTTGCCTTCCCTTCTATCAATACCCCTCCGCATTGTACCCCACTGCATGCTCTTATGGTACAATACCGCATCGTGATGGTGCCTTTCAGTAGTGCAGCCCCCCCACGACCGTTATGACAGGCATTCTGCAGCACTATGTTTTCTATCAGTGTAGGCAACACACAGTCTTCTTCCGCCGTCAGTAGTCTTGCACCTAAACGGCTACCGTCCAACACTACACCATCTTCGCCGATAAGGCTTACGCCATCTTTCAGTATCACACCCTCATGATAAACTCCCGGCATCAGAATCACCGTGTCACCCGCATACGAATCATCCACTGCCACTTGTATGGTGGCTTTGGACAGACCTCGCTCCAACCCGCGGTTCATGTCATCACCGTCTTTACTCACATAACGAACCGTACTGCCGGCATCTACAGCCACCATAGCCAGCAGCAACATCAATATACACTTGCCTCTCATATTCTTTTCCATCTTTTTTTCTATCATATTTCTTTACTTTTATTAATAAAATTGGGTGATTATTGGGTGATTATTGGGTGATTCTGAACCTTTACAGTATCCGGACAGAAGCAATCTTCTGCCAAAGAAGTATCTTGCATTCATTCTCACCCTGCCCAATCTGACCTGTCCAGGTTTCTGTAGCCTATAGCCTCGCTCAGATGTACCGCCGTTATCTGTTCCGTTCCCTCCAAATCGGCAATAGTGCGTGCCACCTTCAATATTCTGTCGTATGCCCGCGCCGATAACCCCAACCGCTCCATTGCATAGCGTATCATCTGCGCGGATGTGTCGTCTAATTTGCAATAGCGGCGCATCTGCCTTGACGACATCTGCGCATTGCAATGCACATCTTTCTCTGAACTGAAGCGCTCACTTTGTATGCGCCTGGCACGCACTACCCGCTCCCGTATCACACTGCTACTCTCGCTTTGCGTCTGGGAGTGCAGTTCAGCGAAGGGGACAGGAGTTATCTCTACTTGTATATCTATTCTGTCCAGCAGAGGCCCGCTTATTCGGCTCAGATAGCGGTGCACCGACCCCGGCGGACAGGTGCAGGGATGGGTAGGATCGTTATAGTGACCGCAGGGACACGGATTCATAGCAGCCACCAGCATGAACGAAGCCGGATACTCCACCGACATTTTTGCCCTTGAGATGCATATCTTCCTATCCTCCAAGGGTTGCCGCATCACCTCCAACACCGTCCGCTTGTATTCCGGCAACTCGTCCAGAAACAGCACTCCGTTGTGCGCCAGACTTATCTCGCCGGGCATAGGATTCACGCCTCCGCCCACCAATGCCACATCGCTTACCGTATGATGGGGACTTCTGAAAGGCCGTTGCACCACCAAAGCGTTGTTGCGGGGCAATACGCCCGCCACAGAATGTATCTTTGTTGTCTCAAGCGACTCTTCCTCTGTCAGCGGGGGCAGTATCCCCGGCAAGCGCTTTGCCATCATGCTCTTGCCTGCACCGGGCGGGCCCACCATCAGTATGTTGTGTCCGCCGGCCGCCGCTACTTCCAAAGCACGCTTTACATTCTGCTGGCCCCGCACTTCCGCAAAGTCAAGTACGGTCTGCGACTGCCCTTCCTCAAACAAACGCTCTATATCAGTTTTCACCGGTTCTCTGTCTTGCTCGCCATTTAGGAAACGAACCACATCGCACAAGTTCTCCATCCCATACACATCTATTCCGCTCACCACAGACGCCTCCGCTGCATTCTGCTCCGGAACCAGAATCCCTTTGTATCCTTCCTTTCGGGCTTTCACGGCTATGGGCAAACACCCCCTGACGGGTTGAAGCGTGCCATCAAGCGACAACTCTCCCAACAACAGAAAATCGCCCAACCTGACAGTTTTCACTTCTTCGTTGGCTGCCAGCAAGGCTATGGCTATCGCCAAGTCAAAACCGGCTCCCTCCTTCTTTATATCGGCAGGAGCCAT
>CAJOPG010000131.1 GCA_905236355.1 Paludibacteraceae bacterium | reverse complement strand
GTACATATCGCCCTCTTTCGTTGTAGATTTGTACAAAACATTTGTCAAATCATACACAGTACAATTTGATAAAACTTCATTTCTTGTGTATTTATACAGAAAACCCTATCTTTGCAGCGATGTTTCAGGTTTCATATTACATATTGATAGGTGCGCTTTTTCTGATGGCGGCAATGATGTTTGCCATACCGCTACCTCAGCGTGACGACCGCTTGAAGGGCTACCTTATTTCCCGCGGGCTATTAGCTCTCTCCTATATTGCCCTTGCTGTGTATTGCATATTCAAGGGTCAGATTCGTCAGGAACTTTTCAGCCCTGTTTTCTTGTTTATGTCCAACTTGCAGGCGGTTCTGCTGGCCATGTCGCATATCAATCTGATTAACCCCCGACTGGTTAGCAAACGTTTTATAGCACGGCATTTTCTTCCGCTCTGCGTCTGCCTGCTTCTGTATATTATAATACGCATTTTCTCAGAGCATATCCCCCTTGTATCATATAGTGCACTTGCCCGTAATCTCTCCGAACCCGAGGTGATTGCGCGCCTTATCTGGATGGCGGAATATGTCGTCATCTTCATATATTATGTCATTATGCTCTACCGTGAGCAGAATAGCTGGAGCAAGCGCTCCGCCAACTTCTTTGCTGAAGACAAACTCATAAACCCGAAGCTTATTCAGTATAGTTTCATCGTCGTTATGCTCATTGGTTTAACCACCTTCTTCATCACATGCAGTCTCAATCCGCTGTTCTCCGCATTGCTCAATTACTTTATCCTTTTGCTCTATATCATAGTAGGTATTCTCTTTATGCGCTATCCCGTATTGTTTTTGGAGATGAAACCTCTGTTGTATGAGGACAATTCAAGCAACCACTCTGATGAGAACGGCGCTCTGACAGAATCGGCTGAGCGTCAACGCTGGAAGAAGCAGCGGGCGGGTATTATTGAGCGCAGGCTCTACTGCCGCAGCGGCATCACCTTGGAAGCGGTGGCACGCGAGATAGGTGTGAGTCGTACGATTCTGAGCAATACCATCAATCGGCAGGAGGGTATGAATTTTAATGCTTTTATCAACCGGCTGCGCATACTGGAGGCGCAACGACTCATGCGTAAGCAGCCCGAGCTCACCCTTGCCCAAGTGGCAGAGATGACGGGTTATACGGAGCAGAGCAATTTCTCCCGCCACTTCAAACATTGGGCAGGTCAGACACCCGCCGAATGGAAACGGTGGCAAACTACGGTTTCGTAAAGCCGGCCTGCATCGTCGTGTAGTCAGCCGGATTTGTTTGTTATCGTTTTTTTTTATACTTTTGCAAACAAAAAACGACATGAAAAAAGCAGTCAGATACACAATATTTTGTCTTTTGGGCATAGCATTGCTCGGGGCGGGCATATTTTGTTATGGCGGTTGGCAACTCTTCGGCGATGAGATAACGGCCATGCGCTCGATAGAAATGTTGGACGAGGGTCTCTACACCTATACCTTCAGAGGCAATTACGGTTTCAAACAGTTTTTGGAGCAAGGCGGTGCAAAAACCGACCGTGATATGGCACTCTATATCGCCCGTTTTCTCTCCAAAGGTTATATGCAGTTGCCTGAAGGCGACGAAGTGGTGTTTGATGCCGGCTGTTCCACCATTCAGTCACCCACCCTTTTCAGCCGCAGTTTCGACTTTGGCGACAAAGGTCAGCAGATGGTGGTTGTGCGCACTTATCCCGATGACGGATATGCCAGTCTGAGCACTTCCTCTTTTGCTTTTATCGGTTTGGGTGATGACTGGCATCCTATAAAAGGTGCCGACGGCATGCCCGCCCTTGCCACCATTTATATACCATTTGACGGCATCAACGAGAAAGGGTTGTGTGTGGCAGACCTGATTGAACTTGACGGCGATACCACCGACTACGACAGCCCTCGCCCCGACTTGACTATCGTGGGTGCCATACGCTTAGTGCTCGACTATGCCGCCAATGTAGAAGAGGCTATCAGCCTTTTGCAGCAATATGATATCCACAACTCTATCGGTTGGGCACACCACTTGAGTATAGCGGACGCAGAGCGGTCGGTGGTGGCAGAATGGAAGGAAGGTCGAATGTATGTTACTGACACGGCAGTTGTCACCAACCACTGTCTGTGGGAGCAACGGAATTGTGCGTTGGCTGAGGAGTCGCATAACCGGATGAATCGCCTCGCGGACTTACCTGCTCCTTCGGGTGCAGAGGATGCCTTACACGCTCTGCAAGAAGCGGCATACGACGAATGGACTATCTGGTCTGTCATCTTTCACCGAGAGCAACTATCGGGCACATGGTTTGTCCGCCGCAATTGGGACAAGCCGCATGAGGTGAGGTTATAGGGGAAGAGTACAGAAAAAGGAGAAGAGTGGTGCAGGAGAAGGGAGAGGAATAACAGGTGAATGATGCAGGGGCGAGTGCAATAGAAGAACAGACAAGAGAACATATAAGCAATGAAACAATCAATAATCTGTGCATTGTTGCTGGTGATACTGACTACCGGTTGCACTAAAAACGAGACAAACAACATGAATGAGAATCAAAGAGTCACTTCTGTGCAAGAAGTGGCAGGGCGCAAGAATTTCGGCGGGCAACACCCTATAATCACACCGCTTCCTTGTATCATGATTGCCACCTGGGATGAGAACAAAGTACCCGATGTGATGATGGCGGCATGGGGAGGTCAGTGTGACATGAATCAGATTCAGTTTGAGTTGTCTGACCACAAGACAACCCGCAACATCCGTTTGAACAAAGCTTTCACTATCAGTTTCGCGGACAAGAACACAGTAGCGGAGAGCGACTACTTTGGCATTGTGAGCGCCAACAATGTACCCGACAAAGTAGCAAAAGCAGGATTTACCATTACTCCATCCCCCAATGTGAATGCTCCTATCATCAATGAATATCCGCTCACATTAGAATGTGTGGCGGTAGAGATACAAGACTATGAAGACGGCGGTGCCAGAATAATCGGCGAGGTGGTTAACTGGAGTGCCGATGAGAGCATTCTGACTGACGGCAAGGTTGATATAATGAAGTTGCAACCCATCATCTACAACTCCGCCGTCCATACTTATCATGTAGTCGGTGAAGAAGTGGGCAAAGCCTGGGGTAGCGGCAAATCGCTGATGGAATAGATATTCACCATCACATACTCAGGAAAGCAAAGCAGACCCCGTCAAGACGGGGTCTGCTTTGTATATACAGATTGCAATAATCAGTAGTTTTCGGGGTAGAGTTGGAAATAACTCTGTGCGTGGTCACATACGGGGCATACTTCCGGAGCCTGTTTTCCGACCACGATATGTCCGCAGTTGGAGCACTGCCAGATGCAATCGCCGTCACGGGAGAAGACTATTTTGTCTTCGATATTCTTAAGCAGTTTGCGATAGCGCTCTTCGTGGTGTTTCTCTATTTCGCCCACCATTTCAAACTTCCGTGCAATCTCTTCGAAGCCCTCTTCCCGAGCTTCGCGCGCCATGCGTTTGTACATGTCAGTCCATTCGGCATTCTCGCCTTCAGCGGCTGCAAGCAGGTTTTCGTTGGTAGGGTTGATTTTGCCACCGTTGAGATACTTATACCAAATCTCGGCATGCTCTTTTTCGTTTGCTGCCGTTTCTTCGAAGATTTTGCTTATCTGCACGAAGCCGTCTTTTTTTGCTTTGGAAGCGAAGTAGGTGTACTTATTGCGCGCCATACTCTCGCCCGCAAAAGCCTCCATGAGGTTTTGTTCCGTTTTAGTGCCTTTCAGCGATTTAGGTTCTTCAAGGACTTCCTTGAACTTGTCTTTCGGTTGTTTACAGCGGGGGCAAACAGCAGGAGCCTCCTCACCCGTATGCACATATCCACATACGGTGCACACAAATTTTTTACTCATAATGGTTGTGATTGTTTGTTAGTATATTTTCGCAGGCAAAGATAATACTTTATTTTCATCTACAAAAGTTACCTGCACATTTAACAGGCAACCGCCTCAAAATATAACAGGCTTTTGTAGAGAAGCAATGGGTATTTGACTGTCATTACTTAGAAGCCATATATGTTTAGAAGGGTCCAAGACCCCTATTGATTTGTAAGGGGTTATCAAAACATTTTTTTTTGATGCGGTTGTCCTGAGTCAGTACCACAATGCTTGCACATATTAAAAATAAGTAGTACTTTTGCGGCAAATACAAACCATTGTCACCATGAAAACACGCATATTCAGTCTGCTGACGGCAGCGACTCTCGCACTTACGCTGGCAGCGCAAGTAACCACCATTCCATCTTTTGTACCAATCGGTTACAAAGGCGAAATCACCATCATCTTCAACCCCAACGAGGGCAATGGCGGCATGAAGGATGCCACCAAGTGTTATGCCCACACGGGTGTCATCATAGGCAGCAGCAGATGGCTCCACGCCCCCTCCTGGCGTGACGGGAAGCATGAGATGACAAAGGACTCTGACGGCAATTGGGAACTGAAGATCAGCCCTGATGTCAACACCTATTATGGTTGTGCCGCTACTGATGTGGTAACCGGTCTGTGCTTTGTTTTCAACGATGGTCCCAATGGTGAATTGGAAGGGAAGTCCGCCTCCAACGGCGACATCTTTATTGATTTTATAGAACCCGGGTTCTATGCAAAGATACAATCACCCTCCGAAAGCGGATTGGTGAGTGCAAACGAAGATATTGCCTTTGTGGGTGCCGTAAGTGAGGATGCTGAACTGCGCCTGTTGGTTAATGGTGAGGAAAAGGCAAAGACGACAGGTCTGAGTCTCAGTTACACTTTGAGCTTTGCGCAAGCGGGCGACTATAAAGTGCTGTTTGAGGCGAAGAAAGGCGACGAGACAGTCAAAGACTCCGTCAGTTTGACCGTGATGGCAGCCACGGTGGAAGCCCCGCGCCCGGAAGGCATTGATATGGGTATCTATTACGATTCTCAAGACCACACCAAAGTGACACTCTGCACTTATGCAGGCAGCCGGACAGAACCCGCCAAGGCAGTGTTTGTGACGGGTGACATGAACAACTGGCAATTGTCATCTGACTGGCAGATGAAGCGTGACGGCTACTATTTCTGGCTTGAGATAGACAACTTGGAGCCTCAGAAGGAGTATGCTTTCCAATATGTGGTAGTAAGAGCCGACGGAGTGATTAAGAAAATCAGCGATTTATACAGCACCAAACTACTCCACCCCGATGACCGATATGAGCCCAAACAAGTGGACCCCACTTTGATGGAATATCCTAAGGCCGGCGATAGTTATGTAACTGTGATTCAGACTGGCAAGCCGGAGTATGAGTGGAGCGAGGCCACTCTCAACTTCCGTCGGCCCGACA
Organism: Paludibacteraceae bacterium; assembly: GCA_905236355.1. GTDB lineage: Bacteria > Bacteroidota > Bacteroidia > Bacteroidales > Paludibacteraceae > Colicola. The sequence continues at coordinate 1,653 of CAJOPG010000131.1, read as the reverse complement.
AAAACAACCTTGTTATCTATGAGCTCTGGGTATATGACTATACCCCTCAGCGCTCGTATGCAGGTCTTATGCGTCAACTAAACTATCTGCAGAACCTTGGCGTCAACGCAGTGGAACTTATGCCTGTATGCGAGTTTGACGGCAACTACAACTGGGGGTACTCTCCTAACCACTATTTTGCCCCCGACAAAGCCTATGGCAGTGAGAATGACTTAAAGAAACTAATCGACGAATGTCATAAGCGTGGCATGGCAGTAATACTTGACATGGTATTCAACCACGCCACAGGTCTCAACCCCATGAACAAAATCTATCCTTACGGCTCTGACCTGAAAGACAATCCATGGTTTTGCACCGAAGTGCCGCACGATGACAATGTGTATGAGCATTGGAATCATGATTTCGAGCCTGCCCGCCGCATGTTCACCCGTGCGCTGAACTATTGGATTCAGGAGTTTCATGCAGACGGCTACCGTATGGACCTCAGTCACGGTTTGTGCGGTTGTGGCACCAAGTCAACCTACGACTACTCCCTGTTGATGGACAACCTCTCCCACTACTACAACAAAGGGGTGTTGGCGGCAGCAAACATTGAAAAGAACGGGGAACCCTATTTCATTTTGGAACACTGGGGACCCAACATGGGCAGCCAGCGCTCCAAACTCGTTCAACAGGGCATGCTCTGCTGGGAGAACACCAACAATGCCTATTCGCAGACTGCTATGGGTTGGCTAAAAGAGGGCGATGCCTTTACTGCCGCCAACAAAGACGGCTATGTGAGTTACTGTGAGAGCCATGATGAGGAGCGTAATTTCTACAAGGCCAAAGAGTGGGGCAATAGCTATGTGAAAGAGGACGAGGAATGGCGTTTGAGACGTGTACCAATGAATATGGCATTCAATGTATTGCTGAATGGTCCTCACATGATATGGCAGTATAACGAATTAGGCTACGACTATAGCATCAACTCCACCCGCGGCAGCAGCAAGATATCGGGCGACAACCGCACCTCGATAAAGGAGCAACCAGAAACGATGGGCTGGTTGGAAGCGGGAGTGCGCATGAAGCAATATCAGAAGGTGGCACAAGTGGTGCAACTGCGCACCCGCCTTGCCCCTGAGGTGTTTGCCGGTAATCCGTCAGCGGTCAACATCGGCACCGGCAAGAAGGTGCGCACCATCCAGTGGGGCGAAGAAGGCGACAGAATACTGATTGTAGGCAACTTCACGGCTGACGAGTTGCAGGCCTACACTCTTCCTGATGGCAGTTGGTATAGCTATTTGGACGAGCGCAAACAAGATAACAAGATAGTGTTTTTGCTGCCGGGAGAACTATATATCTTCACCGAGAGACAATACGCATTACCTGTTGTACCGGATCACTATGACTTGGCATCAGCCGTAGAAGATATACTTTGGCAGGAAGGTCCGGCACCCGCAAAAACGCGCAAGGTATTGCACGATGGCATAGTATATATTGTTCTCCCAGACGGGACAACCTATACAACGCTTGGTGTGAGAGTCCGATAGCGGTAACAAGAAAAACAGGGGAGAAGTTTCTCCCCTGTTTTTTGACGAACTATATTAAAATTTGATGATTTTTTATAAAATGTAGTAGTGTTTATTTGTCTCGTCGGAGGTGTTCCGACACCCC
>CAJOPG010000130.1 GCA_905236355.1 Paludibacteraceae bacterium | reverse complement strand
GAAGTCAGACTGCTGCAATACCCGAAAGCCCATTCTCCAATGCTTGTGACGCTATTAGGAATAGTGACCGAGGTCAGACTGCTGCACTGAGAGAAAGCATAATCTCCAATGCTTGTGACGCTGCTGCCAATAGTTGCCGAGGTCAGACTACTGCAATCAGAGAAAGCATAATCTCCAATGCTTGTGACACCTTCATTGATTACTACCGAAGTGATGGAGGAACTATAAGACCATGGAGCTACTGATAACCAATCATAATCCGTCATGGCTCCTGTGCCGCTGATGGTGAGAGTGCCGTTCGTTAAGTCCCATGTGAGGTTGTTGCCACAGGTGCCGCTTTCTGCAAATATTATTCCCACACTGGCTGCTACAGCGAGCAATAAGGTAAAAAGTTTTTGTTTCATAATTGCTATAATTATTGTTACTGTCTGGACTGTGTAAGAACTTTTGCGAAGGTTGCAATTGGTCGCAAACAACATCAATAAACGCCTTAAATTTTATACATTTGCATACCATCCCTATATGATTGCTGCTTGCAACCGCTGTTGCGGCATAACCCTCAGTGCGGGTTTGAACTTGCAAAGATAATATAAGTTTCTTTCCTATGCAAATGCTTCGCTTTCTTGATTATACTCCGCCTGCAGGCAAAAGCGGAAAGGTCTTGTTCTCTCTCTTATTGCCGTCTTTTTTTGCAAAAAGTAACAAAAGTCTCAGGGTAACTTCCTCAAAATTCCGTTTGAAGCGAAAGATTACAAGATAGGCATAAGATACCCATAAGAAAGAAATAAACAATCATCCGAAATTTGACAATTCGTCACCATACAAACAAGTGAGAGCGGAAACATCCTCCTCACCCGTATTACCCGTGTCATCTGCGCTCACTCGTGCCCTCCTCCCTCATCCGTACTGGCACCCTCGCCTGCGGAATCAAATATGGCCTCCCCTAATCAACAACACCCTGCGTCTCGTATCTGTGCCATCTGCATCATCCGCGGAAGTTAAAGACTATTCTGTCTGCATATCTTTAACTGACATATCTTCAATATGATACCATACTGTAAATCTCAAAAATCTATTATAATTTCCTGAAAATCAGTACCCGCAAACATAAGATGAACATAAGATGAACATAAGATGAACATAACATCAACATATCATACCAAAGACTCACGGCGACCGGATTCCGGACTAATTAATCAACCCGAGGGAGATGCTAATATTGCCATAATTTTCCCGAGAGAGTGTATTTTGATACAAATATGCGTTATTTTAACACTTTTATGGTTTTTGCTTTTTATTGTTCATTATTATTTATATCTTTGTCGCCGCTTTGGAAAAAGTATACATGTTTAACTAAAAAAACTATTACAACGATGAAGAAAATGTTGATTGCCGTTGCAGTTGTTCTCGCTGCTGGCATGATGACCTCTTGCAACAAGGGTGAAGGTTGCTACAAACTTACTGGTAACTATAAACTGGCTGGAGTTGAATTGTCCCAGACTGTCTATGTTTATGGCGAAGGCGAAGACATAGATGCAGCAAAGCAAGAACTCAAGCGTACGCTCGAGGGATTGGGCGCAGAGGTTAAAATCACTCAAACCAAGGTTGCTAAGAATCAAGAAGATTGCAATAATGCTAATTAATAAGCATTAACTGCAATAGCGTTTGGAAGGGGTCACCGAAATGACCCCTTCCTCGTTCAAAGGAATGTCACAGAGAAAAATAACATTTTTTTGCAAAAATATTTGCGAGATTAAAATATTTGATTTACCTTTGCAGCCGCTTTCGTGAAAAGCAATCGGCCCATTCGTCTATCGGCTAGGACGCAAGATTTTCATTCTTGAAAGAGCAGTTCGATTCTGCTATGGGCTACCAAATTAAAAATTAGAAACATAGAAATTCAGAAATTAAAATTTACACAAGATGGCAAACCATAAATCATCTTTGAAACGTATTCGTCAGACTGAAACACGCAGACTGCACAATCATTACTATGCTAAAACTGCACGCAATGCCGTGCGTGACCTCCGTGCTACAACCGAGAAGGCTGCTGCTGAGGCTATGCTCCCTAAAGTAACCAAGATGCTTGACAAACTGGCAAAACGCAATATCATACATCGCAACAAAGCTGCCAACTTGAAATCCAAATTGGCATTGCATGTAAATAAACTCGCATAATTGCAACTCTATATATAAACAGAGGGCAGTCTTTCAGGCTGCCCTCTTTGTCGTATCCGTTCATTATTGATTCCGGTATTCCTTCGGAGTCATTCCCACCCGGGCCTTGAAAAAACGGTTGAAAAATGTCACATCCTCAAAACCGAGTGAAACCGCTATACCTTTGATAGGCGTGTTGGTAATCTTCAACTGCGACTTGGCATCGGTCAAAATGGCTTCATTAATAATGTCACCCGCCGTCTTTCCCGAAGCCTGTTTTACCGTCGCACACAAGTGCGGCAATGAAATCCGCATCGCATCTGCATATTGTGCAACATGATGCCATATCTGATAATGTTTTGATACCAACTGCCAATACTCCTGATACATCTCCGTCTTTCTGTCTAACGGACGCTGGGCACCCGATTGCGAATCTTTCAAATAGTCAGCGCAGAAGAGTTGGAATACATTGTAGAGCGGCACCATCTTCTCCGTTGTGAGCAGGGGAGGAGTGCAATTGAGAGCATCTATCAATAGTTCAAAGGTCCGGGTAATGATATCGGCTATCTCGTCTGTCAAATGTAATTGCGGGTTTTCCACCTGCAACATATCTAACCTGGTGCGGACGATATAGGAATATTTCTCAAGGAAAGATGACGATAGAAGCACATAATAAACCAATGCGTCATCCGAAAATTCGTGTATAAGCAGGAATGTGCCCGGATTCATTACTAAAAAATCGTTCTGATGAAACTCTTTTTCTGTGATGTTAAGCGTGGCACGCGCATTGCCGCGGACCATAAAGGCATACACACCGCATTGTATCTTACACGGGAAACGGGCATATTCGTTCAGAATGTTGCCGCTTGCATCGCCCACTAAAAAATCCATCGGGCAATCCAGCAAAGGAATGTTTTTGTTCTGCATAACTTATATCCTCCTGCGGAAGGAGGCCCCTTCATTATTATGTTGCAAAAATACACAAACTTTTTCAAATTACAATATCATCTAAAAAAAATAGTACTCTTTTAATCTTTTTTTGCTATATTTATATTGATATATCATAAAAAACAGCATGTTTGTGTGCCGGTGGAGAATAAATTTGCATATATCGAAAACTTGAACTACTTTTGCAGCCGGTTTCAGAACACACCTTATATATAGTTATGAGCAAAAATCTGATTATAGTAGAGTCCCCCCATAAGGCAAAGACTATTGAGCGGTTCTTGGGGAAAGACTACCATGTAATGGCATCACAAGGGCATATTCGTGACATTGAAGGAGTAGGCAAAAATAGTATAGGCATTGATTTTCAACACGACTATCAGCCCCATTATGCTATCGACCCGAAGAAAAAACGACTTATTGAACAACTCAAAGAAGAGTCGCAGAAAGCCGAGATGGTTTGGTTGGCATCCGATGCTGACCGCGAAGGGGAAGCCATTGCGTGGCACCTGAAAGAAGTGCTCGGCCTGCAACCTCAAAAAACACACCGCATTGCCGCTCTCGAAATAACAGAAAATGCCATACATGAAGCCATCGCCCATCCAAGAGACATTGACTATAATCTGGTAAACGCTCAGCAGGCTCGTCGTGTGCTCGACCGTATCGTCGGATTTGAATTGTCTCCCATCCTTTGGAAAAAACTCATGCCCGGGCTCTCTGCCGGCCGCGTACAATCTGCCGGTCTGCGGCTTGTAGTGGACAGGGAGCGGGAAATAGAGGCCTTTCGCCCTGTTGCATCTTACCGCGTGACAGCCGTCTTTGAGGGTGTAGATGCAAAAGGCGAAAAAGTGATGCTCAAAACAGAACTTAATCATCACTTCTCCACTAAAGAAGAGGCTCTGCAATTCCTGCAAAGTTGTCAGTCCGGATCTTTCTGTATCAAATCAATACAAACCAAACCTACCCGTCGCACTCCGGCACCGCCTTTTACTACCTCTTCTTTACAGCAGGAGGCGGCACGCAGACTCAGGTTCCCCGTCGCAAAGACAATGCGCTTGGCACAATCGCTCTATGAAGCAGGATATATTACATACATGCGTACCGACTCGTTGAATCTGTCGTCACTCGCTATCGGCACCGCTAAAAAAGTAATTGTTGACCAGTGGGGGGCGGAATATCATAAGAGTCGTCAGTTTCATACTTCATCAAAAGGAGCACAAGAAGCACACGAGGCCATCCGTCCTACTTTCATAGAAAGAAACACTGCTGGGGCTAATGAAGATGAACGCAAACTATATGCTCTTATCTGGAAAAGAACCGTCGCTTCTCAGATGGCGGATGCCGAACTGGAACAGACACATATCGAAGTGGCTCTCAGTGAAAACGGGAATCAGTCAAACCATCTGTTTGTTGCTTCCGGCGAAGTAGTGACCTTTGACGGCTTTATGAAAGTATATGCGCAAACCTCTGATGAAGAACAGAATGAGAGCAATACCATCCTGCCGGCATTCAAAGAGGGAACAACGCTGAAAAACAATGATATTACTGCGCAACAAACTTTCACAAAGGCACCCTTCCGCTATACAGAGGGTTCTTTCGTAAAAAAAATGGAAGAGCTGGGGATAGGTCGCCCGTCCACATATCAAACAATAGTGGAGACCATCAAACAACGCAAATATGTGACTGTAGGGGGTAAAACCGGAACCAAACGCGAATATGAAGTCATCACTCTCAGAAACGGCAAAATTACAGAGAAAACCAAAAGCGAGATGTATGGCGCTGACTCGCAGAAACTCATACCTACCGACCTCGGGCTGGCCGTCAATGATTTCTTGGTAAAACAATTCCCGCAAATCATCAACTATGATTTTACTGCAGAAGCAGAACAATCGTTCGATGACATCGCCGAAGGTAAAAAACAATGGGTGAAGACGGTGGATACTTTCTATAAAACTTTCCACCCCCTTATTGAAGATGTCGAGAAAGGGCGCATTGAAGGGCGCGAATTGGGGATAGACCCGATGTCGGGCAAACCCGTCATTGCTAAAATCGGACGCCGCGGACCATGCATACAAATAGGTACTGTAACAGACACGGAAAAACCGCGCTTCGCTTCTCTTGAAAAAGAACAATCGATCTATACTATCACACTCGAGGAAGCTCTAAAGTTGTTTGAATCACCCTATCCTTATACTATCGGCGAATATGAGGGGGAAGAGATGGTTGTCAGTCAGGGGCGTTTCGGACCTTATGTCCGGTTAGGGGGCGAATTCTTCTCTATTCCTAAAGCGGCAGACCCGCTTCATTTCACGCAAGAAGAGGCCATCGCACTCATTGAATCTAAACGACAAGCGGCACTCCCGATTCATGAATATGGTGATATCCTCGTCTTGAATGGTCGCTTCGGTCCTTATATCAAACACGGAAACAATAATTATCGCATCCCTAAAGGTACTGATGCAGCTGCACTTACAGAGGCAGATTGCAGAAAACTTATTGAATCTTCCCTACCCACAGGGACTAAAAAAGTCCCCCGCACGGCACGAAAGCGTAAATAGAATTTTGTAGATTCAAAAGAATATTGTAATTTTGCACGCTCAAACAAGGAAAGGGCTCTTTTATGAAAAAACTGACATTTATTGCATCCGCACTTCTCATGGTGCTATGCTTCGCAAGTTGTGAAGTGGATACTTCTAAAGTAACAGTTACTGTGGTTGACCAAGAAAATAACCCTGTTGCCGACCGCAAAGTATATAATATAGACATGGCAAGTGCTATCATTGCAGCAGCACTGCCTTCTCCCGAACAACCATTGATGGATAGCGACGGAACAGAGTTGGACCATCGTACCACCAATGCACAAGGCACTACCACCTTCACTTTCAGTCTTGCTACAAAAAACTTGATTTACTATTTCTATGTGCCGGATGAGGGGGCCGATACTTGGGTCGTGAAATCCTTGAAGGTGGAACGAGGGGCTGAGCAGGAAATCACTATTGAAGTGAACAAATAGGCTAAAACCTATTGACAAATAAGTATAAACTAAGGTTAACAAGTTCAGTGAGAGAGTAAGCTTTTTCACAACTTGTTGCGAGAAGTAGCGCAGTTGGTAGCGCACCACGTTCGGGACGTGGGGGTCGGGCGTTCGAGTCGCCTCTTCTCGACCAATGAGAGTTTCAGCCACGAAACTCTCATTGCTGTGTTATATAATATCAGCGGAATAAAGCAAACCCCGGCATTCGATAAGATAGCAGTCCCGATAGCCGAAAACAGCCGCTTCCCGAAACGGGACAAAATCATGCCAAAATCGAATTTTTCGAATTTTCCACGAATAAAATGGTTACTTTATTGATAATGGGTAGTTTAGGGTTTGCAAAGGGAATTTTTCCTTTGCGTTTCCCTCGAGAGAGCCCCCGACGCCCTGCTTTGGCTGATTCTTAGCGACTCTCGCATTTTGCGTTATATGCGTTTTCGATATTCTACAAAAGCCACAAAGTCTCACTAAATCAGAAAAGTCGAAAGTCTCCACACATCACGCAAGCCGATGAAGTCGCCCCTTATTCCGAAAGGCTCTGCAATATCCCTACTCGCGCTTTGCCCTTTTTCCCCATACAAAAACCGCTCACCTCAAAAGCGAGATGGACGGTGGTGGGCTTTCGTGCGTGGATTCCTTCGCGAAGCGTTTTATTTTCTATTTCTTAAGCCGGTACAGCAAGGGGTTGTAGATTACCTACCGGAGGTAGTTGCAGCCACCGGCAGGTATAGGGGAGCAATTTTGTTTTGTCTCCATACATAATAAGTTTTCTGTTGGTTTAGTAATCTTTTGAACCAAGTATTCGCAAGGTTTGTTCATCCCGTTCGCCATTATAGAAAACGTCTATTACTTCGCCAAAGACAGAGTCGGGTTCTACAAGGTCAAAGAGAGTCATGCAAGACCTCACTTTGATAGCATCTATCGTTCCTAATATTTCAAAGGCTGTTGATGGCTTGTGTCCTTTGCTATGTTTTAGCAAAAGACTGCAGAACACTCTATTAGGCGTTGGCGCAAAACAGGGTGTGCGAGATAGTCACGTGCTTCGCCAAGCGATGTGATGCCATAGTGATTTGCCATCGGGCTATGACCAAGACCTTTCATTTGAGGGAAGATAAACCAAATCCAATGGCTGGTCTTCCTTCCATTGCGAATCTCAGCAAGTGCTTGCTCGTAAGAACTCTCCTGCGCTCCAATAAAGCGTTGAAGGAGGTATGGGTCGGGATTAGTATTCATTGTTTTTTATCTAAAGAGTTGTTATTTGCCTGTCGGTTGGCTATTAGGTGTGCAACAAAGAACGCAGCCGGGATGAGTATCCGAAGCCAATTTTCCATCCAGCCGGTATGGAAATAATGCAATCCCCCGCACTCTAAATAGTAGCAGAAGGAGTTAACGCCTAGGAACCATACAGCAAATATGAGCACAATAGATGCGATTATTACCACATAGAGTGTTTGAGTCATCGTGATAGTTTCTTTCTGACAAGAATACATCCATAGCCATGCAGAAGAGGCAATAGGTATGGTGTACATTACTAACCATTGTGGCGACCAGCAGTAATTCAGCCCACCTAACATCACTCTGTCTATCATATTCCATAGGATAACAATGCACATGACAATAGCCAATATGGCAGTAAATATTGTCATGGGTTTAGATAGGCGTGGCAGATGGTTCTTATTGGCGAGTAGCGCAAATGCTACAACTAATATCGCTCCCAAAAGAAGTGCGAACCAACCTTGCCAGTACATTTCTCGAGCCAACCAGTTGGCGTTCGCCATAAAGTGTTTAAAAGTATAAAGGATGCGGTGCAACCACCATATCATAATCATAATGCTTGCAGCGCGAAGGCTGTTGCGGAGATGTTTGTTCATTACTGTGTTTTTTTGATATTTTGCAAATTCTTATCCTATTATGGGAATTATTGTCACCCTATTTATTCTCATTATTAGACATCTCCCATTCAGGAAATATGTTCATTCGTTCTACGGGACCACTATTTCCTGCGATAAAACCATGGCGTACAATATTCTCGTTAGCAGCAAGTTTAAGTAGCATTGCAGCCGCAAAGTCATCATCAGGATGTTCGGTAAGGTGCTGTAAGAAAGTTTGGGCACAAAGATAGCGCATGCTGTTATATAGTCTGTTAGGGATATATCCATAGTTTGACATGGGGAAAAAGTCGGTAACTATAGCCCGCCATGTAGTCCACACTTCCCCCAAATAAGGACTATACTGCCCCTTCAGCATCACCTCCTCTAATAGTGCTGCACCCTGAGTGAAGCTACTATGAGACTTATCACTATGAGCGAATTCTATTGCCCAGATACACTGTTCATCAAAACTTTTGCTATAAGCATAATTGGTGATTACTTCCTGTTGATATATACTATCGCTTTTCCCGCGCATGTTAAGCAATGTGTTGAAGTTCGTAATGTATGGAAGGCGCTCTAACAGACTATCTAACTTCGAGTTGTTGCGTTCAAAGGTAGGTTGAAGATATGCATTCAGTCTGCCATAAAGAGTGTAAGTTACTTCATCGGCGGCAGATAGATCATCATCTTTGTGCGTCTTTGCTGCCCTGGCATAGAGGCTGCAAGCGTTTTCAAGCGTCTGACGAAGTGATGGGTCTGTGATTGATTGACAATCCATAGAAGCAATCTCTTTGGAGAGATTTGTTTCCATGCAGAAGGCAGTCTCATAATCGGTCGTCAGACTGTAGATCATAACAATAGCGTTGTAGCAGTCAACAATGGGCTGTAGAGATTGTGGCGCGTTCTCTGGAAGCGATAGGTACTGATTAACATTCGACTGAACGTCATTTGAGTCCTCATCAGACATAAGTTCCATAAACTCATCAGGAATGATTTGCGTGTGCAATACTTCTTGCATCACATCGACCATATCACCGGACATGGTTACGCAGCGATATTCAATGAGTGACTCATGTTGTTGACTCTGCTTCCCGCAAGCAACTACTGCAAGAGAAAGAAGAATGAGAAAAAGATGTTTGTGGTTCATAGTTCTGCGTTTATTTGTATATGTCATTTGGTGGTGCAAAGGTAAACATTATTTTTAAAAATTTGGCAGTGCTGTATGAAATTGTGGTCAAGCTATGTGAAATTATTTTTAAAGCATTGTTTCTCAGTAGCTAGTATGGTTAGTTGTATTTCCGGATGTAACTTTTATCTTGTTGTTATTTTCAGAACACGCTTTTGGTTGTCTATTTCGATTTTGCCGAGGCGTTGGAGGACTGACCGGCCGAGCAGCAATGGGGCATTTTGATTTCTAACTACTGAAGCGCGAACATTGTTGAGTTCCAAACCGCCAAAATTGATCTGCCGCAGATTAATAGTAGTGCCAATGGAGATATTCCCATCGGCCGTCTGATAAAGCTGCAAACCGATAACGTCATTATCTTTCAAATAACCGTTCTTGAACATAAAGTTTGCTTCTGTCTGTGAGATAGTAACATCGCTTGCACCAGTATCAAAGACGAAATTGAGTGATAAGCCGTTGATGGTGCAATCAACCTTGGTTACGCCGTTAGATGCTGTGAATGGTACTTCGACAATGCGTTGGGCTGCGGTTGTATCCTGCTCTGTTGGCCCAATGTTTTGCAACATTTTTTGATAGTATTCGTTGACTAATCGCTTGTACGAAACAATGTTACGGATGTTATTCAAGTCCTCGTCCATTTCGAGATGGTGAAATCTTGCCCAGCCATTTTGCAGTGTGCGCTCAAGATAATAAGGAGCTTTAGTGGTGTCACCAAGTAATGAATAAACACATGCGGCATCGTATGTTTCCGTAGAGTCTCTTTCTAGTATTTGCTCAATCCATTTTATAGCCTTGTCATCTTGTCTCAAATAAAGGAATGCATAATAGGCTTGGCTTCCATTAGTTGGTATAGTATCAAAGGCAAGTAATGTTTCACAATAGAATCTCGCTTTTGCGGAATCACCCAAATATTGATAACAGCGAGCTAAAACGCTATAGGCATATGGATATTCAGAATCAATAGCGATAGATAAATTGCAATCTTCTATTGCCGCTTCACATTGCCCTGCCAGATGTTTCCACCAGCCACGGCTATAATAACCATAGTTTGACTTGGGGCTCAGTTCTATATATCTCAACATATCCATCCTCTATTGTTTTATCTAACTGATGAAGTTCTGCATAGAAGTTGGCACGAGCGTTATAATTATTGACATCAGTTGGTCTATATAAAAAACAAGAGGCACTACGCCTTTAAGGCGATACTCTGTAGGGATAATCACATAGAAATTCTGCCAAGGCGAATAGATTATACCACGCTCGCTTAGGTTCCGAAGTGACTGTACAATTTTCTCCGCAGAAAAGGTTGGAAATGCAGATTCCACATTTGCGCGAGTAAAGATAAAATGCTCCCGAAAGGATTCTTGCAAACCCCATTCGGATATAGAAAGTTGCCCTGTATTTAGGTCTGTATGTTTCATCAAGTCTACTAAAATTAGCAATATTCACTCAAAAAGCAAAAATATTGGAATCTATTATATTTTTGCTTTTGTGCTGTACAAAATACATATATTTCATATATGCAAGTATTTAATATCAGCGGAATAAAGCAAACCCTGACATTCGATAAGATAGCAGTTCCCGATAGCCGAAAACTGCCGCTTCCCGAAACGGGACAAAATCATGCCAAAATCACACCAGAGATTAATTCGACTGTTCTCGCTATATTCGTAATGTTCGCAAGTGGTCTTTCTGCTCTTTTGTAATGCGGTAGCTCTCGATGCCTTTTTGTATGGCTTTGTTGTGTGTGAATGGAAGCAAGCGGTGTTGCTCAATATAGGGGAAAGCAGCGTCCCATTGCTTGGCGAGTGCGGTAGCGAAGAACCATGCCTGCATCATACGGATGTAGTACTCTTCACTATGAATAGCCGCCACCCACTCCAAATATTCCGGTCGGAAGGCATCGTCCAAGTAATACTGCATCAACATTCCCATTCCGAACCGGATGGTGTAGGTGTGTTGGGCAGCCATCCAAGTTTGTATGTGTGTCAAGAGTTCGGCTGTATGTTTCTTGAAACATTGGGGCGATAGTTGGTCGCAGGTAGCCCAGTTGTCTATGTATGGCAGGAAACGGTTTAACAGGGCGATACAGGTATCGAAATCTTTTTCCTCTGAGATGATAAACGCGTGCAGTTGGTTCTCATCAAAATAGCGATGCGGAAGGGTTTGCAGGAACTCACGGGCAGCAGGGGTCTTGGTTACTTGTTTCGCCATCTTACGCAGTGTGGGTGTGCGCACGCCGATGATTGTCTCACGCGGAACAGTAGGCAGCAGTTTGGCCAGGAAACCGGCATATTGTCTGTCCTGCAGGTTGAATAATTCGACGATTACATGGTGCCGTTGCAGCCACGCGGCGGCGTAAGGGCAAGTAGCGGCTATTTGGTTCCCGTTGGCGTGGATTTTCTCCACCGCCATTTGAACCAATTGTCCCGCTATCCCCTGCCCGCGCAAAGAGTCGTCCACATACGTATGCTCAATTGTAGCAATGCCATCACGGACAGGGAAAGTTATTTCCGCTATCACTTTACCGTTCTCGTCCGTTGCGCAGATGCGGTTGGTTTCTGGTATATAGTTCATGTGTGTGCGTTGTGTGTTAATAGATTAGTGCTTTTTCTACATCCGTGCCAAGTGAAAGATAGTATTCATGTACTTCTGCTACATTCATAACTCAATCATCTTTATCACTTTGGCAGGTACACCGCCAACGATGGCATTGGCGGGCACATCTTTGGTCACTACCGCTCCGGCTGCTACAATTGCATTGTCGCCTATGGTCACACCTTGCAGCACCGTTACATTGGCGCCTAACCACACTTTCTTTCCAATATGAATGGGCTTGGCTATCATGCCCGACCGCTACAACGGATCGGGAATATGGTTGAGCGTACAGAGCGTGGCATTGTGACCAATCAGGGCATCATCGTCAATAAAGATGCCGCCTTGATCCTGAAACTTGCAGCCCATATTAATAAACACGCGTTCACCAATGTGTGTGTTCTTGCCGCAATCAGTATAGAACGGAGGGAACATTCCGAAACTCTCCGGCACATATGTCGCCCATAACTCCGATAACAGCGCCCGCAACTCCTCCGGAGTGTGATATGAGCCGTTAATCTCCGCCGTAAGACGGAGAGCCTCTTGCGAATATTTATGGAACTCCATGTGCAAATCCGAGCCGCCGGCTATCGCCTCGCCCGTTGACATCCGTTCACGAAATTGTTGTATAGTCATAGATTATGATTGGAAAAACAAAAGGTTATTGTAACATGGCACCGATGAGTGTGTAGGTCTTGTCGCCGCTCAGGATAGCTATCTGCCCGTTGCGGAGTACCTTTGTGCCCGCGG
>CAJOPG010000129.1 GCA_905236355.1 Paludibacteraceae bacterium | reverse complement strand
TGGAACCCCATTGCGCCTTCAAACCGACAAAAAATCTAATCAAAAATAAAGCCATAATCATCAAAACGCTAATGACCGATTTGGGATAATATATGCCTAACAATCAAGGGGGACAGATGCAACCAACAGCATCTATCCCCCTTGATTGTCCCTCTGATTGATAATTCTATTTGAAATACTTATCCAATGTTCTCATCATCTTTGAGCGGCAGAACACCACTACTTGGTCGCCGGCTATAATCTGTGTTTCGCCATTGACGAGAATCGCTTCGCCGGCACGCACAATAGCACCGATATTAACATCTTGCGGCAAGCCTGCCTCGCATATCTTGTTGCGGGTTATGCGACTGTTCGCTGTTGCCATAAACTCCACTATCTCAGCATCTGCCGTCGTCAGATTGCGCACATTGAGTACAGAGGCGTTGAGCAGCATCTGGTAAATGTAACTGGCGGCGATGGTTTTCTTGTTGAGTACGGTGCCGATATCCAGTCCTTCCGCCATAGGAATATAGTCAATGTTCTCCACTTCGGCAATGGTTTTTCTTACCCCCAGCTTCTTGGCGGCAAGACATGCGAAAATATTCGCCTCGCTGTTGTCAGTTACAGCCACAAAGGCATCCGTATCGGCTATTCCCTCCTCCCTAAGTGTGTCCATGTTGCTCCCGTCACCATTGATGATAAGTGCGTTAGTTATCTTCTCGGATAACTGCAGACACACATCTCTGTCGGCCTCCAGAATTTTCAGATTCATATCTTCCGGCACCGACATAGCCGTCTTCATAGCGATTCGGCTGCCACCCATAACAATCACATTGCGTATCTCCCGCTTGTCTTTCCCTGCCTCTGAACGAACAAAGTCAATATTGTCGGCCGTACATACAAAATACACCAAGTCGTCTGCTTTTATCTCATCGTTGCCTCCCGGAATAATGGTCTCGTTTTCGCGCTTGATGGCCACCACCCGGAAACGACCATGGTTCATGAAGCCAGTGCTGAATTTCCGGTTGAGAATTTTGGCATTTTCCCTAACTTTTACCACACACAGATGGAGGATACCCCCGGACAAAACAAGGTGATAGCGCATCCAGTTGGTGCGGAGTGCTTCCACTATCTCATTGGCGGCAAGCACTTCCGGATAGATAAGATGATTGAGACCCAAGTTTTCAAAGAAGGTCTTATTTTCCGGCAGCAGATACTCATAATTGTCTATTCGGGCAATGGTTCGTTTTGCTCCTAAACTATTCGCTATCAGGCAGGATGTCATGTTTATCGCCTCATGAGGCGTCACGGCTATGTATAGGTCGGCATGCGCAACATCTATATCGCGAAGGTCATGAAGCGACTTAGGGCTTCCCACATGCGTCAGCATGTCGTAGTTGGCTTCCAAATCACGCAGTTTGTTCGGGTCTTCGTCCATTAGTGTGATGTCCATATTCTCACGGGTGAGCAATTTGGCAAGATGTCTGCCTACTTCTCCGGCTCCTGAAATAACGATTCGCATAGTCCCTCCTTGTCTAATTTTAATAAATGATACAACTCTTGTGTAGAACCATGCTCCACAAAAGTATCCTTAATTCCTAATCTCCTGACGCGGCACTGGTAGCCTTGGTCTGCAAAATACTCCAATACGGCACTGCCCAAACCGCCGTCTATCACTCCGTCTTCCACCGTCGCTACTTCTGTGTAGTGGCTACCAACATAGTCAAGCACTTCAGTGTCAAGCGGTTTGAGCCACCGCATGTCATAGTGTGCCACATCTCTGCCTTCCACAGCCTGCGCTACCGTGTTGCCGATAGCGCCGATTGACAATATTGCCATCTTATCCCCTCGTTGCAATAAACGGGCATGGTTGATAGCAACTTTATCTGCCGTTTCTTCTTGATAGTCCGCCGCCGTACCACGAGGATAGCGAATAGCAATAGGGCCCTCATAGTCAAGTGCATAGTCCATCATCGCTTCCAAATCAGTTGCTGTCATAGGTGCTCCTATCCGCATATTCGGTATGGGCCGCAGATATGCCAGGTCGAACAACCCGTGGTGGGTGGCTCCGTCTGCACCCACTATGCCGGCACGGTCAATACACAATACTACATGAAGGCGTTGAAGTGCCACATCGTGAATGATATTGTCGTAAGCACGTTGCAGAAAACTGCTATAGATATTGCAATAGGGCACCAGTCCCTCTTTTGCCATGCCTGCCGAGAATGTCACGGCATGACCTTCTGCTATACCTACATCAAACACACGCTCCGGATAGCGGCTCTGCATAATATTCATCGAACAGCCACCCAGCATGGCCGGCGTTACGCCTACAACACGCGGGTCACGCTCCGCCAACGCTAACAGTTTCTCTCCAAACACTTCTTGCCACAATCTGCTGTGGTGAGCATTATTGTCGGCATTCTGTTTCCGTTCCCCCGTCTCTACATTAAACTCACCGGGAGCATGCCACAAGGTCTGGTCTTCTTCCGCCGGCTTATAGCCCTTGCCTTTTTTCGTGATGATATGCAATACGCGCGGACCTTGATAATCTTTTATCTCGCGCAGTATGCGCACCAAGTCCGTTACATTATGCCCGTCTGCAGGGCCAAAATAGCGTATGTTGAGACCGGTGAAGATGTTTTTCGGTTGGTGGCTCAGCATGGCCTTCAAACTATTGTTGAAGCGCAATACGCGGCTGCGTTTGTGCTCGTCTATCAAGTGCAGGCGTTGGGCCAGTTGATACAGATGCCATCTTGCCCGGTTGTATCCTGTAGATGTGGTTATGTCAAGCAGATACTGACTGAAACCTCCTCGTATGGGGTCGATGGCCATATTGTTGTCGTTCAGTATAATCAACAAATCGTTTTTGTCCATCGAAGTGTTGTTTAGGCCCTCAAACGCCAAACCGCCGGTCATGGCACCGTCGCCTATCACCGCCACCACTTTGCGCTTGCCGTTTTGGAGGCGTGTGGCAATCTGCTCCCCCAATGCCGCTGATATACTGTTGCTCGCATGACCCGCTACAAAGGCATCATACTCGCTTTCGGCCGGTGTGGGGAAGGGGGCTAAACCTTTGAACTGACGATTAGTAATAAACCTCTCACGACGCCCCGTCAGTATTTTGTGCGCATACGCCTGATGACCTACATCCCATAGTATTCTGTCTGATGGGGTGTCATATACATAGTGCAGTGCCACTGTCAGTTCTACGGTGCCTAAAGAGGACGCCAAGTGCCCAGGATGCTTGCTCAGGTTCTGAATGATGTAATCGCGAACCTCTGCGCACACATCCGGCAGGTCCTCGATAGGCAATGCCTTCAAATCAACAGGCGAATCAATATGGTTCAAATACTTGTATTCCATCAAACAAATGTAGCCTGCAAAGATACAACATTATATGAAAATATGAAAAATAAAAAATGAAGAAAACGGGGAACTCCACAATCTCCCGGTTTCTCATCAGAAATATACCACACTGCCGATTTTATTGTCTAACAAGGTGATACTATCCCGCTCCGCTATCGCTCTTGATACGCTATCAGGCTCATACCATGCATGCCGTGCTAAGGCAAACTTGTCATGGTGTACCGTAAACACCTGTTTGGCATGGAGGTCAAGTATCGCCTTCTCAAGGTCGTCCGGCATCATGTGGATATTTGCCCAGTCACGGTTATACTGCCCGTTTTCCATTATGACCAAATCCGCCTCGCCAAACCGCTCATAGATGTGCTTGAAGCGCATGTCATAACCTCCGTCGCCGCCAACATACACCAGCCTGCCGCCCGATTGAACCATAAAAGAGGCCCACAAAGTCTGATTACTGCTGAACAGCCGGTTGGAAAAATGACGACTGGGAAGGCAATGAATGCAAACCCCTGAATCGTTGAACATCTCACCCCAATCTAATTCTGCTAACTGCTCCTTCTTATAACCCCAATATTCCATATATTCGCCCACGCCAAGAGGACATATCACTTGGTGTGTCTTGCCGCGCAACTGTCGCAATGTGCCGTAGTCAAGGTGGTCCCAGTGCTCATGCGTGAGGATAAGATAATCAATATCAGGCAAATCTTCCGCTTTGTAGATGTCGGTGCCGGCAAACGGACGGAGCATCAGCGATGACGGAAACTCCAAATTCAATACCGGATCTATTAAGAAGATTTTGCCGTTCAGGCAAAACATATATGAAGAGTGACCAAACCATACTAACCGGTCACGGTCAGTGTCAAACGCTTGCAAATCAGTCTTGACCGTCTCTATCGGTGACTTAGGAATGCGCTCCGTTGAACCCGAAAACAAAAACTTCCACATAGTCCGGAAGGCTCCTTTCTCACCGGTAAACTGTGGAGTGGGTATCTGGTTGTGAAACATGCCCTCATGATAGTTGGGCGACTGCTCTATTCGGGCTAAGCGCTCTTTCGAAGGCTTCCTGCCAAAAGCCGGATGACATAAAATCGCAGTAACAACAATAACTGCCACCCCCAAGCAACCTGATATGATATAAAATGTTTTCATGTGCTATGTCAACTTCCAATCGTAACCTTTTACCTGTACTTCTTTCTCCTATACTCCGTACCCTTTTTACCATACTCCCGCTTCACCCATCTCGCCTGCAAAGATACAAATAATTATCTGAAAATGAAAAACTAAAATAGCCGTGCTAACTCAAAAGGCTCTGTATCCGCCTGATTCTCAATAACCGTAACATAAGATGAACAAATTGGGCTAAGCACACAAAGAGTATGTTTAGTGCCTATAAAATAGGTCCTCCAATAATGCTTTGATTCTTCGCTTCGAAATCATCCGAAAAAAAATATATTTTGTTGGATGTTGTTATTTATTTGTCAATATGTAACTTATGTTGGATTCCAAAATTTATTGTGTAACAATGTTATTTTTTTTTTTTGAAACTTGAGTATTATGTTGTAACTTTGTCTGCCGTTTTTATGCTGAATCTAATATTATCGTGTCAATAGTAAGGTCGGTTGACATTTTTGAAACATGAAAAAACAAGTAGTCTTTTTGATACTATTGTTGTGTATGTCCGTACATGCAATAGCGGCTTCCAAAGGCAAGTTTAGCAAAAACTATAAAAATACTCGTCTGGAAGTGGTCCTCAACGACCTCTGCAAACGCTACGATTACCAACTGCTGGTTGATAAGGAAGATATTGACATGGACAAACCTATCACAGCCTCTTTTAAAAAGGCAACACCGGGGGCTGTACTACGTAAGGTGCTTGACAAAGACTTGACCTACAAAGTGAAGAAGGGCACAATCTCCATTAACAAAAAACCTCTGCCGCCGAAAGTTATCACATCACCGGCTACCACACCTTCCTCCGTCGAAGAAAACGACTCGCTCAAACTCACCATTTGGAACGATACCATCTTCAGTATCACCTGCAAAACCATAACTCGAGAGGTGAAACCTCAAACCTCGCCTGCTGCAACCGGACAAAAAAAAGGCAATAAAGACGAACCGCAACCGGACGATTGGAAAGGGCACCATATCCAAGCGGTGGCAGGTGTGGCTTATGCAGATTTGGGATATTCGCTTCGTGACAACGACAACAACAAAGTAGGTCGCTCGCATGGTAGCGTAGCGGGTATAGCACAACTGCAATATGCCTACTTCTTCAATACGAACTGGGGACTCAGTGCCGGTGTCGGTTTCAGTCATTACACCGGCTATGGCAAACTGAACCATACTAAGTTGTTTCCGGGACAAACCGACTCCGATGGCGAGAGCTACACCCATGTCGCACTCACCCGAAACTGGAAAGAGCGACAGGCTGCCTATATGGTCGATATTCCCATTGAACTGCAATTCCGCTACCCCATGACTCCCGATGTGGGGATATATGCGGGGGTGGGGATGAAAGCAGGTCTGATAATAGCCTCTGACTATCGTCTAAAAAACGGTGCACTGGAGCATCAAGGGCAATATCCCGGATGGGGACTTACATTGCAAGAGATGAAGGGACACGATTTCTATACAGAGCAAATAGGCACCGATTTCGCTACCGACAAACAACCTTTGAACCTCAAACTACCCGCCATCGGTGTACTCGCTGACATCGGATTGGCTATCAAACTGAACGACCAACTCAATCTCCTCGTGGGGGCCTTTTTCAACTATACTTGCAATAGTGTAAAACCTGCGGAACAAACAGAGATGGGCTGGCAACAGACTGCCTACACGGGAGCAGAAACCTATCGCAATCACGACTTTATGAATCAATATGCAGGCGAAGTGGCATCGGAATATGTCAAGGCGGTGCGCCCGTGGGAAGTCGGTCTTAAAATTGGCATTGATTGGAGGCATAAAGAAAAACAGAAAACTCCGCCCAAAGAGTATATCCGACTGCAGGTCTGCGACACTACTCTCACACTGCAACAACGCATCGACACCGTTTATAAACCCAAACCGCAGGCCGTGCGCGAAATTGTCCGCTTGATGGAGGCATCTGTTATCTGGTATGACCTTGACTCTTCCATACCTAAACTGCAACCCGCTGACATTCTTGATAAAATCGCAGCGGTGTTGATAGAGAATCCCAAGCAGAAGATTCAAATCAACGGGCATGCCAGCAAAGAAGGAACCGCCCTGCATAACAAACGACTCTCAGAAGCCCGAGCACAAGCCATCTACGACCTGCTGCTGCAAAAAGGAGTCAAACCCGAACAAATGACGGCAAAAGGATTCGGAGTGGATAAATCCTATCAGGAAGGGGAACATGAAATAGCGCTCGACAGACGTGTTGAAATAATACCTGTAAATGAATAATCAAACAATAAGGATATGAAGAAGACGAATCAATCAGTGGTATATAATTTGTGTGCAATGGCAGTGGCGTGTTGCTTTGCTGTCAGTGTCTATGCCGCCAACCCTACGGATGACCCGCATCTGTTCTGTGACTTCGAGTCACCTGCTGCATTACCCGCTTTTCGGTTTCACGCTCCAGATGGAGGTGGTACAGTCAGTATTGTTGAGGACCCTACAAACAGCGCCAATCATGTGCTAAAGGTCGTTACACCGGCAGGGGCTAACTGGGGAGGCTGTATCTTCAACGAAGTGAGCAAAGGTGAAACATATATGAATACCCTGTATGGCGTGACAAATAACCGCGTAACCGGTTATGATAAAGTGACAATCAAGATGTATCGTGAGGACAATACGCATGTACCGCAATTGAAGACCGTGGATGTCGATGATGACGGGCATACCGATGTCGGCTATCTTGATTTGAGACCTTACGCAGTAGACGGAGACAAAAACTATATCACCAACGGAACTATCAAAACCGGCAAATGGCAGACAGTGGAATACAATGTAACACATTGCCATAACAGCGGCATTAACTTCATTTATATTATGCCGGACCGCGAGGGACAATCGACAGTCTATATCGATGACATCGTCTTCGGTATAGATACCGAGAAGCCGGTGATGGGTACTGCTACCTGTGGCACATCTTCATCCGGCAGTATTTCGCTTATGGTGACGGCTAACGATGATTACTCCGCTTCGGTCAACCATTATATGGTTTCTACAGACGGCACATTGGCTTCTGCTACAGACTATACAGCCTCCGGCGGAGTAGTTACAATCTTCGGACTGGCGGCAAACACAGAATATACATTCACTATTTGGGCGAAAGATTACGCCGGCAATATATCTGACAATTCGGTTGTTTGCACTTGCAGCACATCCAATGCCCCCTCCGGCAATTTCTGCATGAAACCTCTCTCCTCCAATGGACATACCATCTACATATCCTGTGAGAAAACCGCTGCCACCACCTATGTGTTTACCATCAAGAGCGATGAGACTATGAGCGGTTTGGGCGGTTCTTATTGTTATGTAAATGGAACAACGGCTTATCAACTCAACGCCCCGGGAAACTATACGGTAAGCGATGGCGGGAAGACAATCACTTGCACAGGCTACTTTCTCCTGGAAAAGTCTTTCGGAGAATATGGTTCGTTTGGTGATTGAGAGCGGTAATGTGCCGGGTATGGGAGGC
>CAJOPG010000128.1 GCA_905236355.1 Paludibacteraceae bacterium | reverse complement strand
GGTGTATGACCAAATAGGCACTCCTACTTATGCCGGCGACCTCGCTCAAGCGATATATGATATTCTTGCCCGGACAGAGGGAAACAATGGCAAACAAACACACAGACAAGGCAACAACATATTCCATTTTACCAACGAGGGCGTATGCTCGTGGTATGATTTCACGGTTGAGATATTTCGTCAGGCCGGCATGGCTTGTAAGGTGTTGCCGATTCGTTCTGAGCAATATCAGTATAAGACACCGCGTCCGCACTATTCCGTGCTTGACAAACAGAAAATAAAAGACACCTTCGGGGTGGAGGTGCCTTATTGGACAGAGTCGCTCAACCGGTGTCTCAGGTTGTTATCTGAAAACCAATAGTCGCGGCGCTATTCCTGCCTCTTCAAAGGTATAGTTCAAAAAATCGTTGAGTGGTTTGGAGGCCTTGCAGAGGTCCGTCAACCTGTTAACAAAATCAGGTGCGGTTACATCTTTCTCACTCAGGCTGCAACTCACAGTGAAGGTCTTGCGTTTCAACCAGTCGGCATGTATGAAGTCTTGCGGAAAACCGACGGGAACTTTCTTGAGCATGGCGTAGGTGTCAAAGTCAGAAAAATAGCGTCGGAAAGCGGAATCGCTCATTATTTCCTCCAATTCGTCGTAGTTGTCAAGTATGGAGGTCCGTATGGCCTTTAACAGGTCGGGTTCGGGACACCACATTCCCGCCGCAAACATACACTCTCCGTTAGGCTGAAGATGCACATAATAGCCCGCATAAGGACTCTTTTTGCCGCCTTTCGGTGCCAGAAATGCCCCGAAGTGGTTTTTGTAGGGTGTCTTGTCGGTAGAGAAACGGGTGTCGCGATAGATACGCCACATGCAGTCTTTGGGCTCTAAACCCTTGAGCTCGGGCTCGATGCCGGTCATCTGGTCTATCCACTCCTGCGTGAACTGCTCAAAGTCCTGCTTACAGGTGTTGTATAAGGCTTTATGCTCGGCAAACCAATCGCGGTTGTTGTTCTGCACAAGGTCTCTCAAAAAATCCAATATCTGTCTCGCATTCATAATCCTGAATCCTTTTCACGTCAATGCATCTATATAATAGTATATCATCATACCGCAGCAGATGAGTTTCAGTATGGTATCAAGTATAGTGCCTACAAATGTGCCTATGCCGGACTTGATGGCGGTCCATGCTTCTTTACCTGCTAACAACTCAAATAGTACGGCTCCCGCAAAAGGTCCGATCACGATACCCCATACGCCAAAGAACAAACCTGTTACTAAGCCGATAACGCTGCCCCATACTCCCCATTTGCTTCCACCGGTGAGCCGGGTGGAGACGCTTGGCATAACATAATCCAACACTTGCAGCACCACCACTATACCTAACCATATCAGCAAAAAACGGGTGGAGAACTGCACTCGGTCGGTGAAATACAACAGCATCAGTCCCAAATAACTAAGTGGTACTGATGGTATCACAGGCACTATACAGCCGACTAATCCGACGATAAGAAGGATGCCCGCCACAATGACACAATGATAAGGAAGATATCCATGAAAAATATAACACATGACGCATTAGGGGCAACCTAATGCGTCATGTGTCTAATGTGTTATCAGTCAAAGTTGAATTCTACTTTCGGAGCTTTCTGGGCCTCTTCGTCTGCCTCAAAATAGGGGCGTTTGGTGAAACCGAAGAGCCCGGCTACGATGTTGTTGGGGAAACGGCGGATAAGGGTGTTATATACTCTCGCACATTCGTTGAACTCCCTGCGGGCTGCGGTCACGCGGTTGGTAATGCCCTCCAACTGGTCGCTCAACTTGTTGAACTGTGCATCCAGTTTCAACTCAGGATAGGCCTCCCGCACTGCCATCAAGCGGCTCAATGCCTGTGTCAGTTCGCCTTGGGCCTGTTGGAATTGTGCAAAGTTCTCTTCGGTCAAGTTGGAAGCGTCAATATTGATGGAGGTTGCCTTGGCACGGGCTTCCATCACATCGGTCAGCACCTTGTCTTCGCCTTTCACCAGACCTTGGGTGGTGGCTACCAACTGAGGCACCAACTCCGAGCGACCCTGATATTGTGTCTGTACCTGACCCCAGGCGTTCTCTACATTCTCCTGCTCAACTACCATCGAGTTGTAGCCCTTCATCATCCACAGTCCCAGCAATACTACCACTGCTGCCACTGCAATCCAAATGATTGTACTTTTTTTCATTGTCTTGTTAGTTTATGAGTTGTTTTTTGTAATTTAGTATAACGCTCTTTCTGCTTTAGGCTCTCAGAAACTTCTTCCTGCACCGCCGCCGAAGCTGTGCCCGCCTCCCCAACTGCCACCGCTGGAGTGGGAACTGCTGCCGGAGGACCAACCGCCCCGGTAACCACTGTCGGAACGGCCGGAGCTATAGGAAGAACCGGAGGAAGCTTTTACTAATACGGGTATTGTCTTCCGTAACGTCTCCTCATGACCGCAACAGGCACATTTGTAAGACAACTCCTTCTCCCCGGTTTTCTTATAGGTGGCTTCTGACAGCACCTTTGTTGCCAATAAACCCATTGTTGCGGCACCGCACACGGCACATTCGCTGTACGCGTTTGCTTTCTTCCCTTTGTGAACCCCTGTCTTTATAATGTCGCCTTCTGCACTACGGAATACATTATATCGCCGCGACTGCACACTTTGCTCCATGCGTTGATTGTCGCTTAGATAGTTCCCCGCCTCGGCATCCGGCACTTTGTAGAGTTTCCTTCCCTCCTCGTCTCTTATCGGCAATGCGGGCATTTGCTTGCGGATGATGCGGATAGCTATATAGAGCAGCAACAGCGGCCACAAGAATATACTGCCATAGCCGATATTCTTCATTCTTGAGTTTAAACCTTCATTTGCAGTATCCCATATTTCTTCCGTCATATGGTCGTTTATGGGCGCTTTCTTATACATTCGTACGGCTATTCTTATTGCAACGGCAAAACCAAGCAGAATATACCAGAACAACAGACTGACCGGGCTCTCATGTTGTGGTTTCCAACCCAACAGCAACTCCGACTGTGACTCTTCACTCATCAGGTTGTTGTAGATGTCCCGTACGATTATCTTCACGCCTTTGGCGAATTCTCCTTTTTCTAAATAAGGATAAGCATCGTCAATATATTCACTGCATTTGTAGTCGGTTATCAGACCTTCCATACCGCCGCCCGTATGAATACGGATATCGCGATGTCCTTCCGGTCCGTCCGCGAAGAATACCAATACACCCGTGTTCTTCTCCGCTCCGCCTATACCCCATAGGTTGAACAACTCCTGACAGAAGTCAAAGCGGTCGTAACGCTCACGGTCGTAGCCCGGCAGCATCACCACAGCAACCTCCACATCCACAGTCTGTTTCAGCTGGTCACAGGCCTCGTTGATCTCGGCGAGGTCCGTGCCTGAGAAATATCCCGATGGGTCGCTTATCCAGCCGTTGGCGGTGGCATTCTTGGGGTTGGGTACGGTCTGGGGAACATATACGGTCTGCGCTGTCAGTCCGGTGGCAATGCCCAGCAGACAGATGATCGATAGAAGTAGATGATTTTGCTTCATAGTTGCTCAATCAGTTTTTTTATTGTACTTTTGCACTGCTTAACAAATTAACAAATAAAACAATTTGACAAATAAACAGAGCAACAAATCAGTGTAGTCCCTCCGGGAATCGAACCCGGATCTAAGGTTTAGGAAACCCGTATTCTATCCATTGAACTAAAGGACCGTAGGCGACTGCAGATGCAAACTCGTTTGCAAACTTTCCCGCTGAGGCCTGTAACCGCATAACAATTGTAAGACCCCGAATCGTTCAGTAGCCGCTCCCTTCTCGTTGAGCGCTGCAAAGATACAAACTTATTCCGATATGGCAAAAACAAAACAAAAATACTATGTAGTCTGGCAAGGACGACAAACAGGTGTCTTCACCGACTGGGATGCCTGCGAACTGCAAGTCAAGGGCTTCGAAGGCGCCCGCTATAAGTCATTCCCTACACGCGAAGAGGCGGAGACGGCCTTTGCTGCGGGGCCTCTGCCGGTCCGGCACCGAACAACTCCTCATGCCGCTCCCGATACTGACAACACCCTTCCCAATCTGCTATCGGATACGATAGATATACGAAAGATACACGATAGATATACGATAGATAAACGAAACAATAAGCACACCTCAGGCTCACCTGAAGCACCTGTAGTGCCGGCCCTCTGCGTGGATGCAGCATGCTCGGGCAATCCGGGACAAATGGAATACCGTGGCGTCTATCTGTTGGATATTCATCAGGATGGTAGTCGGGAAACTACACAACTCTTTCACCAAGGACCTTTCAACGAAGGGACCAACAATATAGGTGAGTTCCTCGCCCTCGTCCATGGACTCGCCCTCCTTCAAAAGCAGGGTAACACCACTTTGCCTGTCTATTCCGACTCCCGTACGGCGCTTGCATGGCTCCGTCAAAAACAGGCGAAAACCAAACTCACGCTCACTCCGCGCAACGCCACCCTCTTCAACCTCCTCCGACGGGCGGAGACTTGGCTCCAAACTCATTCATACACCAATCCGGTACTCAAATGGGACACAGACCAATGGGGAGAAATCCCCGCCGACTTCGGCAGAAAATAGTCCCGCCGGCATTTGTGCATGTCGTTTTTATTGTCGTAACTTTGCATGCGAAAATAGAATGTATGGGGGTCAGAAAGAAAAGTACAATGGTAAAATGTGGGTATGCTGAAAATTAGTGAGTTCGGAAATGCGGGTTCAAAAAGAAAAGTACAATTTGCTTGGGTTAAACTGTGCATCAACGGCGGCTTCGGTCGCCTATCCTCTTTTTAAGGTTTAGGTGCTTTCTCTGTGGAGTAGTCTGTAATGAAGTCTGATTGGCACACTATTTGCAAGAAAAAGGGAAAGAAACAAAACAACAAAAAAAGTATGGAGCAAGTTGATATTCGCGAACTTCAAGAGCGCATAGAGCGCGAGAGCTCATTCGTAGATGCCCTGCAGATGGGCATGAATCAGGTGATAGTGGGACAAAAGCATTTGATTGAGAGTCTTCTGATTGGTCTCCTTTCCGATGGTCATATACTGCTTGAGGGTGTGCCGGGTCTTGCCAAAACATTGGCGATTAAGACTCTTGCCGATTTGATTAAGGCTGACTTCAGCCGTATTCAGTTTACCCCCGACTTGTTGCCGGCGGATGTGCTTGGTACACAAATTTACTCTCAGAAGACTGAAGAGTTCCGTATTAAACGGGGACCGATATTTGCCAACTTCGTGCTGGCAGACGAAATCAACCGTGCTCCCGCCAAAGTGCAGTCGGCTCTGCTTGAAGCTATGCAGGAGCGGCAAATCACTATTGGTGATGAGACATTCAAATTGCAGGAGCCGTTTCTGGTGCTTGCCACGCAGAACCCGATAGAACAGGAAGGTACCTATCCGTTACCGGAAGCGCAGACTGACCGTTTTATGCTTAAAGTGGTGATTGGCTATCCGAAGAAAGAAGATGAGCAACTTATTATTCGCCAGCAGATAGCTCCGGAGAAGAAAGCAGTGCTCCCTATCCTTTCTACAGAAGACATATTGAAAGCACGGCGTGTGGTGCAGCAGGTGTATATTGATGAGAAGATAGAGAAATATATAGTGGATATCGTATTTGCCACTCGTTTCCCTGAACAGTATGGGTTGGAGAATCTGAAGAGTATGATTAGTTTCGGTGGGTCACCCCGTGCATCTATCAACTTGGCTCTTGCTGCCAGAGCCTATGCTTTCATACACCGCCGCGGTTATGTGATACCGGAAGATATTCGGGCTGTCGCCTATGATGTGTTGCGTCATCGTATAGGTCTTACGTATGAAGCGGAGGCGCAGAATATCACTTCTGAAGATATTGTCACCGACATCCTGAACAAAGTGGAAGTGCCCTGATGACTTCGGAAGAACTCATACAGAAAGTCCGTCGTATTGAGATAAAAACGCACGGCCTGTCCAAGCAGATATTTGCGGGCGAATACCATAGCCAGTTCAAAGGCAAAGGTATGGCCTTCAGCGAGGTGCGCGAATATCAGCCGGGGGATGATGTGCGCAGCATTGATTGGAATGTGACGGCACGGCTCAACAAACCCTACATCAAGGTGTTTGAGGAGGAACGCGAGTTGACGGTAATCTTGCTCATAGATGTGAGTGGTAGCCGCAACTTCGGCACGCTGAGCCGGTTCAAGCGTGATATGATAACTGAAATTGCCGCCACGCTTGCTTTCTCCACTATTGAGAATAACGATAAGGTGGGCGTAATATTTTTTTCAGACAAGATAGAGAAATATATTCCGGCCAAGAAGGGACGTCAGCATGTGCTCCGTATTATTCGTGAATTGATTGAGTTCCGCCCGAAGTCAAGTGGAACAGACATATCTCTTGCCTTGCAATATTTTGCTAACGCACAGAAGCGTCGTTGTACTGCATTTCTCATCAGCGACTTTGTGGACTCAACGGCTACAATGCAGAAAGGGAAACTCGCAATGGAGCAACCTCTTATGATTGCCCGAAACCGGCATGATTTGCAAGTTATTCAGGTATATGACCGTCGTGATGCGGTACTGCCGGATGTAGGTTTGCTCAAACTCAAAGATGCGGAAACAGGTGAGCGGGGTTGGATAGATTCTTCTGTAGAGTCAGTCAGAAAGGCATATTCCGACAATTGGGAACAACAGCAGCAGGCACTTGACAATCTGTTTGCGCGCACCGGCACCCGTTCCGTGAGTGTCCGCACCGACGAAGACTATGTAAAAGCGCTTATGCGCCTGTTCAAAATATGATGTTTCTTAATTTTATATTGTCTGTCATCGTTACCGCACAACTTGATTCTGTGCAGCTGATGATTGGTGACCAGTGCGACTTGCATCTTCAAGCCACTCTTGACAAGGAGGAACAAGTGCTGTTCCCTGTCTATGGAGAGGAACTGATTCCCGGAATAGAGATAGTGGACAGAAGTGCGCCGGATACTGTCCGGCACAAAGACGGCACTCTGCAAATCACGCAGGGCCTGACAGTTACTTCGTTCAAAGATTCGCTCTTTTTTATTCCTCCTATCGCTTTTACATCGGGTACAGACACTCTTTATACGAATGCTCTCTCGCTGAATGTGATACAACCATTTGAGGTGGACACCACGCAGAATGCGATTACGGATATCAAGCCTGTCTATCGCGCCCCCGTTTGGTGGTGGGGTATTATCCGGTGGATATTGTTAGGCTTGGCAATAGCGGCAGCGGGGGTCGGAATCTATTTCCTGGTGCACTATCTGAACAAGCGCAAGGCTATGCGGAAAGAGGGCTATCAGGAACCCGTGGTCCTTCGTCCGGCAGAGGAAGTCGCTTTGGAGAAGTTGGACAAGATAAAAGAAGAAAAAATATGGCAGCAGGGCAGACAGAAAGACTACCATACGGAACTGACGGATGTTGTACGCGAATACATAGCTCGCCGCTACGGCATATCTTCGCAGGAGCAGACTTCCAGCGAG
Source organism: Paludibacteraceae bacterium (assembly GCA_905236355.1). Lineage (GTDB taxonomy): Bacteria > Bacteroidota > Bacteroidia > Bacteroidales > Paludibacteraceae > Colicola. Next base: position 3,715 of record CAJOPG010000128.1, on the reverse strand, counting down.
ATTCTTTCCGACATACAGCCTGTGCTGCGGGACAATAAAGACTTGTATCAGGCCCTGAAGAAGATGCTCTCGCTTGCCGACCTCGTTAAGTTTGCCAAATGGACTCCTATGCCGGATGAGAACGAGCAGTCGCTCCGCAGTGCCTACACTTTTGTGCAGGAAACCACTCCGCAAAAAGATGAAGCGTCAGCTCCTGACGCTACCGGGCAGGCATCTACCCCTTCTTCTATAGAGTAGAAATCTTACTTCTTATTTATATATGTAGCACAGTATAAGCTGGTTATACCGTCTGCTATTTTTCGCTTGCAAGAACGGTATGTTTTTTGTAATTTTGCAAGGTATTATGTACCTTGCAAATATTATGCACTTATACGAACATAGCAAGTGCCAACTCTTGGGATTGAGGGTAGTCAGATGGGCTGCCTGGCTGTGCTTGTGCATGTGCATGCAGGTGTCGGTATATGCTCAGGAAGCGTTGGTAACGGCAGATAGTGTGGCAAGTGAGGAGCCGTCAACAGAGCAGCCCAAAAAGAAAAGCAACATGGTGGATGCCCAGATTAGTTATTCGGCGAGCGACTCGCTTGTGCTGACAGGTAGTGGCGCCGCCCAGTTGCATGGTAGCAGTACGCTCAAATATAAGGAGATGGAGCTGGAGAGTGGTTATATTCAAGTGGATATGAACACCAGTACACTTTATGCGGAGGGAGTATATGATACGATTGCTGACGAGTGGAAAGGTCAGCCGGTTTTCAGTGACGGTCAGGAAAAATATGAATCGAAGTCAATCAGCTACAATCTGCGGACGCAGAAAGGTTATATCCGACATGTAGTGACGAAGCAGGGAGAGGGCTATATTGTATCGGAGAAGACGAAGAAGGTGGACGACGAGACACTGCTTATGGCGGACGGCAAATATACCACATGTGACGATACGGAGCATCCTCACTTCTATTTGGCGCTGACCAAGGCCAAGGTGCGTCCGGGCAAGTCGATAGCTGCAGGTCCTGCCTATTTGGTGGTAGGGGATGTACCATTGCCGTTGGCCATTCCTTTTGGATTCTTTCCTTTCACGGAGAAATACAGTTCTGGCCTGATTATGCCTACTTTTGGTGATGATCGTACGCGCGGATTGTTTTTCAGAGGGTTAGGCTATTATTTCGCTATCAACGACTATGTGGACCTGCAAGTGACGGGTGACCTGTATACCCGCGGAACATGGGCAATACAGGCCCAGAGCAAGTATGCCTGGCGTTATCACTTTAACGGAAATCTGAACTTCAGTTTCCGCAAAGATGTAACGGGTGACAGGGATATGCCGGATTATTCTGCCGCTACCAATATGAGTATTCAGTGGACACACACACAGGACCAGAAGGCGAATCCGTATAGCAACTTCTCTGCGAGTGTGAATTTCTCCACTTCAGGCTACAACCGGAGCAATATCAATAGTTACTATAACGGTCAGTTGAACTCGGAGAATACCAAGTCGTCAAGTATCAGTTATACACAGCGTTTCCCCGACTCGCCATGGAGTATTTCCATGAGTGCCTTGGTCAGTCAGCGAACCAAGGACTCGACACTGAGTTTGACTCTGCCCGACATCAGCATCAATATGAGTCGCGTCTATCCCTTCAAACGGAAAAATCCGATTGGGAAAGAGCGTTGGTACGAGAAAATATCGTTGAGTTATACGGGCAATATAAAGAACTCGATAGACTGCAAAGAAGATTACTTTATCCACTCTAACTTTGTGAAAGATTGGCGCAACGGGGTGAAACATTCTATTCCCGTATCTGCATCTTTTACAGTGCTCAAATATGTGACTATCACACCGAGTGTGAACTATAATGAGCGCTGGTATTTCCAGCGTGTGGACCAAAGTTGGAATGACCGGGAGCAACAAGTGCAACGCGATACGACCAACGGTTTCTATCGTGTGTGGGATGTCTCGGCTGGTGTGAGCATATCCACTAAGCTTTATGGTTTCTATACTCCGATACGCAAACTGTTTGGGGACAAAGTGGACCGTTTCAGACATGTGCTAACCCCAAGCATCAGTTTCAACTATACACCGGAGTTCTCCAAACTACAGCGCAAAATGAACACACACTATTACGATAGTTTCGAGCAGCCGGTGCTAACCTCTGAGACAGATGAGTTCGGCAGGCGTGTGCAGAAAGTGGACGAGAACGGCAATCCGATATACGAAACGGTCAATTATAATCGTTATCAGGGACAGATGTTCGGCACACCCGCTCAGATGGCCAATGGTAGTATCGGCTTCTCGTTGGGCAACAATCTGGAGATGAAAATCCGAAACGATAAAGATACTACCGGCAAGAATCCCTACAAGGTAATATCTTTGATAGACAACTTCTCTATCAGCGGGAGTTACAACTTCCTGGCGGACTCGATGAAATGGAGCAACTTCAATGTCAACCTGCGCTTGAAGTTGCCAATGAACTACACTCTGAACCTGTCGGGGCAGTTTGACCCTTATATGTACGAATTGAATGCCTCCGGCAACCCGATACGCACCAATAAACAATATTGGCATAACAAGAAGTTCTTGAATTTTCTTGGCACCAGCACATCACTCAGTTACACTTTCAGCAACGACACCTTCAAGAAGTGGTTCGGCAAGAAAAACAAGAAAGGCAATGGGGCGGAAGCGGATAGTGGAGAGACTCAGATAGATCCCAACACGGGTTTGCCGACAACTGCAGAAGAAGATAAAAAACGCAGGAGAACGCCGTCGGAGACAGATGGCGAATATATAAAGACGGAAATACCGTGGAGTTTGACTGTCAGTTATACTGTGCGCTATGGTGAGGACCGCAGCAACTTTGACTATGAGAAGATGAAGTATAGAATGCAATGGACTCACAACTTGAGTTTCTCAGGTTCAATAGGCTTGGGAAAAGGCTGGAAGGTGAGTGCTACCACCAGTTATGACTTCAAGGCGAAGCAGTTCACCTATACAAACTTCAATGTGTCGCGCGACTTGCATTGCTGGAGTATGACAGCCAGCTTTGTACCCTTCGGTCCATACAAGAGTTACACCTTCCATATCGGTGTGAATGCCAGCATGCTTGCGGACCTCAAATATGATACAAGCAGTACAAACTCTACCAATAAGCGTGTCGATTGGTGGTAAAATAAGGCTAATTGTTGAGTGTTAATTGTTTAATTTGAGTATTATGATAGAGAAAGAAAAGATTGTAAAGGTACAATACGACCTTTATGTGGATGGTGAGAAACCAGGAAAAGAAGAATTGATGGAACGGGCGCCTAAAGAACATCCGTTAGTTTATTGTCATGGCATGGGCATGATGCTGCCGCAGTTTGAAGCCAATATGGAGGGCAAGCAGGCAGGTGAGGCATTCGATTTCCGCATTGCCGCACGGGATGCTTATGGAGAATATGATGATGAAGCGGTTTTGACGCTGGAGCGCTCAGTGTTCGAGATAGACGGCCGGTTTGACGAAGAGCGTGTGTTTGTGGGCAATGTGGTGCCTATGACCACTGTCGATGGCCAAATAGTAAATGCCCAGGTGTCAGGTATCAATGACACCCATGTGACGATTGACCTCAATCACCCATTGGCAGGTGAGAACCTGCATTTTGTGGGCACTATACTGGAAGTGCGTGATGCAACGATAGAGGAGCTGGAGCAGATGCGCAATCCGAGATGCGGAGGTTGCGGAGGTTGCGG
>CAJOPG010000127.1 GCA_905236355.1 Paludibacteraceae bacterium | reverse complement strand
TTGCAAAGTTAGTGTTTTTTTATGATATGGGCAAAGCGTTCTTTAAGAGAATTCAGGAATGTTATGATGTGAAAGTGTAGTTTGTTTATCAGCGGTTTGATAACCTTCAGCCATGCTTCGGGGTTAAGGAGAGCGGAATCGGTGGCCGCCTTGTAGGTAAGGAAGATGCCAATTGGAAGCAGGACAGCAGAAGACAACCAGAGTCCAGCCCATACGGGCCAGATAGATTCTCGTGCCATTTTGTAGCCGGCATTGTCAATGATATAGTAGATAACAAAGAGGATGACGGAGATAACGACCGGTGCTCCGAGGCCCCCCTTGCGGATGATGGCTCCAAGCGGAGCTCCGATGAAGAAGAAGATGAGGCAGGCAAATGCGAGAGTGAATTTGCGGTGCAATTCCATGGCATGCTTACGGATGTAGCGTTGACTATCATCCAACAACAAGTTGTTATACTCCACATGGTCCGCCATAGTTTTCGCCTTATCTAAAGCAGTATTCATTGCCCGTCGTTGGTCAGTCAGCGTCATGTGTGCATAGAGAGAGTCAATAGAAGGAGGTAGAGCAACTGTATTCAGCGAGTCGATTTGCCGTCCGTTTTGGCGTTCCCTTCCAAAATATTTGGTATTCACCATTTCTTTACTTTGCTCTGCCGCCCGTTGTTGAGCGATGTTATTGACAGAGTCTATACTATGAACAAGTTGCGATACATTTTTTGAGACATGCTGGTCTTTCAAGACACTCTCATCGAAACGATTGAAATCGGAGTTGAAGTCAATGAGAATTTGCTTTTTAGCGAAACCTTCCCGACGGTAAGGTATTCTTTCCCGGGTTTTAGTGGCGCGTTGCTGTTGTTGGTTGAGATTTTCGAAAGACTCTCCATTGTAGAGGACAAGAAGCAGGTAATGATTATCAGAAGTAAAAAATATCCGTCCGGAGTCTGCCACCATGACAGTTGCATCTTGGAATCCTTTAGAGAGGTCGTATATCATAAGATTGTCAAGGCGTCCTGTTTTGGTATCTTTATGTCCTACATATATTTGATAGCCGTTTATACCTTTGTAAAATTCTCCTTGCGGGATATCCAATTCGGGTGATTTTTGCCGAAGCGAGAAGATGAGAGTCCAGAGTTTGACTTGTGAGGCAGGCAGGACATAGTTGGAGAAGAAAAAGGCTCCGACAGAAATAAATGCGATAGCAATAATGAGTGGTTGCATGATACGAAAGAGCGAGACCCCCGCTGCTTTCATTGCTGTAAGTTCGAACTTTTCTCCGAGGTTGCCAAAAGTCATAAGCGATGCCAGCAAGATGGCAAGCGGCAAAGCCAGAGGTACGACAGAGATGACGGCATAAAAGAAGAACTCTGCCAAGACTTGGATTCCCACTCCCTTCCCCACAAGGTCTTTAACATGCATCCAGACGAACTGCATGAGAAGGATGAAGATACATATCATGAATGTCATCAAAAAAAGCCCAAGAAAGTTCTTGAGCATATAAGAATCTATTTTTTTGATGGACATAAGAATGGAAAGACAGGGAATTTAGTTCTATGCTATTTAGTTAGAATTTCAGGCATTACCTAGAATTTCAGACATTACCCGTTGAGATCGTCCTCAACAAAGCAGTGAGGGAGGAGGCTTTTTGCCGACGGGAATATCAGTATCTCGTTTTCTCCATAAAGAAGGATTTCCATATCATGTTGAAAGCGTTGTTCCGTTTCAAGAAGGACTTGCCGACAATTGCCGCAAGGAGACCCTGGTTTGTGAGTGAAATGTCCATCGGTAAAGCAAGCACAAGCGAGTGCTTTAACAGGTGTTGTAGGACATTGCGCATTGGCATAGAACATGGCCGTTCGCTCCGCACAGAGTCCGCTTGGATAGGCTGCATTTTCTTGGTTTGCCCCGCAGAAGACAGTACCGTCAGCGAGCAAAACGGCAGCCCCGACAGCGAAATGCGAGTAGGGACTATATGACAATTTGACACTCTCTTTGGCTTTATCAATCAACATTTTATATTCAGGAGAAAGTTCTTCCTCCTTACAAGATTTAGCAATTGTTTTGAACTCAATGTTTTTCATTTTATAATAGATTTAGAGGTTATTCTGCATATATAAGCGGGCAAAGGTACAAATAAAATCCGGAATATGCAACACGAGGGATATTTGTGCAATTGTTTATCTGTTTAATGGGAGACATTTTGCTTATTTACAGATCTATCTATCACACTATCAAATGTTTTAGCAGTATGCCGTCAGGCCTCCATCTATTATGTATTCAAACTGTTTGTAATATATTGATTTTATGTCGATTGTATGTTCATGTTATGTTCATGTTATGTTTATCTTATGTTCATCTTATGTTACGGTTATTGAAAATCAATGGAATGCAGATGTTTTTTGAGGTTCGGGAAATAGTTAGAGAAACAGTATGTATCGCATAGAAAAAAGGCAGATTTACATAGGAATATAGCGAAGTTATCATAGGGCGATAGAGATTATTAAAAAAATATTTTCAAATTATTTGGAAAATTGCGCGGGATTCCGTACTTTTGCACGATTTTGGAGAAAGGTGTCGGATGCAGATAAAAACGGACATCGCAGTAAGATGGCAGCACAGGATATAACACAGGAAGAAGAAGCCCTAATAGAGCAAGAATTTCGTGCTTTATTAGACGATTATAGTCAGACTATACATCGTCAGAAGGTAGAGATTATCACGAAGGCTTTTCACTTTGCGAAGCAGGCTCACAAAGGAGTTCGCCGACGTAGTGGTGAGCCCTATATTATGCATCCTCTTGCTGTTGCCCGTATAGTGGTGAAAGAGATAGGTTTGGGCAGTACTTCGATATGTTCCGCCCTACTCCATGATGTGGTGGAAGATACGGAATATACGATTGAGGATATCCGCAATTTGTTTGGTGACAAGATAGCTTCTATAGTAGATGGTTTGACAAAGATATCCGGTGGTGTGTTTGGCACTCAGGCCTCGGAACAAGCAGAGAACTTCAGGAAGTTGCTATTGACGATGTCGGAGGACATTCGTGTGATATTGATAAAGATAGCGGACCGTCTTCATAATATGCGTACTTTGGAGTTTCAGCCGATAGAGAAGCAGTATAAGATAGCGGGTGAGACTCAATATATATATGCTCCGTTGGCCCATCGTTTGGGGTTGTTTACCATCAAGACTGAGTTGGAGAATCTGAGTTTCAAGTATGAGCATCCTGACACATACAAAGAGATATCGGAGAAATTAGCTGTGAACAAGGATGTACAGTTGGCGTTTTTTGAGGAGTTTTCAGAGCCTATCAGACAAAAGTTGAGCAACATGGGCTATGAGTATGAGTTGAGTGCGCGTATCAAATCGGTATATTCGATATGGAACAAGATGCAGGCGAAGAATATCCCCTTTGAGGATGTATATGATTTGCTTGCAGTAAGAATAATCTTTACCCCCAAGCCAGATTTGAGTGAGAAGGACCAATGCTGGATGATATATTCGGCTTTGACTGCGATATACAAGCCCCACCCAGAACGGATACGCGACTGGATAAGTACGCCGAAGACCAATGGATATGAAGCGTTGCATGTGACGGTGATGGGTCAGAACGGTCAATGGGTTGAGGTTCAGATACGCACCCGCCGGATGCATGAGATAGCGGAAAAAGGATTGGCCGCTCATTGGAAATACAAGACAGGTGAGGCGGACGAGACGGAGTTGGACAAATGGCTTAGGAATGTGAAAGACATACTTCAGAATCCGGAGCCTAATGCCATGGAGTTTTTGGACACTTTCAAACTGAATTTGTTTGCCTCGGAAGTGTTTGTGTTTACGCCATCTGGCGAGATAAAGACGATGCCACAAGGTTCAACCGCATTGGACTTTGCCTTTATGCTTCATACGGAGTTGGGTGCCCACTGCATAGGTGCCCGTGTAAACCATCAGTTGCAACCTCTCAACTATATATTACGTGGCGGCGATCAGATAGAGGTATTGACGTCACACAGCCAACATCCTCAGAAAGAATGGCTTAATTTTGTGACAACAGCCAAGGCACAATCTCGTTTGCGCGCTTATTTCAGACGGGAAGACCGAAAATATATGCATGCAGGTGAAGAATTATTGCAGGCGAAGCTGTCGGAATTGGGATTGCAGGAACAACAGGAGGGTGTGACGCGTCGGCTTATCAATTATTATGGTTTGCAACAACCGAATGAGTTGCTATTGCGTATAGGTAATGGTGACATAGATTTGGATAATCTGAAGCAGATATGGCGTCCTCGTGAGAAGAGTGGTTGGCGGCGTTTTATTCCCTTCATTTCATCGGGAAATCAAGGGATAGAGATATCCGAGATTTCCCAAGAAGAATCGGCAACGCCATTATTGCCCATCAATGGTAAACACTTGATTTTGACGGAAGATAATTTTGGCGGTCAATATAAGATAGCTGATTGTTGTCATCCGATACCGGGAGATGAGGTGTTGGGTTATTGCGACGAGAAGGGCGTGATAACGATACATAAGCGCAATTGTCCGGTAGCAATGCGTTTAAAATCGAGTTACGGTAAGCGTATATATTCTGCAGAATGGAGTACTCACAGGAAGAAAACCTATATAGAAACGATAGAACTGAACGGGATAGACAGGATGGGTATCATTATTCAGGTGCTAAACATTATCTGTAATGATTTCGGCATCAACCTTCATGACATGCATGTGACGGCGGATAACGGCATATTCAACGGACGGCTTCAAGTGTATGTGTACGATACGAAAGAGGTAGAGACACTATGTAAAGAGATCCGGAAGATAAAAGATATAGAGTCAGTTCAGCGCATCACACAGATGGAAGGGCTTCAAGATATAGATGAATTAGATTAGAGAGAATAATTTTGGTATGATTATTGTGAGGAGGAGAAAGAGTATGAGGAATTGCCGTTATGACGGGCATATATTGTGATAGTGAGCAAATAAACAATTAACAACATAAACAGACAGGATTATGAAAAAGAGTATTTTGACAAGTGTATTGCTGCTTGCCGGTATAGTAGTGATGGCGCAGCAACCTGTAATCACTTTTAGTACGACCGAGCATGATTTCGGTAAGATTAACGAGAGCGACGGTCGTGTAAGTACTATATTTGAGTTCAAGAATGAGGGTATGGAGCCTTTGGTATTGAGCAATGTGAAGGCAAGTTGCGGTTGCACCACCCCGACCTGGACGAAAACTCCGGTGGAACCAGGAGAAACGGGCAGTATCACAGTAACCTATAACCCCAATGGTCGTCCCGGTCATTTTCAGAAGAAAGTGACGATAACGAGTAATGCCACTGAGCCTACGACAATAGTGTATATAAAAGGTGAGGTAATACCGAAGCAAACGAAGCCTGCTGACAAATATAGTGTAAAGATGGGTGATTTGAGTTTGAAAACGACCGAGTTGCAGTTCGGCATCATTATGAAAGGCAGCAACACAACCCGCACCTTGGAATATGCCAATGAGACGGATCATGATATTACTGTAGATATTTTGCGCAACAGCAATGATGTCTTTCTTACTCCGCTATTGAGTTTCAAAGAGTTGAAGCCAGGAGAAGCCGGTAGTTTGAATGTGAACTGGGATGCTGACAAATGCGGAGAATGGGGTGTGACCAGCCGGAACTTATATATTATTGTAAACGGCAAGCGTGTGATGACTGATGAGTATAAACTAACTTTGACAGCCGATATAGAGGAGGATTTCTCCACTTGGACCGCCCAACAGCAACAACAAGGTGCAATAGCCGAGTTGACAGGTGATGTGAATTTGGGCAATGTGAAAGCAGGTGGCACTTTGACTCAAAAAGTAGTATTGAAGAATGCCGGCGTGAACCCATTGGAGGTAAGAAAGATTGTGAACAGCAATCCTCAGATGGTTCAAGTATCAGCCCAAAAGACAATAGTGAAGGGCGGCAAAAGCACCAATTTGGTAATAAGTGTGAACTCCAAGGACTTGAAGCCCGGTGTGTATCGTCGTCAGATAGATATATTGACGAATGATCATAAATCTCCTCACCGCACATTGAGAGTGGAGTGGACTGTGGAAGAATAGTGCGAGTCAGCAACAATATATACAGGATGCATAGCATATAGTCAAAGCAGGCATATATGCTATGCATTGTTGATAATAAAAGAACACAAACTATGATGGAGCATCCTGAAAATGATGATCAATACAAAGGTCTGACAGTAAATGCCGGTGTGTCGGATGTGCCGACCGTCAATCCCTATCAGACTTTTCGCCATAAGAAACGTATGTTGGAGGTATCAGACTATGTTCGTGGTATTAGAGAGGGCGATGTGTCAATATTGGGTCAAGCCGTGACCTTAGTAGAAAGCAATCTGCCTCAAGACCAGCGCATAGCCCAGCAAGTGATAGAGGCATGTCTGCCCTACTCCGGCGAGTCAATACGCTTGGGAATCACAGGTGTTCCCGGTGCCGGCAAATCGACCTTCATAGAAGCGCTTGGTACGGAGCTTGCCAATGGCGGGAAGAAGTTGGCGGTATTGGCTATCGACCCCAGTTCGGAGCGCAGCAAGGGCAGTATTTTAGGTGACAAGACCCGTATGCAAGAGTTGTCGGCAGCGAAGAATGCGTTTATCCGTCCTTCTCCTTCCGCCGGTTCGCTGGGAGGAGTTGCAAGAAAGACTCGTGAAACGATAGTACTGTGTGAGGCAGCCGGTTATGACACTATATT
>CAJOPG010000126.1 GCA_905236355.1 Paludibacteraceae bacterium | reverse complement strand
TTTTCTTCAGTTCTTTCTGTTCCAATATTGACTTCTCCCTAACAGACCCGCTTTGTCAAGCGAACCTCTCAGTTTCAGTTTTCCCTTGTCAATACTGATTTTGCCATAATAGAATTTTCCGTTTTCGGGGTCAAGCACTTTTCCTCCGACCAATGCTCCGTCCTTTTCCTGCATATCACGGATAATAACCATGTCCAGTATAGGCTTATCTTTGTCTGCACCTTCACAAGCGACACATTTCTCGCCTTCTGTTCCGGGAATGAGCATCTGGGCTATTTTACCATAGTATTTGCCGTTGTCTGCCTGGTAGATATGTACAACCGAATAACTTTGTCCTGTAGCATCATCCACAGTAATCCAGTCGCCCAAAATTTCGTTAATCTGAGCGGGACTCCCGATGACCATAAGGAAAAATAAGGTTAACAAAATTAATTTTTTCATATTAGTGTAATTGTTGTGTAAATGTTGTATGGTTGTCATCAATAGAGATTTCTACTTGTTGGTTGAGCATCATTGGCAGATTATATTCCACATGTCCGGCCGGAAAATTCATGATGACGGGGATATTATAAGGAGCAACACTATTCAAAAGGGTCTCGTTGAGTGAGCATCCTACTCGTTCGTCATCTTTACACCCGGCGAATTGCCCGAAAATAACTCCTTTTACGGAAGCAAGCAGTCCGCTAAGGCGTAGGTTCTGGAGCATGCGGTCGATGTGATATTGAGGTTCTTCAACATCTTCAATGAAAAGGATTGTATCTTTTTTCTTTACTTCAAAAGGTGTGCCTTGCAGACCATAAAACACCGACAAGTTTCCACCTCGCAGTATTCCGGTTGCTTTCCCTTTTCGGGAGAGAGAATCGGTTGGTAGTGTATAACTTATATTCTTACCTCCGTCAAGAATAGTTCTCAATGTTTTTATAGGATCGCTATCGGCAGGTAGAGAGGCAATATGCTTCGCCATAATACTATGCAAGGACGGCATCTCGTGATTGGCACAGAGGCAATGCAAGCAGGTGATGTCGCTGAAACCTATCAACAGTTTGCGTTCATCCACTTTTACGCGGTCAATAATTTGGGCAAGTCCGTAGCCGCCGCGACTGCAAAGGATTGCTTCAACTGCCGGGTCTGCAAATGCTTCATTCAAGTCTGCCAAGCGCTCTTCTTTAGTGCCGGAAAAACCTGCCCATTTCCCTTGGGCATGTGGTGCAATGCTTACCGTATGCCCCCAACTCTCTAATACAACTGCAGCCTTGTCAATCAATTGGGGGTCGATGGCTGCAGAAGGAGATACGATGCGTATATTCATAGTTGTTAAAGTGTAGTTGTATGGTTTATTTCATTAAAAAGTTCTTCATATCTGATATTGCAGCGTATTTATAAGTTATATTCAGGGTTTTATTGGTGCTGCTACGATAGGAGGTGCTGCTACCTGATCGGTATGGTTTAGGATGATTTCGTGTTGTTTGGGGAGGTTTAGTATAGTTTAGGATGGTGTGGCTGGTTTGTTTTTCTCCTTTCGTTGTAATATATTATGTTTTAATCGGTTCTTGATGTATTCTAAATAGGAGCCGATATAGCGTTTGCGTTTGTCTTCGTATATATATTGAATCTCGACCATAATCCCGGTCTCATATACATTACTGAGTTCGTCATTAACGGCATTACCAAAGAAGCGCAGACGAGGTGTAAGATTCAGATAGGCAGAAAACATCGGTGGCACTGTAGTTCCGTGCGTCCGTACGACCTTCATCAAAGTGTGAAAATTCTCTGTTGCATCATTTCCTTTAAAGATTTCATCTGCCAACTTCTGCCCCTCTACGGATATATCAATGGGATGATAGGGCATAAACAACCCTTTTTCATCGTTACAATAGCGGCGCAGGTAGGCATATATGAGGTTGCGTGAGACATCGTCGTAAGAAGGATATATTGTTACTTTCCCTATTAAATATTTTATTTCGGAGTGTTTATAGAATATGGCTCCGAGTCCGTCCCACAAGTTGTCTAAAGCGAACAATGCTTTAACTCCGGCATCCCGTGCCTGATAATGCGGTTGAACAAACGCTCGACCAAGTTCTATGGTATAAGGAAGATATTGTTGAATGAAGTAGTCTGTGTAGTGGAATAAATGGGCAGAGGTAATATAAGGTTGTCCGTCTTTCGTAAAAGTGCAGTCAGTAAGACATAAGTACCGATACCCTCCTACAATTTCTTCTGCTTCAGGGTCCCACACTATCAGTTGATGATAAGGTTTGGACATGGTGTCCATATCATCCATATCCAGTTCCTCTCCTGTAGAACCACCGCTCGCACGATACGACAATTCCCGCAAACGGGCTATCTCCCGCATTACATTGGGAGCGATGTCGGCAGTAATGTCATATATCTCGTTACCGGCTTTATTTGTCGGACGCAAAAAATAATCCTTTGTAAGTTCTTTCTTTAGCAGTGATTTATCTACTGCCGGGATGATATCTTTCATATGCATTTGTTGGTTGTTTCGGGAAGTGCTTCGCAGATTTTTCGTACATATTCCACCCATTCTCCAATACTTCTGCTCCCGTCAAATGTTTGCCATGAAACAGGACTTCCTACATATACTTTAAAATGCTTTCCTTCTGCTTTAAACATTTCGTCGGCAAGGAACAACATTTCTATATTTTGTTTTATTCCCAAACGTGTGCGCCAAAGAGCCAAATTATAAAAGAAATTAGAGTTTTGTCCCTCAAAGAAGATAGGCACTACATCTCTATGATATTCCACCGCCTTGCGCACGAAACTCTTTTTCCATTCAGGATCTTGCAATTTGCCGTTGATTTTACGGTAGCATTTGCCGGAAGGGAAGGTTAGAATATCATAGTTAGATGCATATAACTCGTCCAACACGGCAACTCTCTCTTTGCTTTGTTTGCCGCTGCCTACCTGAACAGGAATAAATATTTCTTCCAGCGGCTTGAGGTTCATAAGTAATTCGTTGACGATGACGCGTAGCCGACCTCCTCTGTACTCCCCTAACATTAATGCCTCTATCATTCCGTCTAATCCTCCTAAAGGGTGATTGCTGACAAAAAACAAAGGGGTGTCATCTTTAGGGATGTTTTCCAAGCCTTCTATTTCAACAGAAGCCCTGAGCAGATTCGGACCTATCACTTCACGGATAAAGTCATAGTTCTTCAGGTCAGGATGTTCCTCAAAAAAGCGATTGAAAGTGTCTTCATGCACAATATGCTTCAAGAAGCGGATTAGTAACTGGGGTACATGCTTCCCATTTGCCCTTTCTTTCACCACTTTCTCTACATCCAATCGTATGACTGCATTCTTACTCATTTCCTTCCTATTTTATTCAAGAGAGTTTTAAGGAGTTGTTTTAATTATCCGATGCAAATGGCAAGTCATCAAATCGCCGTTTTCTTCGCGCAGATGCATTCCATTACCCTCACAATAACGCCACATGTTGCATTTGTTGCAAGGCTCTTTTTTTCGCATCCAACTGCGGTTCCTGTAATTTTCAAACCCATTCTCCCACACTTGCCAGAATTCATCGTGATAAATGTTTCCTTGATAATACTTGCCTCTGATAGAAGTACAGGCACTAATGCTGCCATCAATCAGGATTGATGCTACAGAGATGCCTGCAGCACATTGATATAAGTGGTCACGCACTTTGCCCTCGTAGTCACCTAAAAATCCTTCACAACTATAACTTACATGCCGGCCTTCTTCCCGTTCTTTTTGAATGAACTCCAGTAATTGTGTAAACTCCTCATCCGTCAGAAGCAGTTCGGGGTCATCTTTTGCCCTACCCATAGGGTCTATGCCAAACAACCGCCAGTTCCGCACACCTAAATCCCATAGTTGCTGCTGCAATTCAGTTAAATAGTGTATATTCCGTCGGTTTACACAAGTAACCACATCCCAAGTAAGGCGCGGGTCAGAAGCTGCAAGGCGTATAGCACGAGTGGCCATTTGATAACTCAGTTTATGTCCGCGCATCCAATTATGGTCAGCCTCATTGCCATCCAAACTTACGGTCATTGATAGCATGCCGGCATTCCTTAGAGCCTTATAACGTTCAGGTGTGAGAATGAGTCCGTTGGTAACCATACCCCATGGGAACTCACGCTTCTTTAACTCCATTCCGATTTCTTCAAGGTCTTTTCGGACTGTCGGTTCTCCGCCTGATATTATAATCATCACTTTGTGCGGATTCACATGAGGTAGCACTTGCTCATCAATTACCCGCAAAAAATCTTCTTTTGGCATATCAGGAGTCAACTCCTCTTGTCGGCAGTCGCTACCGCAATGCCGACAATGTACATTGCAACGCAATGTACTTTCCCAAAATAATTGCTGCAGGGGGTGAAGTGTTTTCAAATTCCGCCTGCGAATTCGTTCCAGTTCTAATGCTGTCCGCTGACGCCAATCCATAAGATCTTACTCTCTCAATGTGCGGGGAGGTACTCCGTATTTTACTAAAACACGGCCATTGTCGGGTGCAGAAGGAAGGGTAATGACTACTTCCGTTTTTGTGTCACCACGGTCAAAGTCATCGACACCCTCAGAATATTTGATAGGTTCTGCAGTAGAGATGCCCCCCACCTTGAAATACAGGCTATCGGCTGGGAAGCCGCTAAAATAAGTGGAAAACCTTCCTGATTCATCTGTGTTGACCTCAAAGGCCCCTTCCATATCTTTTCTTGTGGAAATCAATACGGTGTGCTGTTGTGGAATGCCCTCTGTATCAACCACTACACCCTCTACCGAATAGCCGGCGCGCGGCACTCCATACTTGACAGGAACGGGACGGAAACTTTCTTTCGAACACTCCTGCTCATTGACCTCACTTGTCTTTACAGCAGCCTTTTGTTGTTTGCAACCGCCTATGCCTAAAAAGGCAATCAGTGAGGCTGCAATCAGGTTGATACGAGTCAATAATTTTAATTTCAGTTTTTTCATATCTATTAGTTCTTAATTATAACATAGGTAGGAGGGCAAACACATTTGAAAGAATTACCCTGCTATTTATTGGGCAAAGTCAATAATGTGATGAATGGAAATAATACCCACCACTTGATTGTTTTCGGTGACCGCCAATGTGGTAATATTGTACTTGTCCATCTCGGCTAATGCCTCCGTAAGCAAAGCATCTTTGGAAATCTTCTTAAAGTCAGAGGTCATAATGTCTGCAGAAACTATTGAAGAAAGATTGTCATAGTGCTGTATAGCACGGCGGATGTCACCATCAGTAATGATCCCTACAGGTTTATCTCCGTTATATACAAGTGTCATGCCAAGGTGCTTGTCCGACATTTCCCGGATGATGGTCCGGAAATCGGCCTGAGCGGTAACCATCGGTATGTCGGTTGTCATTCTGTTCGATACTTTATGCAATAGTTGTCTTCCTAAGGCTCCTCCGGGGTGATATATAGCAAAGTTCTCTGCCTTAAAACGGCGTTGTTCCATCAAGCATATCATCAAAGCATCCCCCATAAGCAGTGTGGCGGTTGTACTGGTGGTGGGAGCCAAACCAAGCGGGCATGCCTCATGATCAACATGAGTGGAGAGAACAAGGTCACAATCGTGCGCCAATGCTGATTCAGGATTACCCGTAAGGGCAATCAAACGGCAACCAATATTACGCAATGGTGCTATTACATTGAGAATCTCATTTGTAGCCCCCGAATTGCTCACCAATATTACGATATCTTCCGAAGCCACCATTCCTAAGTCTCCATGCACAGCCTCTGCTGCATTGATAAAGACGGCAGGAGAGCCTGTCGAAGCCAAAGAAGAGGCTATCTTGTGAGCAATGATGCCCGTCTTTCCTATACCCATAAGCACCAACTTTCCCTTACAAGAAAGCACAGCATCCACCACCGCATCGAATGATGAATTTATTCGGCTCATCAACGACTGCAATTCCGCTATTTCCTCGGCAAAAATAGTGCGTGCCCGGTCAGCATAGGATATGGTTTTGTTTAACTGCATCATCAATCAATATTGCTTGTTGTAATACCAGTTCCGCTTTGTCAAGAGGAAGTTGATTGGCGGCATCAGAGATGGCATTGTCAGGATTGGGGTGTATCTCCATAAATAAAGCGTCCACACCCACGGCAAGCGCTGCGCGCATCAAAGGTGATACCATTGCTCGACTTCCTCCGGTTATACCAGTGCCCATGGAAGGTTGTTGAACAGAGTGTGTGGCATCAAAAACAACAGGGTAGCCCAATTTGCGCATTTCTACCAGCGAGGTCATGTCCACTACCAAATGCCCGTAGCCAAAACTGCTTCCGCGTTCCGTAAGCAATATGTTCCTGTTCCCTGTTTTGCTGATTTTTTCTACTACACCCCTCATATCCCATGGTGCCATAAACTGTCCTTTCTTCACATTCACCGCTTTCCCTGTGTGCGCTGCGGCTACCAACAGGTCTGTCTGTCTGCATAAAAAGGCTGGAATCTGCAAGATGTCTGCTACTTCTGCCACCGGAGCGCATTGCCATGACTCGTGTACATCGGTCAGAATAGGCAGATGCAGTGTGTCCTTAACCATTTGCAAAATGCGCAAACCCTCTTGCAACCCGACGCCTCTTTGCGAAGATGCAGAACTACGGTTAGCCTTGTCAAAACTGGCCTTGAAAATGAAGTCGATGTGTAGCCGATTACAAATTTGTTGCAGCGTACGCGCCGTTAGAAGAACCATCTCCTGATTCTCTATTGCACAAGGTCCTGCAATCAATACAAAACGCTTGTTTTCTCTGAAAGTGATACCTGCAACATCCATACTGGCTCAACTAACCTTTCATTCGGCAGTGCTATACACTCTCGCCCAATCTACTTCCATCTTGCCTTCTGTAGCGCGTTGCTTCTCGCTAATGAAAGAGCACAATGCTAAATATAAGTCTTCTTGGGGAAGATTTCTGTTGGTTCGATACACCTCAATGTTATTCACATACCAGATGAGTTCTTTCTTGGTCCAGCGTAGAGAGTAGATGTAATATTTGCGGGCGCAGATACCGGTTACCGAAGTACCATCAAAACCTTTGTCTGTAAGATTACCTACAACGATATTTCTCCCGTTGAAGTGGAAAATGTTAATCAATGGTAACTTGTTGTATCCGCCTAACCAGCATGCGTGGTGTATGTTCCCTTCTGTGCGAAGTTTCACCATAAACAATCCTTCTTTTTGGCGGAAGGTGTTGGCGGTTTGAATGATATCGGAAGTGTACTCGAAATCTTTAGTAACAAAGCCTTTTTGCGGATCCCATGCGGGAGCAGTAGCACTTTCTTTTTTTGTGAGAATGGTAAGGAACCCACCGATAGTACCTGTATTCAAACCTCCATTATTTGCTTGTTGTTCGTTCACAAACGAGTGGTTGGCCTTCATTTGTTTGCTTTTGTATGCGAAACCTGCGCTCCACTTGGAGTCTGCGAGTTTGAACCAATCAAAATCATCATTGAAGACACGGATATAACTCTCCATTTTCTCTATTTTCTTCACATCTGTTGCGAGGAAAAATTTGATGTCGGACGAAGAAGAAAGTTGGGCAAAGCGCACTTCCTGCACATGTCCCTCCGTTGTCAGCCATCTGTTCGGATTTTTCCAGAAGGCCTTTTCTTCCTGGAACTCATTTGTACCTATAAGTTCGCGCAACTCCAAATAGCGAGTTGGTAGTTTGGAGTCTTTATATGCCCAATATGCCTTATATGCCTTTGACTTTTCAAAAGTAAGCATATTTTTTAACTGTGGTGACTTGCGCACCAGCTTTTTGTCAGACAACTGCACATATTCCGGCGACTGACGAAACTCTAAATAGTCTTTAAGTTGTGCCGAATCCTTTACTTGCAAATAGAGCATCAGTTGCTTGTTGTGGAGAAGTTTTCTGAACTCGAGTGTCAGAAGGTGGGGCTTGGTGGTTTTATATTTGGTATGCGTCAAGTTGTATTTGTTCTGAGCAAATGCTTTTGACTCTACCGATTTTTTTAATTCACAATATTCTTTCAGTTCGGGTGAAGCTTCCACTGCACGATAGCGCGCTATCTCCGCCTCCATAGCAGCAATATATTGCTCCATTTTCTTTGTGGAATGGAGTTTGCCTGTCAGTCTTTTGAAGAATAGATTCATAGAAAGTATTTATTTGGGGTTATGGGTTTCTATAGAACTTATAAGTTGTTTAGTCTCATTTACAAAAACAGGAATGTAACTTTCTTCAGCAGGAATAAACTTCTCTTGTTTCATCCGGGCAATTTCCTGTATAAGCGGGAGATAAAAATTGTTATAGTTCAGTATGTATATAGGTTTATGGTGTTCTCCCACAGTGCCGGCCGCTATTACATCAAACATCTCATCAAGCGTGCCATAACTTCCCGGCAAACATATAAAGCAATTGGCCAACTCTTTCATCCGTTGTTTACGCTCATTCATGTGTGCCACTTTGATGATGCGGGTGCACCATGGGGAGCGTCTTCCCGAAACAATGATACGATGTGGTATTACCCCTATTACTTGTCCTCCTGATTCAAAGGCAGAGCGACTCACCTCTGTCATCAATCCGCCTGTGGCACCTCCAAACACTAATGTATGCCCGCTCTCGGCAATCCATTTGCCGATAATGCGACCTTGTTGCTTGTATTCTTCAGCAATAGTATCCTTGGCACTACAATATACACAAATATTCATTTATCTCAATAAGCAGCACTTTATGCATCAATCTTTGCATAGGTGGCATTCTGCTCAATAAACTCACGACGAGGTGCCACCTCTTCGCCCATCAGCATAGATATGGTGCGGTCGGCTTCTGCCGCATTTTCAATGGTAACCTGCTTGAGCATACGGCGCTCAGGATCCATTGTGGTTTCCCATAGTTGCTCGTCAGACATTTCGCCCAGACCCTTATAGCGCTGCGTTTTCACTTGGCGCTCATCGCCTCCGGCATAATTTTCAATGAAATTATGCCGCTGCTGGTCGTTCCAACAATATTCTTTATAATTGCGAGTGCTGCATTGGTACAGCGGCGCCATAGCAATATAAAGGTAGCCTTGCTCTATCAGTTCTTTCATGTGACGGAAGAAGAATGTCATTACAAGAGTCGCAATATGCGCACCATCAACATCGGCATCCGCCATGATAATGACTTTATGGTAACGAATTTTGTTCAGGTTCAGCGCTTTGGGGTCCTCTTCAGTACCGATAGTAACGCCCAAAGCTGTGAATATGTTCTTGATTTCTTCGCTCTCGAATACTTTGTGAGGCATCGCCTTCTCTACATTCAGAATTTTACCACGCAAAGGAAGAATGGCTTGATGGTAGCGGTCTCTACCCGTTTTGGCGGTTCCGCCGGCAGAATCTCCTTCGACGAGGAAAAGTTCGCATTCTGCGGGGTCTTTGCTCTGGCAGTCGGCCAATTTTCCGGGGAGTCCGCCTCCTGAGAGAGGATTCTTTCGCTGCACATTCAAACGGGCATTGCGTGCTGCTATGCGGGCCTGCGCTGCGAGAATAACTTTCTCCACTATCCGCTTCGCATCGTCAGGATGCTCTTCCAGATAGTTAGTAAGTGCTTCTGCTACAGCTTGGCTGACCATGCTGGTTACTTCGGAATTGCCGAGTTTGGTTTTGGTCTGCCCCTCAAATTGAGGTTCTGCTACCTTCACGGAGATGATGGCTGTCAAACCCTCACGGAAGTCGTTGGGGTCGATAGCGGACTTTCCGTCCTTGTCTTTTAATTTGGCTTTCTCCAACAACTTGCTTTCTTCCGCATACTTGTTCATCACGCGTGTTAGCGCAGTGCGGAATCCTTGTACATGTGTTCCGCCCTCTATTGTATTGATGTTGTTGACATACGAGTGAACATTTTCGTTAAAATCGGTGTTGTATATCATTGCCACTTCCACCGGGGTCCCATACTTCTCCGTGTTTAAACAAATAACATCCGAGATAAGGGGGGTGCGGGTTCCTTCAAGATAGCGAACAAACTCTGGAAGACCTTTCTCTGAATAGAATGTTTCTATGCGCTGACCTCCTTCTGCATCTTTTACCCGTTTGTCCTTCAGTATAATCCGTATGCCGGCATTCAGAAATGCCAATTCACGCATGCGTTTGGCCAAGATGTCATACTTATAGACAGTTTCCGTAAAGATAGTTTCATCCGGCCAGAACTGCACGAAAGTACCTGTTATTCCCAATTCCCAATTCCCGGTGGCCTCTTTTATATCTATAGGATGCACAGGAGATACAGGTTTGCCTTTGATGTAGTCCTGAGCATGTATCTGCCCATCCCGGTATACCTCCACATGCATGTGAGAAGAAAGCGCGTTTACGCAACTTACGCCCACACCGTGCAGACCTCCGGACACTTTATATGAATCTTTATTGAATTTACCTCCGGCATGCAACACGGTCATTACCACCTCAAGAGCGCTTCTGTGCTCTTTAGGATGCATGTCAACAGGAATACCACGACCATTATCTTGGACGGTAATTGAATTGTCCTCGTTAATATGGACGGCTATTTCATTGCAATAGCCCGCCAATGCCTCGTCAATAGAGTTGTCTACTACTTCATACACCAGGTGGTGCAGACCCTTCTCCGAAATATCACCAATATACATAGCAGGGCGTTTGCGCACTGCCTCCAATCCTTCCAGCACCTGAATAGATTCGGCGCCATACTGTTCTTTCTGTTCTTCCATTTAATATATGTTATTATACTTTTCTTATTTTAGCATGCAAAGATACGAAGAATATCTAAAATACGCAATAGGGTAAAACATTTTTTGCCGAAAAACCCCGCAAACGGGAAATAAAGTGCCTTTTGTGACATTTGCAAACTTTACTTATCCGCCGATAGTACTGTCAGATTTCCTTAAATCAAAGAAAATCGTATCAGAGGACCGTAATAATCAATATTCCGCATCCCTGCTGATTGTATGATGGGGAAATGCAAGTTTTGTGTGACGGCCGTTGTAGTCTTAATGGGTTTCATCCAGGGTTTGTCCGGGCTTCTGATGTACCGGTGACGCTACCTGCTTTCTATGGTATTGGGTTGTTTTGTGTGGTTTGGCGTATTGAAGGAAATGTGCTATCTTTGCAGCGGCGTTTGGTATGTGGAGAAATCGGACAGGATGATGCGCTGTGAGTGAATGTAATAATATAAGTATGAATCGGATTACGGTAAAAGTGTCTAACGGAATGCTGCGTTGTTTCCTCTGCTTTGGCATTATGCTGCTATCAAGAGTATCAATAGGGGCACAAACGGCAATCAAAGCAGACGAATTGTTTCAAAAACAGCAGTATGATGCGGCTGCAAAACAATATGAGGATTTGCTCAAAAAGCAGCCGCAGCAGGTGTTGTATATCTACCGTTATGCCCGTTGTATGCAGGAATTAGGAGAAACGGAAGTGGCTATCTCTTATTTTCTGCAGGCTGGTGACAAATATGCTTTGCGCAATTTCTATTTAGGTGAACTCCTTTTCTCCCTATACCGTTTCCAGGAGGCGGCAGATTATTATGAAGATTATTTAGAAACGATAGAACCTACTCATGAGTGGTATGCCTATACAAAGCAACAGATAGTCCGTGCCCGCAAGGCGGAGCGTTATATGCACAGAGTGGAGGACATCGTGGTGTTAGATTCAATAGTATTGCCCAAAGCCAAGTTCCTTACTGCCTACCGGCTATCCGCTGAGGCAGGAACACTTACGCAGAAGGGCGATGGGGTGGAGTTTCTTAATCAGCGCAAAGATCGCATGTATTTTTCCACGAAGGATGATAGCGGGCAAGTTTCGATTGTAGCCTGCCAGCGCCTGCTCGATAGTTGGAGCGAATGTGATACACTCCCTCCGGAGGTCAACTCTTCTGCCAACGAAGATTTCCCATTTGTTCTTTCTGATGGTGTTACTATGTATTTTGCTTCCGATAGAGAAGACGGATTAGGGGGATACGATATTTGGTTTACCCAGTATAACTCAGAGACCGATACATGGTTGGCCCCGGAGAATGCAGGTATGCCGTTCAACTCTTTTAGAAACGACTATATGCTTGCCATTGACGAGACACTGAATGTAGGTTGGTTCGCAACAGACCGTCGGTGTGCCGATTCGCTGGTTGTGGTATATAAGTTTGTGCCTAATGCAGAAAAAAAAATACTTCGTACAGAGTCGGATGATTATATCCGTGCTGCGGCCCAAATGCTTCGTTTCCGCAAGGAAGATGCGGCATCAGCGGTTGCCTCTTCTGCAACTGAAGTCTTGACCCGGACAGCGCAGAAGGAGAATGGTTCCGTTGCTGCTTCTGTAT
Organism: Paludibacteraceae bacterium; assembly: GCA_905236355.1. Classification (GTDB taxonomy): domain Bacteria; phylum Bacteroidota; class Bacteroidia; order Bacteroidales; family Paludibacteraceae; genus Colicola. The sequence continues at coordinate 7,128 of CAJOPG010000126.1, read as the reverse complement.
TTTTTGCGTATTCGGACGAAGAAGTCTATACTTCACCTTCTGATTTCGCGTCCTATGATGCCCGGGTGATATATCTCAACTATCTGAAAGAAAAGAGTGCTTACGAGGCAGAAGTGGAACGGCTAACGCAATTGCGGCATGAGTATAATGCTGAAACTGCTGACAAACAATTGCTCGCATTGCAGATAGAACAATTAGAGGCCTCGCTTCCCAAGCAAAAACAAGAATTGAAGCTGTTGCTCAATAAGGTATATTCCCTTGAACACGGAGTCAGACATGATAAATAGCCTTATTGGCGGGGCGCTTGTTTTTTCGTATTTCATGATTCATTTATTTGTCGTATCTTTGCACGCTGAAATAAAATTGTAACGCTTTATGTTGAAAAATATTCTCGCAGTTACCGGTAAACCGGGGCTGTACCGCCTCGTGAGCAGAGGGGCCAATATGCTTATTGTAGAGTCTTTGGAAGACGGCAAACGCTTTCCTACCTATGCTCGAGACAAGATTGTCAGTCTGGCAGATATCTCAATGTTTACCATTTCGGACGACAAACCTCTTTCCGAAGTACTTACCTCTCTGCGTGACAAGCAGAAGGCAGAACCGGTGGCTTTTGATATCAAAAAAGCAGATAACGACACTTTACGCAACTTCTTTGCTGAGGTGTTGCCCGATTTTGACCGTGACCGGGTATATCCGTCAGACATACGCAAACTGCTTTTGTGGTACAACTTGCTTCTTAAAGCAGGTATCACCGAATATGCAGAACAAGAAGAAAATACCACGGAAGAAAAGCCGATTCTCAAAGAAGAAGAGCATGCTGCCAAGAAAACAACACAGCCTAAGCAACAAGTGAAAACGCAGAAATCGGCGGCTACCAAGACTAAAACCGGTGTCGGAGCAAAAAAGGGATAATTCCTTTGACTGCAAATGATGTAATCAATATCATAGAATCTGTAGCGCCGCTGAGTCAGCAGGAGGGGTGGGATAATTCGGGGTTACAGATTGGAGTGAGGGATACAGAGGTAGCCCGTGTTTTGCTGTGTACTGACATTACGGAGGAAGTCCTTCAGGAGGCAGTGGAGAAAAACTGTCGGATGATAGTATCTCATCATCCGCTTCTTTTCCGCGGACTGAAGACAATAGAGGGCAATACACGCCCCGAGAGGTGTGCAATAATGGCCATCAGACATAATATTGTGCTCTATTCGTCTCACACCGCTATGGATGTATGGCTGCATGGCGTTAGTGGCAGAATGGCGAAGAAATTAGGAATAAAGCAGTATCAGATTCTGTCTCCTGCGGCTGGGAATGTAGGCTTGGGTGTGATAGGAAATCTGCCGTATGAACTCTCTCTGCAGGATTTCCTTGAGTTGCTTAAAACCGTTTTCCAAACGCCTGTTATTAAGTATGTAGAGGCTGCAGAGAAAAAGCCTGTCCGTAAAGTGGCTCTTTGCGGAGGGGCAGGCTGCGACCTCATGGAGGAGGCGATTGCCCAACAAGCAGACGCCTTTGTTAGTGCCGACTTCAAATATCATGAACTTCAGTCGGTCGATGGTCGCTGCAATGCGTTCGATATAGGGCATTTTGAAAGCGAACAATTTACGAAAGAAATTTTCCGTGAACTTTTGCAAGACAAGGTAGAGTGCATTTTTGCAGAGTCCGACAGAAGTCCTGTGAAAATTTATGTCTGAACACTGAAAAAATGAATATTATAATAAATTAACAAATAAAATACAAACACTATGGCACAAGAAGTAAGAGAAATGACGAATGAAGAGAAACTGCGCGCTTTATATGAGTTGCAGCAGATAGACTCTAAAATCGATGAACTGCGTATTCTGCAGGGTGAACTCCCTGTAGAAGTGAAAGACATGGGCGACGAGGTGGAGGGCCTCAAAACCCGTCTGCAAAACATTGAGAATGACATCAAGGAACTCGAAACGCAAATCAGCGACCGCCGTGTGCAGATTGAGAATGCCAACGCTTCTATCAGTCGCTACAAAGAGCAGCAGGATAATGTTCGCAACAATCGCGAGTATGACAACCTGACGAAAGAAATTGAGTTCCAAGAGTTGGAAATTACCCTCTGTCAGAAGCGTATCAAAGAACATACTGCTACACTTGAACTTCGTCAGGCTGACAAGGCAAAAACCATTACTGATATTGAGGAACGTACAGTTGACCTCAATCAGAAAAAGGCTGAACTCAACGATATCCTTGCAGAAACCAAGGAACAGACAGAAAACTTGATGGTTCGTTCACAAGAATTGGAAGACAATATTGAAGATAAGCGTCTGCTGACTGCCTTCAAGCGTATTCGCAAAAATGCGCACAATGGTCTGGCAGTGGTTACTGTAGAGCGCGATGCTTGCGGCGGTTGCCACAACAAGATTCCTGCACAACGCCAACTGGATATCCGCTTGCGTAAAAAAATTATTGTTTGTGAATATTGTGGGCGTATTCTTATTGACACCGAGATGGCGCACAATGTACAAAATGGCGACGAATAAGCATCTCTAAAAAGGAAGTGTAAAAGCAAAGCCTGATATGCATTGGCATATCAGGCTTTATATTTTTGAGGATAGGATGCTCTATTGTTGCATATTTACAAGGCGGGTGTAGTATCCTCCTTGCTCTATCAGTTGTTCGTGTGTGCCGCTTTCCACGATTCTTCCGTTCTGCATCACACATATCAAATCAGCATTCTTGATGGTGGAAAGTCGGTGAGCAATCACCAGCGTAGTGCGCTTCTTCATCAAGTGATCCAAAGCCTCCTGCACAAGTTTCTCGTTCTCGGTATCTAAGGCTGAAGTGGCCTCGTCTAATATCAAAATGGGCGGATTCTTCAGAATGGCACGCGCGATGCTGATACGCTGCCGTTGTCCGCCGCTTAGGCGTGACCCTCGGTCACCTATCATCGTGTTGTAGCCATCGGGCGTTGCCATAATGAAATCGTGTGCATTGGCGGTGCGGGCAGCTGCAATCACCTCATCCATAGTGGCATGCTCCACTCCAAAGGTTATGTTATTGTAGAAGGTGTCGTTGAACAATATAGCCTCCTGGTTCACATTCCCCATTAGTTGCCGCAAATCGTGTGTGTGTACATCCCGGATGTCAACCCCGCCAATCGTAATACTGCCACTGCTCACATCGTAAAATCGTGGAAGCAAATCTGCCAAAGTGGTTTTACCGGCACCCGATTGCCCGACAAACGCCACCGTTTGACCTCGCTTGATATTCAGGTTGATATCGTGCAGAACCTCAACATCATCCCTGTAAGAGAAACTTACATCCTGATAACATATCAGTGACTCTTGCGATGGGTCTTCTGCTATTTTTATTTGTTTGGGTACTATAGGTTCCTTTATGTTGTCAGGCGTTTGGAGAATACGGTCAATGCGCTCCATTGAGGCCATGCCTTTACGGATACCGTAAGATGCTTTGGTCAAGTCTTTGGCTGGATTGATGATGCTATAGAAAATCACTAAATAATATATGAATACGCTGGCGTCAATGCTACTGTTGTCTGCCAATATCAGACTCCCTCCATACCACAATAGTATTGCTATCAGTACAGTCCCCAAAAATTCTGACATGGGGTGTGCCAGTGTGTAGCGGCGGTTAATCCGATTGAAGGTGCGCCGCGTGGCATTATTCAGTTGTTGGAAACGCTCTATCAATTTCTGTTCTGCATTGAAGGCTTTCACCACCCGCAAACCTCCTAAGGTCTCCTCTATCTGCGTCACTATCTCGCCCGTCTGCTCCTGTCCTTGCTTGCTCTTACGCTTCAGACTCTTTCCTATCTTGCCTATCAACCAGCCGCTTATAGGCAATAGAAACAATACAAACAATGTTAGCTTCCATGACAGACAGAACAGCGTAATCAAATAGATGAGAATCATTATCGGATCTTTCAGCAACATATCAAGCGATGCCATTATGCTGTTCTCCACCTCCTGCACATCACTTGTCATACGCGACATAATGTCGCCCTTCCTCTCTTCTGTAAAGAAACCGATGGGAAGACCTACTATTTTCTCATATAATTGCTGACGCAAATCTCTCAATACGCCTGTCCGTATGGGAATCATATAATATGATGCTAACCATGCCGTCAGACATTTCAGAAAAGTCATCAATATCAAAAAGAGTCCCAATAATAGTAGCATCCAACCTTGTCCGCCTGCTGTCTGTTGCTCTTGCAACCACCAGAATAGGTTGTTCTTTAGTGCACTCAGCCAGTCCTCTATGCCGGATACATTGTGTAAATCTACTGCCGACAATACTTCGGTCTCTATGCCGAACAAGATGCGCAATACGGGAATAATGGCAGCAAAGGAGAACAAACTCAACACAGTGCTCAACAAATTGAACACCACATTCAGCACCACCTCTTTCTTGTAGGGCGGAACAAACCGCTTCAGTAAACCGATAAAATTCATATCTCTTAATCCGCGGCAAAGGTACAAATAAAAGTAAAAAGTGAAAAATGAAAATTGAACATTGATATATGTGAACGGAAGAGTTGCAGGGTAACCCGTGGGTCCTTATTAACATTATTGGGTGATTATTGGGTGATTATTGGGTGATTCTGAACCCGTCGTAAGCATAGAATATATATACATAGTACTTTTCTGTTGTGTGATATTTAATTTTTTTACTTTTCTCTTTCTTCTATTCTTTGTATCTTTGCACTATCAAACTATACATGGTTATGATTTCCGAAACTATAGACAAACATTTGATTTCAGCCGCATGCAAACTGCTGCGCTCTGCGCAGTCGGTTGCCATTGTTACTCACATGTCTCCCGATGGTGATGCTATGGGGTCAGCACTGGCAATGTATCACTATCTGAAACTTATCGGCAAAGACCCCGTCGCAGTGCTTGTTCCTAATGCCTTTCCTGACTTCCTCGCTTGGATGCCGGCTGCCGACCAAGTAGTAATCTATGAAGACCGTCAAGTGGAATGCAGCACTATTCTTTCTGCTGCCGACCTTGTCTTCTGTGTTGACTTTAACGAGCTCAAACGTATAGGCAAAATGGCGGATGCCGTGGCGCAATCGCCCGCAAAGAAAATCATGATTGACCATCATCTCAATCCGGCCGATTTCCCTGATGTTATTATCTCTCATCCTGAAAGCCCTTCTGCATCTGAACTCGTCTTCCGGTTTATATGCCAGTCCGGCAACTTCTCACTTGTCAATCCTCCTGTTGCGCAATGCATCTATACAGGTATGATGACGGATACAGGCAACTTCTCCTTCAATAGCAACCATCCTGAGATGTACAATATCCTCTCCGAACTTGTCCGAATCGGAGTGGACAAAGATGCTATCTATAATCAGGTGTTCAATACATTCTCGGCAGATCGTATGCGCCTAATGGGCTACTGCCTCTATCGTAAGATGAAAATTTATCCTAAAAACCATACCGCTCTCATCTGGCTTGACCGCAGAGAACTCTATCGTTTCAACTTCCGCGCCGGTGATGCTGAAGGGCTTGTCAATCTGCCTCTGTCTATAAAAGATGTTTATTATAGTGTCTTTATTAGGGAGGATAAAGACAAACTCAAAATATCATTCCGGAGTCAGGGCGACCGACCTGTCAACGAATATGCCGCCACCTTCTTTAATGGCGGGGGACATAAAAATGCTGCAGGAGGAGAGTCATACAACACGATGGAGCAGACCCTTCAATGCTTTGAGAGTACTTTTGAAGAGTGGTTTAAATAAAATGCAATAACGCGAAGTGGTCTAATGAACGGGTTGGGATTAACCACTGAAAAAGAAGAAGGACTGCACATGTGCAGTCCTTCTTCTTGTATTTGTATTCCTTCTGTGTTTAGAGTTGCGGACCGGCAGCAACGAGTGCTTTGCCTGCCTCATTGGTGGTATATTTCTCAAAGTTCTTGATGAAACGGGTAGCAAGGTCGTGTGCCTTCTCCTCCCATTCGCTCGAGCACTTGTAGGTGTCACGCGGATCGAGAATCTGTGTGTCCACACCCGGAAGTGCGGTCGGAACTTCAAAATTGAAATGAGGTATCTTCTTGGTTGGAGCGGTGAGAATGTCACCACCAAGGATAGCATCAATGATACCGCGGGTGTCACGAATCGAAATACGCTTGCCTGTGCCGTTCCATCCGGTGTTAACCAGATAGGCCTTGGCTCCGCTCTTCTCCATCTTCTTTACAAGTTCTTCTGCATATTTTGTGGGGTGCAATTCGAGAAACGCTTGACCAAAGCAGGCCGAGAAAGTAGGAGTCGGTTCGGTGATACCACGTTCGGTACCCGCCAACTTGGCGGTAAATCCACTGAGGAAGTAGTATTTGGTTTGCTCCGGTGTGAGGATACTTACAGGAGGCAATACACCGAATGCGTCAGCAGAGAGGAAAATAACATTCTTGGCTGCAGGACCTGCAGAGATAGGACGCACGATCTTCTCAATGTGGTTGATAGGATAGCTAACGCGGGTATTCTCTGTTACACTCTTATCAGCAAAGTCGATTTTACCGTTTTCGTCAACGGTCACATTCTCAAGAAGGGCGTCGCGACGAATGGCATTGTAGATGTCGGGCTCTGACTCTTTGTCAAGATTGATAACCTTGGCATAGCAACCTCCTTCAAGGTTGAATACACCTTCGTCGTCCCATCCGTGCTCGTCGTCACCAATGAGCAGACGTTTGGGGTCGGTGGAGAGAGTCGTTTTACCGGTACCGGAGAGACCGAAGAAAATGGCGGTATTCTTGCCCTCCATATCGGTGTTGGCCGAGCAGTGCATGGATGCAATGCCGCGCAGAGGCAGATAGTAGTTCTGCATAGAGAACATACCTTTCTTCATCTCGCCGCCATACCATGTGTTGATGATTACCTGCTCGCGAGTAGTGGTGTTAAAGGCAATACAAGTCTCAGAGTTCAGTCCGAGTTCTTTGTAGTTCTCGACTTTTGCTTTAGAAGCATTGTAGATGACGAAATTGGGTTCGAAGTCTTCCAACTCTTCTTCAGTAGGCTGTATGAACATGTTCTTCACAAAGTGAGCCTGCCATGCCACCTCAACAATAAAGCGAACTGCAAGGCGCGTCTCTTTGTTGGCTCCGCAGAAGGCATCCACTACATATAACTCCTTGCCG
>CAJOPG010000125.1 GCA_905236355.1 Paludibacteraceae bacterium | reverse complement strand
CAGCAAACCACATCTACCATCGCCTTTAGCGGAGTGTCATAGAAACGGCACTCCGCTTTAATTTTCCGCTTTTCATTCCCAAAATCTTTGGATTTTTTCATTCCCACGCGAAAAAGTTTACAAAATTAAACTTTTATCCTCAAAAAATTTGCTTATTCGCTTATTTTTGAGTATCTTTGCGCACTTTTTTATGCACTTAAAAAATCTAAAGATATATGAAACGGTATTTACTTCTTGTGTTTACTTTAGTATCTGCTTTGGCTATTTTTGCAGAAACTAATATCCAAAGAGAGTTTTTGGGACTTACTGTAGGCAAATCTACAGCAAGTGAAGTTCAATCAGCGATGAAGTCGCGGGGCTTTGAATTACTTAACACGGAGAATGTTTCTAATGTCGGAAGTCAGTTCCAGTTCAAAGGTTATTACAAGCATCAAGGAGTAGAGTTTCATACTATTGTAACAAGTTTTTTGAATGATACACTATTTGTGTTCTGTGCACAAGATAGTTGTGGTGAGAAAGTCACAGAAACTGCTAATGTGTTGCAAAAAAATCTTGAGGTTTTATATGGAAATTTAGCACCTGCTGATAGTACGTTCCTTTTCCGTTTCTTAAAGGATAGTGCTGACCATTATGGAGTAAAAACTTGGTCGCGTATGGATGACCATACAATGATTATTTCCATGCAGTCTGAAGAGAAAGTGACTTGCATGTACATCGACCAAGATATTTTTTACAATATGATGTTTGTTGGATTGAAGCAAATGGGTGAAGCTATTGGCAGTCTGCCTGATTTTAGTGAAGAAAACAAGGTGTACGGAGTCGCCGGAGTAAAATTCGGGGATGATATGGCAAGTGTTAAAAAAGTTATTTATCCAAAAGCCGAACAGTTCCTTGATGGCGACGCACATAATCTGACATACTATAAAGTTAAAATAGGTGGTTCTACTTATGATTACGCAAATTTCTTATTTGCAAAAGGGAAACTATCGTCAGTAAGGCTTCAAAAGGTCTTTTACTCTTGGCGTAAAGAAGAGGCTCTGATGGCTTTTGAAGGGGTTAAGTCCCAGTACGAAAGAAGATATACTAATTTCAAGGTGGTTAAAGATGAGTATGATGAAAAACTTGCAACCTGTGGTGCTTATATAGAGGGGTACGATTATCCGCCTATTGTTATATCATTTGAAAAATCGTTAAGTAAAGGCGGAGATATAATGTATTATGTCATTGTTTCATACTATGGAATGAGGACGGATAATATCTACGATGATGAAATCTAAAATTTAACCTTTATTATCATGCCAGCCAATTTCAGTGAATTTACTCGTGTACAAATACCGGCTCTCCTACATTTAGAGAGACTCGGATATAAATTTGTGCATCGTGACACAATAAGTCAGTGCCAAAATCTCGACACCAATATCCTGCCGGATGTGTTCAAAGCCGCAGTCCATCGTCTCAATCCAGATTTGCGTGAAGCGGAGATAGACGAGAAACTCCGTGAGTTAATCCGCATTGCGGATAACGATGATCTCGGTCGTGAGTTTTATAAGAAACTGATGAACGAGAGCGATTGTCGCTTGATTGACTTTGATAATCCTGATAACAACGACTGGCGTTGCACCATTGAGCTGGAATGCGAGAACCAGACTACGCACAACCATTTCCGCCCCGACCTCACATGCTTCATAAACGGCTTACCGCTCATTCATATCGAAGTCAAGAAACCACAGAACCGCGAGGGTATGCTTGCCGAACGTGAGCGTATGAACAACCGAATGCGCCAACGAGATTTTCGCCGTTTTCTCAATATAACGCAGATGATGATTTTCTCCAATAATGAGGAATACGACACCGAAAGCCGCGTACCTGTACAAGGTGCTTTTTATGCTTCAATGAGCAAGGACAAGATGTTTTTCAATGTCTTCCGTGAGGCAAAATGGAGTTACTACGAGGCATTGAAATTGGAAGAAATGTCCGCTGAACGTGAGAAAGAAATCCTCACGCGCTTGGGTAAGGTCGTGTTGTTGAGTCTTCCGGAGTACAAGACAAACAAGCAGCCAACGACACCAACCAACCGCATTTTGTCTTCGCTTCTTGCCAAAGACCGTATTCTTTATTTCCTCAAATATGGCTTTGCCTACGTCAATACTACCAAGAAAAACGAGTTGGGCGAAGAATACACGCAGCTTGAAAAGCATGTGATGCGTTATCCGCAGTTCTTCGCCAATCGTGCCATTTGTGCGTCACTTGACAAGGGGATCAATTCAGGGACTATTTGGCATACGCAGGGTAGTGGCAAAACGGCTCTTTCGTATTTCGCCGTTAAGATACTTACAGACTATTTTGCACGGCACAATGCTGTCGCACGTTTCTATTTTATCGTTGATAGAATAGCTCTGATGGAACAGGCTATGCGCGAGTTCAATGCTCGTGGGTTGAAAGTGTTTACTGCTCAAAGCCGTAAGGAATTAATGAAAGACTTTGCCAACAATGTGACCATGCAAAGCAAGGACGGACAGGCGGAAATAACAGTAGTCAATATCCAAAAATTCGATGAACAGAAAGAGGAAATCAAGATACAGTACAACACCAATATCCAGCGTATATTCTTTGTCGATGAGGCGCACAGAGGCTATGGTCCCGGTGGAGTGTTCCTTGCTAACTTGATGAACTCCGACACTAAAGCTGTGCGTATTGCGCTCACAGGGACACCGTTGCTTAAAGATGAACGCGAGACATGGAAAGTATTTGGTAGATACTACGACAAATACTATTATGACAAATCTATCGCGGACGGCTTTACGCTTAGGCTCATGCGTGAAGACATCGAAACGGACTATAAAGACAGACTGTTGCAAATCATCAAGGATGAGTTTCCTGATGACATAGAGATTAAGAAAGAGGATGTAACAAAAGACATGATTATTGAATCGGATAATTATGTCAATACCCTTATAGCCTTTGTGACTAAAGACCTTATCAAGTTCCGCCAAATGCAGGCTGACAATTCCGTTGCCGGTATGCTCGTATGCGAAACTAACAAGCAGGCGCGAAAGGTTAAACAGATGTTTGACGCTTACCAACAAACACAAGAACACCCTTTGCGTGCTGAACTCATACTGCACGATGAGGGCGAAGCGGAGGAACGCAAGGCTATCACGGAAAATTTCAAGGACACTACCGACATTGACCTGCTCATCGTCAATCAGATGTTACTCACCGGCTTTGACGCACACCGCCTCAAACGCCTATACCTGACGCGCAAGATGAAAGGACACGACCTCTTGCAGGCTCTTACTCGCGTCAACCGTCCGTACAAAGAATTCAAATACGGATATGTGATTGACTTTGCCGGAATAAAGGACAACTTCGAGGAAGCCAATGATGAATATATCCGCGAGCTGAACGCTTGCGACCCTGACAGCGAGACGCACGAGGATGGCGAGGAACGCCAATCGCTCGGTGAGGCTATCATGGAGAACAAAGAGGATATACTGGAGAAAATCAAGGACATCAAGCAACGTATCTTTGCCTACGATTGCGGCAATGCCGAAAACCTCCGCAAGCAGTTGGAGGAAGAATCTATCCCCAAGGAAAACTTGTACGAACTTAGAAACGCACTTGAAGAAGCCAAGGCTCTCACCAATCAAATACGTACTTTCGGCGATGATGAGCTTCGAAAGAAACTCAACGAGATGGAGGCTTCCAACTCCAATTTTGCCAATCTGCTTACGGTAGTGAACGACCGCATTTCGCGCCTTAATCAGCAAGAACAGATGGAACACTCGGAAGATGTGCATGGGATGGTCAATTACATCCTTTCCGAGATGGAATATCAGTTTGTGCAGAAAGGTAAAGGGGAACTGAAATTCATTTGGGACGATGAGATGCAGAATAAACTCCGTCAGGTTATTGACGAGTTTGAATGTAACTTTGACCACGAAGAACACGATTTCAAGAAACTGCTCGAATCGTTCAAGAAATACTATCGTGAAAAAGGCTTCAAACCGCAGTCACGCAAAGAGATTGAAGACAAAATAGGCTATTTAGATGAAGTGATGGCTGTTATTCGCGAAATCAATCATCGGAACATTTTGCTCAAACATAAGTTCAACGATGATGAACGGTATGTGCGTATATACAAGCGTATAGATGAGCAAAATAAAACTCGCAAAATGGACGAGCCTTACATCATTTCCAAAGTAGAAACGGAGCGTGTAGAGGCTCTTAATGAGATACGCCGGCAAGTGGAAGAAATCCTCTATGAAGACCGCCGAGCTATAGAGAATGAGGCTTACTTCGGACAAGAGGTGATGGCACGTGTAAGCAACACACTCAAGGCAATGAACCTTGCTGCTGCGTCAAGACCGAATGACCGCAAGGAAATACGCCGTCTTATCGTTCAAGAATATACAACACAATATCAACAATATAGATTTGTAGCATAGTTATGGCAGAAACGGATATTGAAATTCGTACCAAACAACTGATTGACCGCCTCAAAGCCGTTTGCGCACAATACGGCTTGGGAAACGATGGTAATGAGTACAAGATTATCACAGAAGTATTCTTGTATAAGTATATGAATGATATGTTTGGTCACGAAGCCAAACTACAAGATGACCGGCTCGGACACGCCGAGAAATGGGATGTGGAGTATGACAGTTTCACGGAGGAAGACGAGGATAATCTTTTTGATTTCTTGCAAGCCGGAACGCCCAAACTCCGTCATGAGCATACACTGGCGCACCTGATTAACGCATCCAAGAAACCCGACTTTGCCGATATTTTCGATGCCACTATGTTGGCTATTGCCGACCTCAATGCCGACATCTTCTCTATGGCTACTGCCGGACAGACCAAGATTACCATCTTCGAACGGCTCACACCGCTCATCAACGAGGTTGACCAGCGTAGTAACTTTGCAGCTGCACTCGTCAGCCATTTGGCAACATTCAATTTTGAAGATGTGTTCTATCAGAAATACGATTTCTTCTCTACCATCTTCGAGTACCTCATCAAGGACTACAATAAAGACGGTGGGGGCAAATATGCCGAGTACTACACGCCGAAAGCCGTTGCAACTATCAT
>CAJOPG010000124.1 GCA_905236355.1 Paludibacteraceae bacterium | reverse complement strand
TTACCTCATCCGCAAAATGACCCTGCATCTGTTTCCTGTGATACTGCAGTTTAGTGTCTATAATCCTGATGTGAGGCATCTGAAGGTCTGCATGGCGGTGCTCCAGTTTCACCAATCCGTATAGGCCTGTTTGGGCTTTGTAATACGATTCCACCGCTGGAGTGGCAGTGCCTAACAATGTTTTCGCTCCAAACAAATGGGCCAATACAATAGCTCCGTTGCGGGCATGATATCGGGGGGCAGGGTCTTGCTGCTTGTAACTGTCATCCTGCTCCTCATCCACTATCACCATTCCCAAGTTCTTGAAGGGCAGAAACAGCGAAGAACGCACACCTAATACAACGGAATATTTGTCCGTTTCTGCTAAATTCCGATAAGTCTCCATTCGTTCTGCATCCGAAAAGCGGGAATGATATACTCCTAATCGCTCCCCGAATACACTTTGCAGTCGCTCCGTCAACTGGGTGGTCAAGGCTATTTCCGGAACCAAATACAACACTTGCTTGCCGGCGGCTATTACCTCTTCAATCAAGTGGATATATATCTCTGTTTTCCCGCTACCCGTCACTCCGTGTAGCAGTACTGTGTCTTTGTCAGCAAATTGTTTCTTAATCTCATTGAAGGCATCTCGCTGATAAATGTTCAGCTCCTTTTTTTTCTGCGTGGCGACTGCTCTGTACAGACGGTCAACTTCTCTGTCTTCTATGGCTAATATGCCCTTGTCCGTGAGCGACTTGAGTGTCGCGGCATTACTGCTCGTGAGCGACAATAGTTCCTCTCGCCGTATGGCACCCGTGTCTTCTGTATAATGCAGAAAACTTACTAACAACTCATGTTGCCGTTGCGCCCGCTGAAGAGCATTCAGTATTAACTGGAGTGCACCCTCGTTATCTCGATAACCGTCACTCAAACGAACCCATTTCTCCGTCTTTGCCCTATATCGGTCTTCTGTCTGTTCGCCCAATAGTACGGCTCCTGATTCTTGAAGGCGACGCAGAGTAGGTAGAATGCTTCTCAAACCTGCTTTCTTCCCGATTTCATCAATGGTTCTTTCTTTCCTGTCCAACAGAAGTTCCAATATCTTCTGAGCGGTATCAGAGAGAGGCTTGTCCGCCACAAACTCCTCATTAAGCCTCACATGTGTCTCGCTCTCCAATTTCAAGGGTGCCGGTAGAGCCGCTTTCATCACCTCGCCCAAGGTACACATATAATAGGAAGCCACCCATTCCCAAAGAGAAAACTGGACCTGCGTCACTACCGGACGCTCGTCAAGCATGCAGATACTATCTTTCACCGTTATTCCTTCCGGTAGCGCATCGGTATGCCTGCGCCATACAATGCCGGCAAACTGCTTGTGGGCACCAAGAGGTACAAGCACACGCATTCCTATCAAACTTTTCGGCTCAACAACATCGGGAATATTATAAGTAAACACTCCCTCTATCGCCAATGGAAGAATAACATCAAAAAGCATTAGTCGGTCAACTCCCCTTTTAATGCTTTCTCATAGCAATGACGGCACAATGGTTCGTATTTCTCCGTCTCACCTAAAAGTACACGCTTCTCGCTATCTACCAATCGGTGCGACACATACGCCAAATCTCCGCAATGTACGCATACGGCATGCGTTTTATATACATCCTCCGCTATCGCCATCAAGGCGGGCATCGGACCGAAAGGCTCACCCTTGAAGTCCATATCCAAACCGGCAACGATAACCCTGATACCACGGCGGGCCAACTCACTGCATACCTCTACTATCCCGGGGTCAAAAAATTGAGCCTCGTCTATGCCTACCACATCCACATCATTGGCAAGCAATAATATACTGGATGACGACTCTACAGGAGTGGATAATATGGCACGACGGTCATGACTCACTACTTCTTCCTCACTATAGCGCACATCTATCGACGGCTTGAATATCTCCACGCGCAACTTGGCAAATTGTGCACGCTTCATACGGCGGATCAACTCTTCCGTCTTCCCCGAAAACATCGAGCCGCATACCACTTCTATCGAACCACGGCGCAAACGGGGACCCTGGGTGTCTCTTTCTGAAAACATAGACTGTAGCGATTTTGTTTATGCTCGCAAATTTAGCATAACTTTTCCATATACACAAATCGGCAATTCTAAATCAGATATTGCAGCCCGTGGGGGGAAAGGATTACGCCGTATGCTCGCCTTCCGGAATCAGAAGTCAGAAGCCAAATCAGGCAGGGGCGGCCTCTGTCGCCCCTGCCTGATTTTTTTATCTCAAGATTCCTAATTCATCTCTCCCTAATAAAAAGAGGCGCAGTGAGGTTATTTTACCTCTGCTCCAAGCGTGTTGAATACCCGCCC